>NZ_JAAFZC010000001.1:2047912-2407216 GCF_010614805.1 Pseudooceanicola aestuarii
GGAGTGGCTGCTGATTCTGGATCCCGGTACCCAGCCCGGCCCCGGCTGGACGGAGAAAGTCAGCGCCCAGATGGCGCGCGGCAGGCCAGGGGCCTTCCGGCTGGGATTTGACCGCGGCGGCATCGGTCCACGCCTGGTGGCGGGATGGGCCAACCGGCGCAGCCGGCTGCTGCGCCTGCCGTTCGCGGATCAGGGGTTGCTGGTCTCTGCCGTGCATCTGGCGCGGGTGGGGGGCTACCCGGATCAGCCGGTAATGGCGGATATCGCGGTAGCACGGCGGCTGGCGCGGGCTGGCCTGCCGATGGAACTGATGGGCTGCGTGGCGCGCAGGTCCTTTGATCGCTATGCCGCAGATGGCTGGGTCCGGAACGGCGCCCGCAGCCTGGGCCTGCAATTGCGCTATGCCGCAGGGGCGGATCCGGCACTGCTGGCGCGGGCCGGACGGGATGGGCGGGACCGAGGCCGCTGAGGCCGGCTCACGGCCCGGCCCCGGACATCAGAGGGGCAGGCGGGTTCGGGCGTCGAATTCGGCCTGGATCTTCGCCGGGTCATATTCCGTGCGGATCCAGTCTTCGAACCCGATGGGGTCGGTGGCGTTGCGCAGGGCGTAGCTGTCCAGGATGTGATCCAGCACGCCCGTTTTGGTCCAGCGGAAGTGGACATAGCGCGCCGACAACATGCGCCGCGCCTGTTCGACCGGCTCTCCCTCGATCGCCATCAGGTAGATGGCCGAGGCGAACCCGGCCCGGTCCGCGCCCGATTTGCAATGCATCACGAAGGGGCGGTCGATGCTGCGAAAGGCTGCGATCACGGCCAGGATCTCGGCGGCCGAGGCCGCCTTGCGCGCGTGCAGGTTGCGATCCACCAGCGTCAGGCCCAGCTGCTCGCAGCTTTCGCGTTCGGTCAGGTAATGCGCCGCCCCCGCCGAGCCGCGCAGGTTCAGTACCGAGGTGACGCCGCGCGCCTTCAGCTCCGCAAAACGGCGGTGGGTGGGGTGGTTGGACCGGAAGACCCCCGGCGCGATCTCGTCCAGATTGGTCCAGACGCCGCGCAGGATCGCATGGTCGAACCACAAGTTGTAGATATGCGCCCGGCGCCGTTTCTCCGGCGTCGACAGATCCGTGTTGTAGGAATTGCGCAGGTCGCGCTCCCATTGTTTTATTCGGTCGAAAAGTCTGACGGTTCCCGCCTTGGCCATTGCCCGATCCTGTGCAGTGCAGGCCCGATGTAAGGGGGGCAGGCCCCTGTGGCAACCCGTGCGAATTGACGCGCGCCGCGCGCGGGACCATTCTCCGCCCGTGGCGGCCCCCTGCGACCGCATCACAGATCCCAACCCGACGCCGATCCCGACGCCGAACCAGACCCGAAACGGAGATTTCCATGAGCCTTGCATCCGGTCGCACCTACCTTGCCATTCCCGGCCCGTCCGTCATGCCGGACGCCGTGCTGCGGGCGATGCACAGTGCCGCTCCCAATATCTACGAGGGCGAACTGCCCCGTATGGTGGCCGAGATGATGCCCGATCTGAAACGCGTCGCGCAGACCGATGCCTTTGCCACGATCTACATCGCCAACGGGCATGGCGCCTGGGAGGCAGCGCTGTCCAACATCGCCGCCGAAGGGGAAAAGGTTCTGGTCTGCGCGACGGGCCGGTTCGGGCACGGCTGGGCGGACATGGCCGAGGGGTTGGGCCTGGAGGTCGAAGTGCTGGATTTCGGCCTGAACGCCACCATCGACCCGGCCCGCCTGGCCGAGGTTCTGACCGCTGACACGGCGCATCGGATCAAGGCGGTGATGTTCAGCCATGTGGATACCGCCACCTCCATCCGCAACGATCCGCGCGCCCTGCGTCGGGCGCTGGACGAGGCCGGACATCCGGCGCTGTTGATGGCCGATTGCATTGCCTCGCTGGGGGTGGACCGGTTCGAGATGGACGCCTGGGGCGTGGATGTGATGGTGGCGGGATCGCAAAAGGGGCTGATGGTGCCGCCGGGCCTGTCCTTTGTCTTCTTCAACGCCCGCGCGGCGGAGGTGCGGGCGCGGATGAAACGTGTCTCCCGCTATTGGGACTGGGTACCGCGTGCCGAACCGGAGTGGTTCTACCAGTTCTTCGGGGGCACGGCGCCCACGCATCACCTGCTGGGCCTGCGCGCCGCGCTGGACCTGATCCATGACGAAGGGCTGGAGGCCGTGTGGCATCGCCACGCCGTGCTGGCCCGCGCCATCTGGGCCGCCTGCGAGGCCTGGGGGCAGGGCGGACCGTTGCGGCTGAACGTGGCGGATGCGCAGCTGCGCAGTCATGCTGTTACCGCGTTGGGTCTGGGTGGTCGCAACGGCGAGGCGTTGCGCCGCTGGACCGCCGAGACTGCGGGCGTGACGCTGGGCCTGGGGTTGGGTATGGCGGCCCGCGACGATCCGGCAGGCGAAGGGTACTTTCGCATCGGGCACATGGGGCATGTGAATGCCCATATGGTGCTGGGGGTCATGGGCGTGATCGAAAGCGGGATGCGTGCGCTGGAGATCCCCTTTGGCAGCGGCGCGCTGGCCGCAGCGGCGGAAGTGGTTGCCAGCAACGAGCCGCTGGCCCCCGCCGCCACCCTGACCGCTGAAGAGGCAACCGCGCGCGCCACCATGGCCCCCGCCGCGCGCTGAGCCGCCCGCGCCGGGGCGGGCCGACCGGAAGGAATGACAACGCCCCCGTCACCTGTCGATGCGGGGGCGTTTGCGTTTCGGTCTGGGGGGGCTCTCAGCCGGCGGAGTTGATCTCGGCCAGGGCGGCGGGCAGGGCTTCCTCCAGCCGGAGCAGATCCTCCGGCGTGCCGCAGCTGATGCGGATGCAACGGTCCTGCGGTGCGACAAAGGGCATGCGGACAAACACACCGCGTGCGCCCAGTGCCGCGACCAGCGACCGCGCGGTGTCGCCGTCGCCGCCGGTATCGGCAGTCACGAAATTGGTCGCCGAGGGCAGGGGCACCAGCCCGTTGTCGCGGGCGATCCGGGCGATCTCCTCTCGGGAGGCGGCGATCCTGGCCACCGTGTCGCGCAGGTGGTCCTGATCCGCCAAAGCCGCCAATGCGCCGTCCTGCGCCGTGCGATGCATCCCGAAATGGTTGCGTACGGTGTCGAAGGCGGCGATCAGCGTCGGATCGCCAATGGCATAGCCGACCCGCGCGCCCGCAAGGGCATAGGCCTTGGAAAAGGTGCGCATCCGGATCACCCGCGGATCGTCATAGGCGATCGGCGCCAGCGCCGCCTCGGGGGCGCATTCGATATAGGCCTCGTCCAGAACCAGCAGCGCGTGATCGGGCAGATCCGCCAAAGCATCGGCGATGTCCTGTCCGTTCAGGTAGCTGCCCATCGGGTTGTCAGGATTGGCGAGGTAGACCAGTTTCGCCCCGGTTTCCCGCGCCTTGGCGAACAGGGCGCGCGGGTCTTCGTGGTCACCTTTGTAGGGCACGGTCACCAGTTCGCCGCCAAAACCCTGGACGTGGTAATTGAACGTGGGATAGGCCCCGTGGGAGGTCACGACCCGGTCGCCCGGCGCCACCAGCAGGCGCACCAGAAGGCCCAGCAGCCCGTCCACCCCTTCGCCCACGGTCACGGTTTCCAGCCGCGTATCCAGATGTTCGGCCAGCGCGACGCACAGGTCATGGCTGGCGGAATCGCCGTATTTCCACAGGTCGGGCGTGGCCGCCTGCATCGCGGCGATCGCCTTGGGCGAGGGGCCAAAGACGTTTTCATTGGCCCCCAACCGGGCCGCGAAGGGGGCGCCGCGACGGCGCTCCAATTCCTCGGGGCCGATGAAGGGGACGGTGGCGGGCAGGCTCTGGGCCAGGGGGGTAAGGCGCGTGTCGGACATGCCCGAATGTCTAGCCCCGAACCCGCGCCCCACACAAGACGCGACGTTCTCGTGGCGCCCGGGCGGCGCGGAAGATTAGGGTCAGGTCCAATATTTACCGTCTGTAGAGGGAGGACCGATATGACGGACCGGGTAAGGACCGAGATCACGGGGAAGATCGCGCATGTCACGCTGGTGCGCGGTGACAAGATGAACGCGGTGGATCCCGCCATGGCGGAGGCCATCGTCGCGGCGGGGGAGGCCCTGGTGGACAATGCCGATATCCGCGCCGTCGTGCTTTCGGGAGAAGGGCGGGCCTTCTGCGCGGGGCTGGATGTGGCGTCGTTCGGCAAGATGGCGGGCCCGTCCACGGAAGACCGGGTGATGACCCGGACCCATGGCGATTCGAACCTGATGCAGGAGGTCGCGATGATCTGGCGCAAGGTGCCGGTGCCGGTGATCGCCGCCGTGCAGGGCGTGGCCTTTGGCGCAGGCTTCCAGCTGGCGCTGGGTGCGGATATCCGCATCGCAGCGCCGGGCACGAAGCTGGCGGTGATGGAGGCCAAGTGGGGGCTGATCCCCGACATGGGCGGGATGGTTCTGCTGCCGCAGCTGGTGCGGTCCGACGTGCTGCGCCTGATGACCTACACGGCAGAGCCGGTGGCGGTCGAACAGGGCCTGGCCTGGGGCCTGGTCACCCAGATCGCCGAGGATCCTCTGGCGGAGGCGCAGCGCCTGGCAGAGGTGATCGCCGGCAAGTCGCCCTCCGGCACCCGCGCGGCGAAACGGCTGATCGGCGTCGCCGAAAGTGGCGCGGATGCGGCCAAGGTGCTGTTTGAGGAAAGCGCGGAACAGCTGCCCCTGATCGGTGGCGCCCACCAGCAGGAGATCATCGCGGCCAATATGGCCAAGCGCGCGCCGCAGTTCGACTGAGGTGCCGTAGAGCCGGGGGGTGCGGACTTGTGGCGCCCGGCCTGTCGCTGGCACGGCGGGGTGGCGGCCGCAGCCCGCGCCGTTTCGCCAGGAGCGCGGGGCAGGGCGGCGCCCTGGTGTCTCGGCGGCTTTGGGTTGGGGAGGCAACACGTCCTGCATCCGGCGCCGACCCCTAGGCGCGGTGCCCGTGCCAGGTCGGGCGTCCAACGGGGTGCCGCACCCTTTCGGACCGTGCCGCACCGCGCCGGGCCATACCTCGCCGTTTCTCAACCGGCCGGGACTCGGGGTCCGGCATAGGGGGCCAACACAGGACGGCGAAAGGCCGGGGGCCTCAGCCCCTTGGGCCGGTGACGGACGAACGATGGCCGCCCGCGCGTCTGGTCACCCCGCCGCGCGTTTGCCGGGACCAAAGGCCAACCGGTCGGAGACGACAAAGCGCCCCCCGTCGATCTTGCGGATCTTCCCCTCCCGCAGGAGCAACCCGAAGGAGCGCAGGCCGTCTTCGCGGCTGAAGGTTTCGGGTTCCAGAGAGCGCACGGTGGTCATGATCTGCGGCCGGGAGAATTCGCCGCGCCCCTCGACATAGCTCAGGTAGGCGGCAGCGGCTTCCAGAAGGTCGGGCAGTTCCACGGCGCCCACGCGGGCGGCGTAGTCGCGGAAACTGGTCGCGGCCTCCGGCGCCTCCCCCTCGGGTTGGCGGGCAGGGGCGGGATCTGCCTGCTGTGCGGGCGCGGCCTCCCGCGCGGCGGCTTCGGACCCGGCCTCTGCGGTAGGTGGGGGCATGTCCTGCGCGGTCTCCGGGGTGGGACGCAGGGGGCCTTCCCCGGATTGGCTGTTCATTGTCTCTGCGACCACTTCGGCCAGGCCGTCGTTGTCGTCGGACAGTTCGATCGCATCGTCCGATGTTGCCTCTGGGGCGGGATCGGCGCGGTGCTGGACCGTGACGCGGCGCGGCCGCACCGGGGCAAGGGCGTTGCTTTCCTCAAGGTCGACGCGCTGTTCGGCCACCAGTTTCAGCGGCGCGGGGCGTTGATCCACGCGTTGAGCCTGACCTGTGACGCGAGGCCGGCGGGGGCGGACCACCTGGGCCAGATCCTCCCGGTAGGGGTCGGCGCTGGGGTTTTCCTTGCGCAGGTTGGAGCCGGCGCGATGCTCGGCCTTGGTGGCGGCGACGGCCGCCCGCAAATGCGCGATGGCGCTGCGGCGGCGGGTGCCCTCGCTCTCTCCCAGATGTTGGTTCGTCTCCTCTAGGATGCGATCCATGTTGCCCTGGTTGTCGGCATCGGCAAAGCGGTCGGGCTGATCGGCGGCATCCGGATCGGTGGCGTCGATCTGCGCATCATCGCCCGGCTGCGCCACGGGGGCGGCGGGACCGTCAAGGGCGATGTCGTTTTGCGGTGCGCCCTGCTGATCAGCATCGGGGGCGGCGTCATACGTGATCGCGCCATGGGCGGGGTCGTGGTCCGCAGGGTCGTCTGCGTCGTCGAAGCCGAAATCATCGGCCCGGTCGGCGCGCAATGGCGTGGCCGGCGCGTCGGTATCGGTATCAGCGGCCAGTTCGGCCTCCACCGCGGCCAGTTCGCTTTGCAGTTCGGCCTCGTCCTCGGCGCTGAGCGTGGAATCGGAGGAAAACTCGTCCTCTTCGTCGATCTCTTCCATCACGGCGTCGAAATCGGCGCGCTTCACCTTGATGACCCGCGCGACAGGGCGGCGGGCGGGGGTGTCAGCTGCGATGTCGGCGCTATCGGCGACGTGATCGGTATCGTCCTCGGCGGCGTCCTCGGCGGTCGCGGTGACGGTGGGGGCCTCCTCCGACGCTTCTGCCACGGGGGCTTCGGCGGGGGCGGTCGTGGCGGTATCCGCCAAGTCGTCCCCGGCCTCATCGCTGGCGGCGAGGTCGAAGATATCGGTGTCCTCTTCGGCGGCCGCCTCTCCGGCCGCGGCGGGGGAGCGGGCATCGGTGCCGATTTCGCCGTCGTCGGTGAGCTGTTCGTCGATCTCGGCGTCCTCCGCGTCGAGGTCGGCCATCAGGTCGGACCATTCGCCGTCCTCTTCCTCGTCCGTCAGGGCAGAAGTGTCGGCGAAGGTTTCCCCCGCATCGGAGGTCAGCGGCGCGGCGATCTCCTCGGCGGGCAGATCTGCGGCGGGCCGGTCTGCGGCGGGCAGATCTGCGGGCTCTGCCCGGCTCTCTGCCACGGTCTCCGGCTCGGCGGGGGGCGGTGTTGTTACCGGGGCAGCGGCTTCGGGCGCGGTGTCCGGGGTGGCGCGCTGGGTGCGGTTCACGACAGAGCGGATGCGTTGCAACTTGGCCGTGACGCTGGAGGGATCGGGAGGGGTCGGAGCCGGGCGCGCGGCGGGGAGGTCTTCGCCAACTTCCGCCTCAGGGGCCTGTTCCGGCTTGGCGGCCTGAGCTTCGGCGGTGGGGGCCTGTTGCGCGACGGGGGCAGGTTCCGCGGCAGGGGTCGGTTCGCTGTCTTCGGCCGGGATGGCCGTTTCAAGTCCGGTGGCGGCGTCGCCGATGGCGTGATCGGCCAGGCTGTCCTGATCGCTATGCGCGGAGCTGTCGGTGGACAGGTCTGCAGCGGGCAGGTCGGCGGCGGGATCGGACGCGGCGGCAGGTTCCGGGGCAGGTTCCGAGGCAGGCTCGGCGGCGGGCGCCTGCCGGGTTTCGGGGCGCAGCACGATATTGCCATCCTGGGTGCGCGCCTCGATCCGGCGGGAATGGCCGCGTTCGGCCAGCCGGGCCAGCACATCGGCATCCGGCGTCGGAGGTTCGGCCCCGAAGAACCGGTCCTCCGCCGCGAGATCCCGGAAATATTCCGCGATGGCCTTCATCGTTTCGAACGCGTCGTCGAAGCCTTCGAGGGTACAGGAGAAGGTTCCGTACGAAACGGTCAGAATTTTGTTGGACTCAACCACGGTGCCACTCGCCTTCTGTATATGATATAGGATCCGCAGGACGACACGGATACGAATTGCCTTTCGTGATACGGCGGAACCTGCCCGAATCTTTGAAGCAGCCGGTCTTATTTTGTGACCATATTGTGGTTCGAGTCGAATCCAGGCAGGCAAAATCATGAAAATTCCCCCCATTCTGCGCAGTGACCGCCCCGTCGGTCTGGTTGGCGGCAGCGGTCTGAACATTGCGGAACTGGGCGTGATCCGGCGCAATTGCGGACCGCTGGTGGCGGCGGATGGGGGGGCGAACCTGCTGATGGCGCATGGCGTGGTGCCGGATGCGGTGATCGGGGACCTGGACTCGCTGGACCCGGACGTCGCGCGCCGTATTCCCGCCGACCGGGTGCATCACGTCTCCGAACAGGACAGCACAGATTTCGAGAAATGCCTGACCCGGATCGCCGCGCCGCTGGTCGTCGGCACCGGGTTCCTGGGAAGGCGGGTGGATCACATGATGGCCGCCTGCACCGCGCTGGTCCGCCATGCGGACCGGCCCTGCCTGCTGCTGGGGGGGGAGGATCAACTGTTCCATTGCCCGCCCGAGGTGGCCCTGTCATTGGAGACGGGAACGCGCGTGTCGCTTTATCCGCTGGCGCCGGTGACGGGGCGGTCCGAAGGGCTGCGCTGGCCGATCGACGGGTTGGCGTTCCGCCCCGACGGGCGGGTCGGCACGTCCAACGTGGCGCTGGGCGGAACGGTGCGGCTGTCGATGGACGGGCCGGGGATGCTGGTTATTCTTCCGGCTGCAACGCTTGCGGAAACGGCGCTTGTGCTGGCAGGGGGCGGCGGGCGATGGCCCGTTCCCGCGCCACGATGAACAATCCCGAGGCGATGGTCACGCCGATGCCGATGGCGGCCAGCCCGTCGGGCAGATCGCCGAAGATTGCCCAGCCGATCAGCGTGGCGCAGGGGATTTCCAGGTATTGCATCGGCGCCAGCGTGGCCGAGGGTGCGAACCGCAGGGACCAAGTCATCAACAGGTGACCGAACGATCCCAGCAGCCCGATCAGCAGCAGCAGACCCCAGGCGTCGCGCGGCGGCATCGGCAGGGTCATGCCCGGCACCTCTGCCGCGTTGGTGATCAGCAGCAGTGGCGCCAGCACGGCCACGGCGATCCAGCCGGATACGGCCTGCATCCCGATCGGGTCGATTTCCTTGGCGATGCGGCGGGTGACCAGCATGAACAACGAAAAGGTCAGCGCGACGCCCAGCGGCAGCAGGGCCGGGGCGCCGACCTCGGCAAAGCTGGGCTGAACCACCATCAACGTGCCGACAAACCCCACCGCGCAGGCGGCCAGGCGCTGCGGGCCGACTTCTTCTCCCAGCAGGAACTTGCCCATCAGCAGCAGCAGAAACGGCATGACAAAGGCGATGGCGATGGCGTCTGCCAGCGGCAGGTATTTCAGCGAGGTGAACATGAACCCGACGCCCAGAATATGCAGCAGGGTGCGCAGGGCGGTCATCCTCAGTATATAACCGCGCATCCGCATCACTCGTCCGGTGGCCAGGGCGATGGGGGTCAGAAAGACCCCTTGCAGGGCGAACCGGATCAGCAGCAGTTCTCCGATGGGCAGGCGGGTGCCCAGCAGTTTCGCCGTGGCATCCCCCATCGGGGCCACGATGCAGAAACCGAGCATCAGGAAAATGCCGAGAACCGGCCTATCAGCGTTCATGCCGGCGACCCTATGGGCGGCCTTGGGGCGTGTCGAGTTTGTGCGATCGCAAGGGCGGGTGTGCGGGGCAGGCTGACCTGACTTGCAGCGGGTGGAAAGCCGCAGCGCCCATGCGCCGCATGCGGAGGCCGGTCAAAGCCGGTGCGCGGGCGATCTGCTGGCGGGGCGGATGCGTCTCTGGGGCACCGGCGGGGCGGGTGTTCGGGGCGGTGGCCATCGCGGCGGAAGGGCACGGCCGGGACGGGGCCGCCCTTGCCGGGCTGGAACCGGGCCATCGCCGGGGCGAACGCCGGGGGGAACCCCGGAACCAACTCGGGGACCAATTCAGGGGCCCACTCCGGGCGAACTCCGGGGCAAGACCCGGATTCACCGGGTGGATCGGGCGAAAGACGCTTGACCTTCGTCCGGCGGGGGCCAAGTAATGCGCCGTCGGCCCTATCGGCCCCTTGCGCCGCTCGGCGCCGGGCCGGGAAGGGGACGATTGCACAGGGTGACCGGGCCCCTCTGGCGGATGTCGCGGCACATCCGTGATGTCGGCACCAGTTCGAAAATCGGCCGCACAGCAGATCCATCATGACCAGCCGACCCAAAACAGCGATGCGCCGGGGCCCCGCGTCGACCCTTCTTCACTATTTTCTCTGGGCCTTCATCGTCACTGGCCTGGGCCTTGTCCTGGGCGCCGTGCTGGGGTGGCAGACCACCGGCACCTGGAATGGTGCGCTGACGATCTTCTTCATCTGTGCCGTCCTCGCGGTGCTGGAGATCAGCCTGTCCTTCGACAATGCCATCGTGAACGCCAACAAGCTGAAGGAAATGACCCCGAAATGGCAGCGCCGCTTCCTGACCTGGGGGATATTGATCGCCGTGTTCGGGATGCGCATCGTCTTCCCGTTGCTGATCGTGGTGATCGCGGCCGGGGTTGGCCCTTGGGAGGCGCTGGTGATGGCCGCCGCCCGCCCCGAGGATTACGCCCATATCATGGAAACCGCGCATCTGCCGATCGCGGCCTTTGGCGGGACGTTCCTGATGATGGTCGGGCTGGGGTTCTTCTTCGACAGCGACAAGGACGTGCATTGGGTCACCTGGCTGGAGGCCCGGATGTCCAGCTACGCCGCCGTGCGCGGGATCGAGGTTGCAGTGGTGCTGCTGGTGATCCTGGCCTTTCAACGGCTGCTGCCGGAGGCGCAGCAGATGACGTTCCTGACAGCGGCGATCTGGGGGCTTGTGACCTTCCTGGTGGTAGAGGTCGCAGGCGGCCTGCTGGACCGCAAGGAAGCCGCGCTGCAGGCCGGCGCACGGGGCGGGGTGGGGGCGTTTCTCTACCTGGAGGTTCTGGACGCGTCGTTTTCCTTTGACGGGGTGATCGGGGCTTTTGCGCTGTCGCAGAACCTGTTTGTCATCGCCATCGGGCTGGGGATCGGGGCGATGTATGTCCGCTCCATGACCATCATGCTGGTGGAGAAGGGGACATTGGCCGAATATCGCTACCTGGAACATGGCGCCTTCTACGCCATCATCGCGCTGTCGGTGATCATGTTCGCCCAATCGCTGGTCCATATCCCCGAGGTCATCACCGGCCTGGCCGGGGCCGCGCTGATCGGGGTGTCCTTCTGGTCCTCCGTCCGCTGGAACCGCCGCAACACCGCGGCGGGGTGACCGGCGCACCAGACGGGCATTTCCCGGCCCGAAGGCTGCTGTGCTGCCCGGCAGGGATGTCGGCGTCCGGCGGAGGCCGACCGGTCGGGAGGGCGTGACGGCACCGCGCACCCGCGCAGGCCCTGCCGGCCGTACCGTCACGGCACGGGGCCGCGACGAGGCCGCTACAGGGTCTGTCACGGGGACGCGGCGGTCTGACCGGAGCTCAGGCGTCGCCGATGGTTCGGCGGGCGACCTGGGCGGTTTCGCGCAGCTCCGCGATGGCTTGCTGACGCTCCTCGATCTCCTGGGTCAGGCGGGCCTCCAGCTCTGCCGCCAGGTCGAGCCAGGCGCGCATCTGCGCCTCGGACCCGCTTTCGTCATGCATCTCCAGCCAGAGGCGGATATCCTCCAGCCGCATTCCGAAGCGGCGGCCCCGCAGCGTCAGTTTCAGGCGGGCCTGTTGCCGCCGATCGTAGTAACGTTCGCGCCCGGTACGCTCCGGGCGCAGGATCTCGACATATTCGTAGTACCGCAGGGTGCGGGGGGTCACGTCGAAATCCCGCACCATCTGCTTGAACGTCAGCGCCTCAGTGTCGGTGCCTGCCATCGTGTCGTCTGCCTTCCGTTGCGCCATCGGGAACATGTGACCCATGGTAATACTCGAACGGTCGGCACGGGCAATGGCAGGCGACAGGCCGGTCGCACCCGCGCTCAGGCGTATTCGGGCCGCCGTGGGGTGAAAACGTCGAGGTTGATCACCTCTTCGTCGCCTACCACCACGGCATGATGCGTGATGCCGGGCGGCACGGCGGCAATCCCCCCCGGTCCCAGACGCACCACGTCGTCACCGATGTGGAAATCGACGGTCCCCGAGACGATATAGGCCAATTGCTCATGCGGGTGGGAATGCGGGCGCGGCTCGTGATCGGGTTGCAGCCGGTGCAGAGCGACGGTCGCCCCCTCTCCGGAGAAGGCCTTTTGCTCCACCCCCGGACGGATGGTTTTCCAGGGCAGGTCGTTCCAGTTGATGTTGTGAATGCTCATGATCTTTGTCCTTGAGTGGTCAGGTGACGTCGGGCCTGGCGGCGGTGCGTTCACGGCGCAGGGCGGCGGTCAACAGGCTCTGGTCCGATCCGACGATCGCCCAGGCAAATCCCTGCTCCAGCCGCCGGGCGGCTGCGGCGCCATCGGCCACGAAGATCCCGCAGGCCCGGCCTGCCGTCTGTCCGGCGGCCAGGATGCGGGCGATGGCGTGATCCAGCGCCTCCGAGGGCAGGCCGACGCCCAGAGACAGCGACAGGTCCGCCGGTCCGACGAACAGCGCATCGACACCGGGCACCGCCGCGATGGCGTCGGCGTTGTCCAGCCCGGCGCGGTCTTCGATCTGTAGGGCGGTCAGCACATGGTCCGCCTGCCGCGCCTTGTAGCGCGCCGCGCCCATCGCGCCGTAATCGCCCGCACGCGGGGAGGGCGAAAATCCCCGCCCGCCGTCGAACCGCGTCGCCGCGACCAGCGCTTGCGCCTGGTCGGCGGTGGAGACATGGGGCACCAGGATCCCCTGCGCTCCGAGGTCCAGCAACCGCCCGATCAGGGCGGGATCCTTGCCGGGCACGCGCGGCAACACGGGAATGCCGCTGCGCCCGGCAAAGCCCACCATCGCATCCACATGCGACAGGTCCAGGGGGGCGTGCTCCATGTCGGGGGCCACGAAATCGCAGCCCGCCGCGGCGGAAAGTTCCACCAGATGCGGCGCCGGGGTCTTGAGAAAGACGCCGATCTGCCGCGTCCCCGTTGCCAGCCGTTCCTTCAGTGATGTCATGTCAATCCAGCCCTCCGACGAAGTCAGCCGCGTTGGTCGCGGTCATCTGTATGATCTCCGCGTCGGAATACCCCAGTTCGGCCAGCATATCGATGATCTGGGCAAAGCCCTCGACCGGGGTCGGATTGCCGTTCTGGCCCAGGTCCGAGCCGAAGAACGTATTGCCTACGCCCGCCGCGTCGATCGCGGTTTTCAGGTGTTCGCCGTCGAACATGGAAAAGGTGGAGGGGATGAACATGCAGATCGAATGTTCGATCTTCACCCCCATCTCCGTCAGCCGGGTGACATCGGCAAAGCTGCCGGCGTTGACGTAGGTGGGATGGTTCAGGAACATGCGGGTGACGCCACGGGCCTTTGCTTCCTCGTAAAAGGTCCAGGCCTCGTCGATATGGTGGTGCCCGGCGGACACGCAGGCGTCGGCCTCCGCCACCAGGTCGAGGATCTGGCGCACCTCGTCGCGCAGCACGCCATTGGCATCGGTCAGGGTCAGGCCTTCCTGGTCCAGGGTCTTCTTCCTGTTCTCCGGAAACTTGCCCTTCAGATCGCCCGAGGTCTTTTCGATATGGTTGCGGGCATGGGCCGTGGGCATCCAGACGATCCGCGCGCCCTGTTTCAGGGCGTAGTCCACCGCGCTGGGATTCAGCCCGCCCAGCGGATGGTTCATCACGATGGCGCCCAACGCGCGGGTGCTGGTCTGCATGTTGTCATTCAGCAGCGTGGCCACGGGCATGGTGGGATAATAGTGATCCTTCAGCAGGATCGCCCTCATCCCCACCGCATCGGCCTGGCGCAGGGCCTCGACGTGGTCGATCTTGCGCGGATGCAGCGAGGGACCGGAGTGGATGTGCAGATCCACGGCGCCCCGAAGCAGGCGGCGGGCGCGGTCGCTGAACGGGGCAGTGGGGGTTTCAGAAGTCATGTCAGGGTTCCTTCAGGTGCTTTCCGGGGGGACGAAGCGGGTCCAGTGGGCGTCCAGGTCCGGCATGTCGGCAAAGGTGCGGCGGGCATCGGCGGCGCGGCCCACCAGCTGTGCGACGCTGCATTCCTTGCGGGTGCAATAGCCGTCCAGCCAATCCAGGCTGTCGCCGATCACGCCGAAGCCGCGCAGCATCACGGCCGAGGCCATGCCGACGGCGGAGGCTCCGGCCAGCAGGGCGCGGGCCACATCGGGGCCGTTGGTGATGCCGTTGATGCCGATCAGGTTGGGGCCGGGCCCAAGGGCGGCGCGGCACAGGGCCAGCCAATGGCAGGTCAGCGGCAGGTTCCAGAACCCGCCAAAGCCGCCGGAGGTGCCGATCACCGGCGCCTGGGTTTCCAGATCGGGCAGCAGACCCAGAAGACGGCCGGCGACGATGACGGCCTCGGCCCCCGCATCGCGGGCCGCGCGTGCGAGGTCGGGCACGTCGCTGGTCTGTCCCGTCAGCTTGATCCAGACGGGGATGTCCACGGCGGCGCAGATGGTGCGGGTCAGCAGCGCGACGCGGTCGGCGGCCGTCTCGGTGGAGACGGCGCCGGGCGCCGCCTCGCGGGCATAGGGGGTGCCGATGTTGAACTCCAGCACCCGGAACCCGGCCTGCTGCACCGCGCGGGCCATCTGCACGGCCTGATCCAGATCGGCCAGGATCAGGCTGGGCACCAGCAGGCAGTCGGCGTCCCGCGCGGCCCGGTCCTGTTCGACGCAGGCGGCCAGCCATGCGTCGAAGGACAGCGGATGCAATCCCGAGCGGGACAGGATCATGGTCGCCGGATCGGCCTGCGGGCCCCAGTCGACGACCTCCCAGCGGTCGTTCAGGGCGACGTATTCGGCGGCGCACAGCTGGGCGCGGGCGGCGGTGCTTTCGTTGGTGGATTTCACCACCACCGCGCCGGCCCCCGCGGCGATGGCCGCGCGCACGCCGCCGTCATGGATCATGTGTTCGGCCGGGGCGGCGATCAGCGGGTTCTTCAGGGTCAGGCGCCCCAGGTGCGTGGTCAGGTCGGCCATGGGTCACTCCACCAGCAGGTCGGGCAGGAACAGGACGATCTGCGGAAACGCCGTGATCAGCCCCAGGACGATCAGTGCCAGCCCCACCATGGGCAACGCATGCAGGGAAATCGCCTCGATCGGGCGGCGGGTGACGCCGGACATCACGTAAAGGCACAGGCCCACCGGCGGCGTGGCGAAACCGATCAGGCAGTTGAACACCACGATCACGCCCAGATGCACCGGGTCCAGATCCAGCTGGTTGCCGATGGCCATCAGCGCGGGCACCGTCAGGATCAGGATGCCCACGGTGTCCAGGAACATGCCCAGCACCAGCAGGATCAGGTTCACCATCAGCAGGATCACCCATTTGTTTTCCGACACCGTGGTCAGGGTGGTGACGACAGCCTGGGGCAACCGCTCGATCGAGAAGATCAGCGAAAGCACATGGGCAAAGGCGATCAGCAGATAGATCGTGGCGCTGACCAGCGCGGTGTTCAGGAACACCCGGCGCAGGCGTGCGGGGGACAGGGCGCGATACCACAGCCCGGCCACCAGCATGGCATAGACGACGGCCACTGCCGCAGCCTCCGTCGGGGTGACGACCCCGCCGCGGATCCCGCCGATGATGATCACCGGCAGCAGCAGCACGGGCGCGCAGCGGCCCAGGGCGCGCCCGATCTCGCCCAGGCTGGCGGGGGGCAGTTTGGGATAGCCGCGCCGCCCGGCGATCCAGATCGCATAGGCCGACAGGATCACCGCCAGCAGCACGCCCGGTACGATCCCGGCCACGAACAGCCGCGAGATGGAGGTGCCCGACAGCGCGCCATAGAGGATCATCGCGATTGAGGGCGGCACCAGCGGCGCCATGATCGAGGAGACGCCGATCAGCGCGGCGGAATAGTCCTCCTGATAGCCCTGGCGCTTCATCTCCGGGGTCAGGACGGTGCCCAGGGCGGCGGCATCGGCGGCGGCGGACCCGCTGACCCCCCCGAACAGGAAACTGCCCCAGACGGCGGTCAGCGACAGCCCGCCCCGGAACCGGCCGACCAGCGAATTGGCAAAGGCCACCAGACGCTGCGTCAGTCCGCCGACATCCATCAGGTTGCCCGCCAGGATGAACAGCGGGATCGCCAGCAGGACGAAACTGTCCTGGCCCGAGAACATCCGCTGCGGCACGGCGATCAGGAACCGCAGGTTGTCCGTGGCCAGGAAATAGCCGAAGGCCGACAGCCCCAGCACGAAGGCGATGGGAATGCCCATCATCAGGGTCAGAAAGAAGATGCCGCCCAGCCAGATCATCGGGGTGCCTCCGTCATGGGGTGGTCAGGGGAATGGGGGTCGTGGGAAAGGGGGGCGGGATTGGTGTCCTCGTCGAGGCCCAGCAGGACCGCCACGGCGCCGGCGATGACATGCAGCCCCACCAGGACCGCGCCCACCGCGACCGCGATATGGACCCAGAACATCGAAATCGGGATCGCCGTCGCGGTTCCGGCACGGGTTTTCCAGGCGAATTGCCAGCCGTAGATAGCGATGGCGATCATCATCGCCAGGATCAGCGCCCGCCCGGCCAGCCCCACTGTTTTCCCGAGACGTGGCGGCAGGGCGGAGGTCAGCAGCTCCATCCCGATCATCTCGCCGCGCGCATAGGCCAGGCCGATGCCCAGGAAGGCGATCCAGATCATCAGGTAGCGCAGGGCTTCCTCGGACCAGGAGAGGGAGGCCCCCACGACATAGCGGAAAAAGACCTGAAGGGCGGCCAGCAGGACCACCCCGGCCATGCCGGTGATCAGCAGGGTTTCAGTGATCGTGACATAGCCGCGCAACACGCGCAGCAAGGGAGAGGGCAGTCGTTCGGGCTGCATGGGAACTCCGTTCGGTGGGGAGAGGCGCGCGAGCGTCGGGCGGCAGGAAAGGGAGCATCCCCGCCGCCCCTCGGCGGTGTCAGTCGGACGCCGACGCGCGGGCGACGAAATCGGCGATCAGCGGATCGCGATCCGCGTAATCCTGCACCACCGGTGCCCAGGCGGCTTCCAGCTCGGCCTTGAAGGCGTCGGAGGCCTCGGCGATCTGCACGCCCTTGGCGGTCAGCCCGGCTTTCAGCTCCTCGTCATAGGCTTTCACCGCCATCACCTGCGGCTCGACCGACGCCCGCGCGGCCTCACGCAGGACGGATTGCTGTGTTTCCGTCAGACCGTCGAACACGCCCTGGTTGATCAGCATGATGCCGGGCCAGAAGTAATGGCCGGTCAGGGTGACGTTCTTCGCGGCCTCGAACAGGCCTTCGGATTCGATGGAGGTCAGGTTGATCTCCACCGCGTCGATGGTGCCGGTTTCCAGCCCGGAATAGACTTCGCCATAGGCCATGGGGGTCGGGTTCACGCCGACGGCATTCCAGACCGACAGGAACAACTCGGTCGGGGCGACGCGGGTTTTCAGCCCCTCGAACCCGGCCATTTCCGTGACCGGTGCGCCGGTGGACAGGAAATGCCGCTGGCCGCCGTCATAAAGGCCCAGCCCCAGCATTCCGTGTTCGTCCAGCGCCCCCATGATCGCCTCCGCTTCGGCAGAGGTCGCCATCTCTGCGAAGCCGTCGTAGCCGCGGATCACGTAGGGTAGCTGAAAGGCGTTGATCGCCGGTGTCAGCGTCGCCAATGCCGAGGAGGAATTGACGGTCATGTCCAGGGTGCCCAATTGCACGCCTTCCATCAGTTCCTTCACGTCGCCCATCTGGCGCGCCGGGAAAATGTCGATCTTGATCGCGCCTTCGGAGCGGCTGTCGACCTCCGCCGCGAACCGGACGGCCGCGTCGTGGAACGGATGCGATTCGAACACCGCGTGGCCCATGGTCAACGTCAGCTCCTGCGCCTGCGCGGCGGTCATCGCTGTCGAGGACAGGACCAGCGTGGCGAGGGCCCCTCCCACATAGTTCCAATTTTTCATTTGATCCTCCTCCGGGTTCTCAATACAAGAACTACAGTTCTCACATTGAGGCTTGCAGAGCGATGATCTATTGTCAAGACAAACAGAAGGAGGCGCCGGCAGGATGGATAAGGCACGGGTAAAGGCATCCGATATGGCCTTGACGATATTGGAAAAAATCGCGTTCTCGGACGAGGCGATGAGCCAGACTGAGATCGCGGCGGCGATGGGAATCGTGAAAAGCGCGGCGCACAAGCATCTGCATACGCTGGAAGAATCCGGTTGGCTGATCCGGGACCACCGCAGCCACAGATACGGCATCGGGCCCAAGGCCTGGCTGATCGGGCAGCGTGCCACCTGGATCGACGATCTGACCCAGGCGGCCGATTCGCGGATGCGGGAGACGCGCAACCAGACCGGGCTGGCGGTGGTGCTGTCCTCGGTCAACAAGCGGTCGGTGACCGTGATCGCGGCGCTGCACGGCACCCACGAGATCGAGATCGGCGTGCGCCAGGGAAGCCGACTGGAGGTCCATGCCTCGGCCCAGGGGCAGGTGATGCTGGCCTTTGGCGATCCGAAGCTGGCAGAGGACGTCTGCGCCGAGCCGATGCAGGCCCTGACGCCCCGCACCCTGACCGATCCCGGCGCCTTGCGCCGACGCATCACGGAGGTCCGCCAGCAGGGCTATGCCGTCGCGCCGCAGGAGACATTGCTGGGCGTCAACGTCATCGCGGCGCCGGTCTTTGGCCATGACGACCGGTTGATCGCGACGGTGGCGATGATCGGCTCGATCCAGCATCTGGCGGAAACGCCCGATCCGGCCCTGGTCACCGCGATCCTTGAGCTTGCACGCTCGATCTCGCAGACGCGCGGACATCGTGGCGCGGGGGGCGGTTAGGCGGCGGAGTGACAGCACGGGGCCGAACGGTGCCGGGGGAGGGGCGAAGCATGTCGGGCCGTGCCGGAACAGCACCGGCAAGATGAGGCGGTGCAGCTGCTTGACCTGCCCGGTGCCTTGGAATATCCAGCGCTTGCAGGGCGGGCATGGTGAAATGGTATCACACGAGCCTTCCAAGCTCTTGGTGCGGGTTCGATTCCCGCTGCCCGCTCCAGCAACTTCCCGTATCGCCGATCCTGCCTGAGGCTGCCTTGCGCAGGTCCGGGCCCGCGCAGATCCGGGGTCCGTGGGCCATCCCCGCCCCGCAATCTGCCGCATGGGCCGCCGCGACAATTGGAGCCGCCGGATCGGCGCCGCCCTCCCTTGACCCTCGGCACGGCGGTCGTCATGTAGCGCATCACATTCTCCGGGGAGGGTCGCGTGGCCAGATCGCCAGTTCAGCAGGGCTCGACGCCCGAACGCGCCACCTCCAGGCGGGTCTCCGCGCTGTCCGACCTGTGGCCGTTCATGCGCCCCTATCGCGGACTGCTGACGCTGTCGCTGATGGCGCTTGTGCTGACCGCCTCCGTCTCGCTGGTGCTGCCGCTGGCGGTGCGGCGAGTGGTCGACAATTTCAACGCCGGAACCACGGTCCTGCTGGACCGCTACTTTGCCGCCGCCATCGGCATCGCGGCGCTGCTGGCTGTGGGCACGGGCCTGCGCTACGCATTGGTCACGACGCTGGGCGAGCGGGTGGTGGCCGATATCCGCAAGGCGGTGTTCGGCCGCGTCATCGGGCTGAGTCCGGGGTTCTACGAGCGTACGATGTCCGGCGAAGTCCTCTCGCGGATTACCACCGACACGACGCTGATCCAGTCGGTCATCGGTTCCTCCGTCTCCATCGCGCTGCGCAACATGCTGATTTTCGTGGGTGGCCTGGGGCTGATGTTGCTGACTTCGGCCAAGCTGACGGGGCTGGTCTTGCTGATCGTGCCGCTGGTCATCGTGCCGATCCTGACGCTGGGACGCCGATTGCGGGTGCTGAGCCGGGAAAACCAGGACTGGATCGCCGAATCCTCGGGCAATGCCTCGGAGGCGCTGCTGTCGGTGCAGACGGTGCAGGCCTTCACCCACGAAGGGCGCAGCCGCGCCCGGTTCGACGCGGTGACCGAACGCAGCTACTCCGCCGCCCTTCGCCGGGTCCGCACCCGTGCGGCGATGACGGTGATCGTGATTTTCCTGATCTTCTCCGGCGTGGTCGGGGTGCTGTGGATCGGCGCCCATGATGTTCGGCAGGGCGAGATGAGCACCGGCACGCTGGTGCAATTCGTGATCTATTCGGTCATGGTCGCAGGCGCCGTCGCCGCCCTGTCCGAGATCTGGGGCGAATTGCAACGCGCCGCGGGCGCCACCGAACGGCTGGTCGAATTGCTGCACACCACCGACAGCGTGAAAGACCCTGCCAGTCCCGTGGCGCTACCCGCGCCGGTGCGCGGGGAGATCACGTTTGACGACGTGTCCTTCCGCTATCCCACCCGCCCCGATGTGCCGGCGCTGGACGCCGTGGATGTCACCATCCACCCCGGCGAGACGGTGGCCATCGTCGGTCCCTCCGGCGCGGGCAAGACGACGATCATGCAGATGATCCTGCGGTTCTACGATCCCGTTTCAGGACGGGTGCTGCTGGACGGGCTGGATCTGGCGACGCAGGACCGCCGGGCGTTTCGCCGACACGTCGCGATGGTGCCGCAGGATCCGGTGATCTTTGCCGCCACGGCGCGCGAGAACATCCTGTTCGGTCGTCCCGACGCGATCGCAGACGAGGTGGAGGCCGCCGCCCGAGCCGCCGCCGCGCATGACTTCATCACCGCGCTGCCAGGGGGGTATGACGCGGAACTGGGCGAGCGCGGCGTGATGCTGTCGGGCGGGCAACGCCAGCGCATTGCCATTGCCCGCGCCATCCTGCGCGACGCGCCTGTGCTGTTGCTGGACGAGGCCACATCGGCGCTGGACGCCGAAAGCGAACGGCTGGTGCAGGCGGCGGTGGACCACGTTGCCCAGGGACGCACCACCCTGATCATCGCCCACCGTCTGGCCACGGTGAAAAAGGCCGACCGCATCCTGGTGATGGAAAACGGCCGTCTCGTCGCCGACGGGCGCCATTCGGATCTGGTGGCGCAGGGGGGGCTATATGCGCGGCTGGCGCGCCTGCAATTCACCGCCGGCGACGACGCGGGCTGAGGCCCCTCCCCAGGGCAGCCATCCCGCCAACAGCCCCGCCCGCATTACCGGGGGCGCGGGCAACGTTACGTCGTTCGCTGCGCCCTACGCGGGGTCGGGCTTGATTTTCGAAAGCTAAGGCAAGAAGTTCGATAAGCTGCGGCAGTACGTCGCGCGGACGGAAAGGGGAGGATTCCGATGGGCTTTAACGGGTTGCAGGACGCGCTTGCGCTCCAGAGCGAAATGCCATGGCAGGACCGGGACGTGCCGGACACTGTCTATGAGATGCTGAAACGTACAACAGATGCCTTTCCGCATCACGATGCGATAACCTTTCAGATTGAATCGAGCCCGGAATCCAAGGCGGAGACGCTGAACTGGCAGCAATTTCACGACCTTATCTGCCAAACCTCGAACCTGTTCCGGTCTCTGGGCGTGGGCGAGACCGATGTCGTCGCGCTGGTCATGCCGAATTGCACGGAGATGGCCCAATCCATCATGGCCGGCTCCATCGCCGGGATCGTGAACCCGATCAACCCGCTGCTGGAACCCGAACAGATCGGCGCCATCCTGCGGGAGACCAAGGCCAAGGTCGTGGTCACGCTGAAATCCTTTCCGAAAACCGATGTGGCCCAGAAAACGGCCGATGCGGTGAAACACGCGCCCAGCGTGCACACCGTCCTGGAGGTCGACCTGAACCGCTACCTGAGCCCGCCGAAAAGCTGGCTGGTGCCGGTGATCCGGCCCAAGAACCCGGTGTCCCACCACGCGGATGTGAAGGATTTCACCCGCGAAGTCGCGCGCCAGAACAAGATTCTGGATTTTCCCGACAGCGCGGGCGATCGCGTTGCCGCCTATTTCCACACCGGCGGCACCACCGGCATGCCAAAGGTGGCGCAGCATTCCTATTCCGGCATCGTCTACAACGCCTGGCTTGGCGATACGCTGCTTTATACCGAAGAAGACAACGTGATCTGCCCGCTGCCGATGTTCCACGTTTTTGCCTGCCACGTCATCATGATGGCGGTGGTCAGCTCGGGCGCGCATGTGGTGTTCCCGACGCCCTCGGGCTATCGCGGCGACGGGGTGTTCGACAATTTCTGGAAGCTCTGCGAGCGCTGGAAGATCACTTTCATCATCACCGTCCCTACCGCGATTTCCGCGTTGATGCAGCGCCCGGTGGATGCAGATATCTCGACCGTAAAAACCTCGTTCTCCGGCTCAGCGCCGCTGCCGCTGGAGCTGTTCAACCGCTTCGAGAAGGCGACCGGTGTCACCATAGTGGAGGGCTACGGCCTGACGGAGGCGACCTGCCTGGTCTCCTGCAACCCTGTCGACGGGACCAAGAAGATCGGATCGGTCGGCGTGCCCTTTCCCTATTCGGACGTTCGGATCTACGATTTCTCGGGCGAGACGCCGCGCGAATGCGCCGCTGACGAGGTCGGGGAAATCTGCGTCGACAACCCCGGCGTCAGCCAGGGCAGCACCTATACCGAAGAGGTCAAGAACGCCGATCTCTACCACACCGGCAACGGCACCAGCCGCATGTACCTGCGCACCGGCGATCTGGGACGGGTCGATGCGGATGGCTATGTCTTCATCACCGGGCGGGCCAAGGATCTGATCATCCGCGGCGGTCACAACATCGACCCGGCCGAGATCGAGGATGCCTTGCTGTCCCACCGTGCAGTCGCCTTTGCCGGGGCCATCGGTCAGCCCGACGCCAAGACCGGGGAACTGCCCTGTGCCTATGTTGAACTGGTCGGCGGCGCCGAGGTCACCTCGGAAGAGCTGATGGAGCATTGCCGCAAGCATGTCCATGAACGCGCCGCGATCCCCAAGCATGTGGAGATCATGGATGAATTGCCCAAGACCGCCGTGGGCAAGGTGTTCAAGCCCGATCTGCGCAAAAGCGCCATCACCCGTGTCTACAATGCGGAGCTGAGCCGCGCCGGCATCCCCGCCAGGGTCATCGCCGTGGTAGATGACAAGAAGCGCGGCCTGGTCGCCCAGATCCGCAAAACCGGAGAGACGGACGATCTGGCGATGACCACCCTTCTGGGCAATTTCACCCGGCCCTGGGAATGGGCCGAGGAAGAGTGATCCGCGGCCGGGGGCCGCGTCCGTCGCGGCCCCCAAGGCGGGGTGATCGGGCCTCGCAGAGCCGCCGCACGACCCCGCATCCTTCGCCCGGTCGGCGGACCGGCGCAGGCAGTGGGACGGGACGGATCGCCCGCCGCATCGCGCGGTCCGGGGCGCTGTCGCACCCTCACGTCATCTGATCCGAGACTTGCACCCGGGGGCGCGGGGTGGAATGATCCGCGCAGTGGTGGCCAAGACATCGCTTCGGGAGACACCAATGATCGCAATTCGACAGAAACGCCGTGTGCAGATCGTCTGTGCCGCCTTTCTACATATCCCGCTGGCGGCAATAGCCGCCTATGCGCTGGCAGGCGAAGGGGTCGGCGAACATACCGGAATTCTGGGGGTGGCGCTGGTTTCCACCGTGGCGGCGACCCTGCTGATCGTGCCCTATATCGGCCGCGTGCTGGACGGCGGAACGCTGCAAGCCGCCGGCTGACGGTCCGGCGCGCCCGAACGGGGCGCGGGGGGAGGCCCGGAGTCCGTCGGGGCTTCAACGTCGCGCGCGACCCGAACACGCACTACAGGAACAGGTAGAGTATCCAGACCAGCAATCCGATCTTCGCCGCCACGAGGATGGCGACGATCTCGCGGTTTTCCGGCGCCAGCAGCGCGGTTTTCCATCGGGTCCAGAGGTCGGCTTGCACAGAATTGTCGAAAAGCGTCCCTTCGATCCCGCGCAGGACGTGCGGGGCTGGGGCGACCTCCGGGGTGTCGTCGTGCAGCCGCGCCAGCGATTCGGCCCAGTTCAGGTAGGCGGCGCGCATGGTTTCGTCCTGCGCCATGGCGCGGCGGGCCTGGCGCTGTTCCTCCCCGTCGAGGAGACCAAGCGCGAGTTCTCCGGCAAGAGCCAACTTTTCCTCGTCCAAATCCGGCACCTCTTCGGTTTCGGAGCCGCGCCCGACGGGCTGCGCATCGCATCCCCCAAGGGTGACGTATCCCGGCCTCTGGCGCAACGCGGACCTTGGTCGCACACGAAATATTGTTGCATGCGCATGGATCTACCCCTGCGTCGACCCCCACCGTGTTTGAAGACGGCACGGCCAACGGCTGGCGCGGTGGACTGACACTTTGACAATCAAGGGAGAAATGGTGCCGCAGGGGAGGATTGAACTCCCGACCTCACCCTTACCAAGGGTGCGCTCTACCACTGAGCTACTGCGGCGATACTGGCCCGATCAACGGACCGTGGCGGGTCTTTAGAGGCAATTTCCCGAAGGCGCAAGGGCAATCTGGACGCTTTTCCTCCTCTGCTTTAGACAGGGGCCATGGTGTCGAAATCCTCTTCCGATCGCGGCGCGCCAACGCGCGAAGATCGCCTGAAACAGGCGCTGAAGTCCAACCTGGCCCGCCGCAAGGCGCAGGCCCGCGCGCGCAAGGACGCCCCGGCGGAGAATGACGGCAAGGCAACGAAAAAAGAGGGCTGAGCAGATGGATTCGATACATGTCACCGGGAACGGGCCGCTGAACGGCGAAATTCCCATCGCGGGGGCCAAGAATGCCTGCCTGACCCTGATGCCCGCCACGCTTCTCAGCGACGAACCGCTGATCCTGACCAATGCGCCGCGCCTCAGCGATATCCGCACCATGTCGATGTTGCTGGAATCGCTGGGTTGCGAGATCACGCCGAATGCGGATGGCACGGTGCAGGAACTGCGAACCGCGCAGATCACCAACCACAAGGCCGAATACGATATCGTGCGCAAGATGCGGGCGTCGATCCTGGTGCTGGGACCGATGCTGGCGCGGGACGGGCAGGCGACCGTGTCGCTTCCCGGCGGCTGTGCCATCGGCGCGCGTCCTGTGGATCTGCACCTGCGCGCGCTTGAGGCGATGGGCGCGGAGCTGGACCTGCGCGATGGATATGTCCACGCCACGGCACGCGGCGGGCTGCGGGGCGGCACGTTCGAATTTCCCATCGTTTCGGTGGGCGCCACGGAAAACGCGCTGATGGCCGCGACCCTGGCCAAGGGCACCACGGTGCTGAAGAACGCCGCGCGGGAGCCGGAGATCGTCGACCTGGCGCTGTGCCTGTCACGCATGGGCGCGCAGATCGATGGCGCCGGCACCGATACGATCACCGTGCAGGGCGTGGACCGTCTGCATGGCGCCACACATGCCGTCGTGACCGACCGGATCGAACTGGGCACCTATATGCTGGCGCCCGCGATCTGCGGAGGGCGTGTCCTGCTGAAGGGCGGGCGCCGCGATCTGGTGTCGGCCTTTTGCGTCAAGCTGGAGGAGGCCGGGATCGGCATCGAGGAAACGCCCGACGGGCTGGTGGTGGAGCGCAAGGGCAACCGCGTGCGCCCGGTGAACGTCGTGACCGAACCTTTCCCCGGCTTTCCCACCGATTTGCAGGCCCAGATGATGGCCCTGCTGTGCACGGCTGACGGCACCTCGGTGCTGGAGGAACGTATCTTCGAGAACCGGTTCATGCACGCCCCGGAACTGACCCGCATGGGCGCCCGGATCGACGTTCAGGGCGGGACGGCCACAGTGCAGGGTGTCGACCGCCTGCGCGGTGCCCCGGTGATGGCGACGGATCTGCGCGCCTCCGTCTCGCTGATTCTGGCTGCGCTGGCCGCCGAGGGTGAGACCGTCGTGAACCGCGTCTACCATCTGGATCGCGGCTATGAGCAGGTGGAACAGAAGCTGTCGGCCTGCGGCGCAAAAATCGAACGGGTGAAAGCAGCATGACCGAAGATGCTCGATTTCAGGACGGCCGGGAGGCGCCGCTGAACCTTGGCGCGCTGGACAGTGACGATCTGTCGGTGTTGTCGGCGTTGGTGCAGGACGCGGTTTTCCCCGTCTCCGAAGTGACCTGGCGCCCGGCGGAACGGCGGTTTGCCATCCTTCTCAACCGCTTTCGCTGGGAGGATGGCGGCCGGGATCGCCACGGGGCCGAGCGGGTGCAATCCGTGCTGGTCATCGACAACGTCCAAACCGTCGCCAGCCAGGGGATGGTGCGGGAAGACCCGGAGATGATCCTGTCGCTGTTGCAGATCGCGTTCGAGCCCGAGGCCGAGCCGCCGGGCGGACACCTGATGCTGACCCTGGCCGGCGATGGCGCGATCCGCCTGAAGGTCGAGGCGCTGGACCTCTCGCTGAAGGACGTGACCCGGCCCTATCGTGCCCCGTCGGGCAAGGCGCCGGACCACGGCGCGTAGTCCGGTCGCGATACTGGGAGGCAGGGCAGGGGCGCGCCGTGCCCGCCGGTGCTGATCGCGTTGCCTGGGGTGCTGGCCGCAGGCCGCGCAGCTCCCGCTTGAGGCCGGGCGCGGCGGCGGCTATGCAGCCTGCGACCAACGGAGTTTGCCATGCCCCATTTCCTGTCCACCGACACCGCCGATTTCGAGGCCCGGTTCACCGCGTTGCTGGGCGCCAAGCGGGAAGACAGCCCCGATGTCGATGATACCGTCGCCGCGATCATCGCCGATGTCCGCGCGCGCGGCGACGCGGCGGTGCTGGAGCTGACGGCAAGATTTGACCGGCTGGAGCTGACCGCCGGGACGCTGGCGTTTTCCGCACAGGAGATCGACGCCCATTGCGCCGCCGTGCCGGCCACGGAACGCGCGGCGCTGGAACAGGCGGCGCAGCGCATCCGCGCCTATCATGTCCGGCAGATGCCGCGCGACGAGATGTGGACCGATCCCGACGGCGCGCGTCTGGGCTGGCGCTGGTCGGCGGTGTCCGCGGCTGGGCTATACGTGCCCGGCGGACTGGCGTCCTACCCGTCCTCGGTCCTGATGAACGCCATCCCGGCCAAGGTCGCGGGTGTCGAACGGCTGGCCATCGCTGTGCCCACGCCGGAGGGCAAGGCCAATCCGCTGGTCCTGCTGGCCGCGCGGCTGGCGGGCGTGGACGAGGTCTACCGCATCGGCGGCGCGCAGGCGATCGCGGCGCTGGCCTATGGCACCGAAACCATTGCACCGGTGGACAAGATCACCGGGCCGGGCAATGCCTTTGTCGCGGCAGCGAAGCGCCGGGTCTTTGGCAAGGTCGGGATCGACATGATCGCCGGCCCGTCCGAAATCCTGATCATCGCCGATGCGGACAATGATCCCGCCTGGCTGGCGCTGGACCTGCTCAGCCAGGCGGAACATGACGAAAGCGCGCAATCCATCCTGATCACCGACGATGCCGCCCTGGCTGACGCGGTGACCCAGGCGGTGGAGCGGCGGCTGGAAACGCTGGACCGGGCGGCCATCGCAGGTGCCAGCTGGCGCGATTTCGGGGCTGTGATCCGGGTCCGCGACATGGCAGAGGCCGCGGCCCTGTCCAACCGGATCGCGCCCGAACACCTGGAACTCTGCGTCGCCGATCCGCAGACGCTGGCCCGTGACTGCATCCATGCGGGGGCGATATTCCTGGGCGCCTGGACGCCGGAGGCGATCGGCGATTACGTCGGCGGCCCGAACCATGTCCTGCCCACGGCGCGGTCGGCGCGATTCTCCTCCGGGTTGTCGGTGATGGATTTCCTCAAGCGCACCACCCTGACGGAGATGAGCCCCCGCGCTCTGGCCGCCATTGGACCTGCGGCGGAAACTCTTGCGAATTCAGAGAGTTTGCAGGCGCATGGCCTGTCGGTGCGGGCGCGGCTGGATCGGCTGAATCAGGGGTGACAAGGGCCGCGCCCTTCCCGTAGGTTTGCATAGCAACGGAACTTTGCTGCGATGCAGCATGTTGTGGCGGTGGGGAGCCCTGCAACCAGCCCGAGGGGATCACATGATCATGTCCCGCATCACCCATATCGACCTGGACGACGCCAATCTGCCGCCGCCAACCCCGGAGATCGAGCAAGAGCGCCGCGTGGCGATCTTTGACCTGATGGAGGAGAACGTCTTCGATCTGCCCAAGCGGGACGATCGGGACGTGCCAGACGGCCCTTACCGGCTGTCGCTGTCGATCCGGGACAAGCGGCTGGTGTTCGACGTGCAGACGGAGGCGGGCCAGCCGGCCGCGCAATTCCTGCTGTCGCTGGGCCCGTTCCGCCAGACGGTCAAGGATTACTGGGCCATCTGCAAAAGCTATTTCGACGCGGTCAAGAACCTGCCCCCGGCCCAGATCGAAACCATCGACATGGCCCGTCGTGGCATCCACGACGAAGGCGCGCGGGTGCTTGTCGAACGCCTGGACGGCAAGGCGCAGGTTGATCACGACACCGCGCGCCGCCTGTTCACCCTGATCTGCGTCCTGCATTTCGGGGGCTGATCCTTGCCGGTGGCTCTGCCCCAGTCTGTGCTGTTCTGCTGCGATCACAACGCGGTCCGCTCGCCCATGGCCGAAGGCATCATGAAGCAGTTCTACGGCGCAGGCACCTACGTGCAATCGGCCGGGGTACATAACGACCTTGAGGTCGACGGCTTTGCCATCGCCGTCTGTCGGGAGATCGGCGTGGCGCTGGAACGACACCGCTCCCGGTCTTTTGACGAAATGCAGGAATGGGGCGATGACCTGTCGTCCTTCGACCTGATCGTCTCCCTCTCGCCGGCCAGCCAACGCCGCGCGCTGGAGCTGACGCGGTACTTTCACCTGACAGTGGAATTCTGGCCGATCATGGACCCCACCGGCATTGGCGAGACGCGGGAGCAGAAGCTGAACGCCTATCGCATGACCCGCGACCAGATCGTGGAGCGGCTGACCGCGAAATGGGGCCCCCCGCAGGAGAGAGCATGACCCGGATCATCCAACGCTATTTCGATGCCTTCAACGCGGGCGATACCCCGGCGATGCTGGAGTGCCTGTCCGACGACGTGGCCCACCATGTGAACGAGGGGGAGGTGCGCCGGGGCAAACCGCTTTTTGCCGATTTCTGTGCCCATATGACCCGCTGCTATGACGAAGAGCTGACGGATATGGTGATTCTCGGCGCGGGCGACCGGGCGGCGGCGGAGTATGTGGTGAACGGCACCTATCTGGCCACCGATTCCGGCCTGCCGGAGGCGCGCGGCCAGACCTATCGCCTGCCGGCGGGATCGTTCTTTACCCTGAATGCGGACGGTCGGATCGCGCGGGTGACGACCTATTACAATCTGGCCGATTGGCTGCGGCAGGTCGCGTGACCCTGCGGATCGACTGGCTGACCGGTCCCGCGCTGGAGGCCGCGCTGGAGGATGTGGCGCGGCTGCGGATCGCGGTGTTTCGCGACTGGCCGTATCTCTATGACGGCGATCTGGACTATGAACGCGGCTACCTTCGGTCCTACTTGTCGCCCGGCGCCATCGTGGTGGCAGCCTTTGACGATACCGGGGAGGGGGCACCGCGCATGGTCGGTGCGGCAACCGGCGCCCCGATGGAGGATCACGCCGCCGATTTCGCTGCCGCCTTTGCCCATCGGCCCGAGGCGCTGACAGATATCTTCTACTGCGCCGAATCGGTGCTGTTGCCCGAATGGCGGGGTCAGGGGGTCGGCCACGCGTTCTTTGATGCGCGAGAGGCGCATGCCCGGCGACTGGGGCGCCACTACGCTGCGTTCTGTGCCGTGGCCCGCCCCGACAGCCATCCGCAACGTCCGGCCTGTCCGCGTGATCTGACGCGGTTCTGGCGCGGACGCGGCTATGCGCCCCTGCCGGATTGCGTGGCGCAATTCCGCTGGCGCGATATCGGCGCGGCAGAGGAGACCCCACATGATCTGCAATTCTGGATGAAACCCCTGGAGCCCGCGCCATGAAGATCGCCGCTGCCGCCTATCCGCTGGACTGGTTCTCCAGCTGGCGGGAATATGAAGAAAAACTGACCCGTTGGGTTCGGGATGGCGCCGAACAGGGGGCCGCACTGCTGGTGTTTCCCGAATACGGGGCGATGGAACTCGTCTCCCTCGCGGGGGAGGAGACGGCCGCCGATCTGGTGCGTGCGGCGCAGGCCGTGTCGGATCTGATGGACGATGTGAATTCGTTGCACCGCGAACTGGCGGCGCGCTTCGGGGTGCATATCCTCGGGGCCTCCGCCCCGGTGGTGACGGAGGGGAGAATCGTCAACCGCGCGCATCTGCATACCCCCAACGGCCAGACCGGTCATCAGGACAAGCAGATCATGACCCTGTGGGAACGCGACCCCTGGGGCGTGCAGGGCCAGGGCCCGCTGCGGGTTTTCGACACGGCGATCGGGCGGATCGCGATCAACATCTGCTATGACAGCGAATTCCCGCTGCTGGCTCGTGCCCAGCGGCAGGCCGATATCCTGCTGGTTCCGTCCTGCACCGACGCGGCAGAGGGATATTGGCGCGTGCGCATCGGCGCGCAGGCCCGAGCCATGGAAAATCAATGCGTTGCGGTCATGTCCTCGGTCATCGGGCCGTTCCCGCAAGTGGAGGCGGTGGACATCAGCACCGGATGCGGAGGCATCTACGGCCCGCCTGATTGCGGTTTTCCGGCCGATGGGGTGATCGCGCAGGGCGCGTTGGATCGGCCGGGCTGGACGGTGGGCGCCGTCGATCCGGCAGCCATTTCGGCGGTGCGTTCGGGCGGAAATGTCCGCCACCGCAGCCATTGGGAGGAGGGGCTCCCGCACGACATCGCGGAACTTTGTACGCTGAAATAGATTATTATCTTGAAGTGCCGGTCGTTTCGCCCCATTTAGGCGCGCATCTGCACATCAGCAGAAGTATGGATGAAGGAGATCACATGGCCAAGGAAGACATTCTCGAATTCCCCGGCGTCGTGAAGGAACTCCTGCCCAATGCGACATTCCGGGTCGAGCTTGAGAACGGCCATGAGATCATCGCACACACGGCAGGCAAGATGCGCAAGAACCGCATCCGTGTTCTGGCCGGCGATCGTGTGCAGGTGGAAATGACCCCCTACGATCTGACCAAGGGCCGGATCAACTACCGGTTCCGGTAAATTCTTCCCAAGGAGGGAGGGGGCCGCGTGACCCCGACATTGATCCTGGGCTCGGGCAGCCCCCGCAGGCTGGAGCTTCTGGCCCAGCTGGGGCTGACCCCAACCGACATTCGCCCCCCAGATATCGACGAGACCCCCGCCAAGGGAGAATTGCCGCGCCCCTATTGCGTGCGCATGGCGCGCGAAAAGGCGCAGGCCGTTCACGCGGTGCCAGATGAAATCGTGCTCTGCGCCGATACCACCGTCGCCCTGGGACGCCGCATCCTGGGCAAACCCGCCGACGCCGGCGAGGCTGCGCAATTCCTGCTGGCCCTGTCGGGCCGCCGGCATCGTGTCATCACTGCCGTCGCGGTGCGCGCGGGCGACCGGATGTGGCAGCGCGACGTGGTCACCGACGTGCGCATGAAACGCCTGTCGGACGATGAGCTGAACGGCTATCTCGCCACCGAGGATTGGCGCGGGAAGGCGGGGGGCTATGGCATTCAAGGTCCGGCGGGGGCGTTCATCCCCTGGATCTCCGGCAGTTTCAGCGCCGTCATGGGCCTGCCCGTGGCCGAAACCGCACAAGTGCTGGCCGCTGCGGGCGTGCCGGTCTGGTCCGCCAGGAAGGATACCGCATGAAGGGTTTTCAGATCGCTCTCGACACGCTGCCCCGGCGCGACGGAGAGAGGGCCGAAGCCGCCGCCCTGCTGGAGGACGGCCAACTGTCCGATCTGCTGATCGACACTGACGATCCGCGCCCCGGCACGATCTACCGCGCCCTGACCGACCGCCCCGTGAAGGGGCAGGGCGGCATGTTCCTGAAGACCCCGGACGGCCCGGCCTTCTTGCGCCAGGTCAAGGGGTTGGCCCCCGGTCAGCCGATCCTGGTGCAGGTCTCCGGCCATGCCGAACCGGGCAAGGCGATTCCAGTCACCGCCCGTCTGCTGTTCAAAAGCCGCTATGCCATCGTCACCCCCGGCGCGCCCGGTATCAACATATCCCGCGCCATCCGGGACGAGGAAATCCGCGTTTCCCTGAACGGGCTGGCCCATGACATCTTCCCCGAGACGGAGGTGGGGCAGGGCGGCGAGGCAGCCGGCTTGATCCTGCGCTCAGCCTGCGCGGCGGCGGACGAGGATGCCGTGGCGGAAGACATCGCCATGATGGCCGATCTCGCCGCCCGCGTTCTGGGCGACGCCGAGGGCGCGCCGGAAAAGCTGCTGGACGGTCCGGGCCCGCATGATCTGGCCTGGCGCGACTGGCCGCAGGCCCAGGTGGAGGACGCGACCGGCAGCTTTGCCACTCTCGGCGTTGACGAGATGATCGCCGCGCTGCGGGGCGGCCGTGTGCCCCTGCCAGGCGCCGGGACGATGTTCGTGGAGCCGACGCGCGCCTGCGTCGCCGTTGACGTGAACACCGGCGCCGACACCAGCCCTGCCGCCGGGCTGAAGGCCAATATCGCCGCCGCCCGCGCTCTGCCGCGCCAGTTGCGCCTGCGTGGGTTGGGCGGGTTGATCTACCTTGACCTTGCGCCCTTTCCCAAGCGGGAGCGGAAGCAGCTGGAAAGCGCGCTGAAGGCCGCGCTGCGCGGCGACGATGTGGAAACGACCGTCTCCGGCTGGTCGGTCCTGGGCAATCTGGAGCTTCAACGCAAACGCGCTCGCCTTCCGCTGGCACCCATCCTGGCAGGACTGTCCGAATGAGCTGCCCGATCTGTGGCGACAACAGCGCCACCACCTATCGCCCCTTCTGCTCTCGCCGCTGTGCGGACCGTGACCTGGCGCGCTGGCTGAACGGCAGCTATGCCGTCCCCTCCACCGCGCCCGAGGACATGGAAGAGGCCGCCGACGCCTTCGAAGAAGCCCTGAGCCGGGACGCCCTCCTCGACGACCCGACCAAGTTGCGTCACTGATCGGCGCCCGTCGCCCCGCCCCCGACTCCGACTCCGATTTCGGGCGCAGGGCCGGTCAACGGATGCCGGATCCGCCTGCGGCGGGCGGCGTGCCTGCCGTCACCGCACCGAAATCCCACGATCTCCGGCCCGGTTCGCATTCCGTCCCTTGTGCTGATCCCGCGTCGGCCGCTTTGACCCGACCAGGCGCGGGCCAAGGTCCCGCGACGTCGGTCACGACAAGGCAGCCGCCCACCCGATGCGGCACGTCTCATTTTCGGTGTCCCCCTTCTCGTTACCCGTGGACAGCACCCGCGCGAGCTCTCCGCGCACCTCCCTCAAGTACTTGGTTTTCCGACATTTCCCACCCATCCTTCGCCCCGTGCCAGGTGCCCTGAAGGCCCCTCTGCACAGCTTCCGCTACGGCCTTGATCTTTTTTGCACTTCCCCTCTGGACAGTCCCGCGCACCTCGCCTAGAACGCCTCCACCCGAAGGCGCTGCCTTCTCCCGTGCCCGGGTAGCTCAGGGGTAGAGCAGTGGATTGAAAATCCTCGTGTCGGTGGTTCGATTCCGCCCCCGGGCACCATTGCAAACAACTGAAATATATAGGTATTTCTGTTGTGAGTACTCACTCAGTGCTGATTTCCATCTCCTCGGGACGACAGCGGGACGACAGACTTCTCTCCTTCATTCGTTGCTTGAAGTCGATAGTCTGGCACATTTGCATTTCCGGCGAAAGCAGATCGACATCACTTCATCTCCAGTCAATCACATGGAGATAACAGATGCATAGCTCAGGAACTGCACACGACGTTCTGCTACCGATCGAACGGGTTTGCGAAATCTTGTCCCGCTCGAAGGCGAGCATTTACCGGGACATCAAGCGTGAAACGTTTCCCAAAGCGCAAAAGCTGGGCCGCTCGAGCCGCTGGCGGCTGTCGCTCATCATGCAAATCGTCGAGGGTACGTACCAGCCAGAATGCTCAAATGAGCTAAATTCAGCGGATGAACCTTCAACTCCTTGTACGGAAGCTTCCTCCGAAACGGCCGTCGCTGAAGAATGCACGGGAGCGCCCCAGGAGGTGCAATAAGCACTGCGCACGTTGCCTTGTGGCTTAACGCATCATGGGGCCGGGCCGGCACCGTTGTCACGCCGGAAGTCAGCGATGGTCTTGTGACCCGGCACCAATCGCCCGGTCACCCACATGACCTCGACGTTCCGCCCGGCCTCGCGCTCCAGCAGACGGCTGGAGGGGATGCGGTTCAGGTAGCCGTAGATGAAGAGCTTGAGCAGAACGGCCGGATGATATCCCGGCCGTCCGGGGCGCGCCGGCGCGTGTCGGGTGAAACCAAGACCGGCCAGATCGAGCTCATCAACGAAAAGGTCCACGACGCGAACCAAGTGATCCTCGCCGATCCAGTCTTCCAGCCGCTCCGGAAAAAGCGTCGTCTGTTCCCGGTCGATCCCTTCGATGAAACCCGACATGCCTGCCCCCGTCTGCCTCGCAGAAGTCTAACATGTCGGGGAGTTTCCACACAGCCTCGGCCCTTACCAGCCGTTCGCATGGCATCGCGCCGCTGCAGTGCAGCGTCTAAGAAGCGGACATCCAAAAACATGCCGATATAAGCCTGACTGAGAATAACTCTTTGCGGCCAGGCTTTGCTCGTCATCGTTATGCATACTGAAAGCACGTGGGAATAATTCAGCCCGCACCAATGGTTCCCAACCAATCCAGAAAAACACCCAACCGGCGCAACCCCGAGACGCGGGTTAGGTAGAGGGCTGAGATATCCAGCGGGGCGGCGTCAAGCTGGCCCGGGAACAGCTCAACCAATCGGCCCGCATCAATGTCATCTGCGATCATGAAATCGGAAAAACGCGAGATGCCAAGCCCGCCTAATACCATCTGGCGCACGGCCTCTCCATTGCCTGCGGTCACCGCGGGGGGGACCGTCACCGGGGTAGACAGACCAGTAAAGCGCAGCGTGTTGATATGATCTGGTGCCGCAAAGCGCACTTGCTCCAGCTTTGCGAGGTCGGTTGGTGTTTTTGGCCAGCCTTTGCGATCAAGGTATTCCGGCGCAGCCACTAATTTCCAAGCCGTGCGCCCCAAGGGGCGGTGCAACATGTCGCTATCAGGCAGCTGGCCCAGCCGAATGGCAACGTCCGCGTGGCTGCCGATAAGGTCCACCAGCGCATCTGTCATGTCGATCGAAAGCTGGATGCCGGGGTATTCCGCACGAAACTCGGCCAGCCGCGGGGCGAGGACATGCAGGACGTAAGGCACAGGCGCATTCACACGCAGTGGTCCGGCGGGGGCCTGTCCACTTGTTGCGATCTCTTGCAGGGCTTCGCTGCGATCCAAAATCTCGCGCGCCTCGGCCAGAACGGCAGCGCCTTCGGGGGTGATCTCGATGGACCGCGTAGTCCGGCGCAGGAGTGTGACTTGCAACTGCTCTTCCAGCCGCGTCACTGACCGGCTGAGTGTTGAGGCAGACACCCCTCTGCGCCGCGCGGATTCAGCAAAGCCCCCATCATCGACGATCCCGACAAAGGCAGCCAAGTCCCCCATGCGCAGCAATTCGTGCAGTTTCTGCAATGATCCATTCCAAACTTGCCTGCTCTCGCAACAGATAGCGACTGGCATATGTGGCGTCGACATCAAATTCACTGGAGAAAACCGATGCCTCTTGCACTCTGGGCGCTGACCATCAGCGCTTTCGCCGTCGGAACGACCGAGTTCGTCATCGTCGGCTTGCTTCCCACGATCGCCGCTGACCTTGGCGTTTCCACCCCCTCCGCTGGCCTGCTCGTCAGCCTCTACGCGCTTGGCGTGACCATCGGCGCGCCGGTGCTGACCGCCATGGCCGACCGCGTGCCACGTAAGACACTTTTGCTTCTGTTGCTGGCTCTGTTCACGCTTGGCAACGCTTATGCCGCCTTTGCGCCGGATTACGGCAGCCTTGTCGCTGCGCGCTTTATCACCGGTCTCGCCCACGGTGTTTTCTTTGCCATCGCCTCGACGATCGCCACCGATCTGGTGGAGCCTGAAAAGGAAAGCTCGGCCATTGCGTTGGTGTTCCTTGGCCTGACGGTGGCGCTGGTGACGGGCGTGCCCTTGGGCACCTTCATTGGCCAAAACTTCGGTTGGCAGTCGACCTTCCTTGGCGTTGTCGCTTTGGGCGTGATCGGCTTCATTGCCTCAGCCGTCTTGGTGCCTGCGAATTTGACCAAGACCGCCTCCGCCGGGATCAAAGCACAGTTGCAGGTACTGACTTCGCCGCGCCTGCTGCTGGTCTATCTGATCACTGCGATCGGCTATGGCGGCAACTTCATCGCCTTCACTTTCCTTGCACCGATGTTGAACGAAGTCACCGGACTGTCCGCAGGCGCCGTTAGCTTGGTGCTGCTGCTCTATGGTGCATCTGTCGCCGTTGGAAACATCGCAGGCGGCAAACTGGCTGACCGGATCGGTGCAGTAGCGTCCTTGACGGTGATCTTTGCTGGCCTTGCGATATCACTGGTCGCACTCGGCGCGTTCTTGACCAGCCCGATTGCAGCCATCGCGGTTGCGGCTTTCTGGGGCGGTTTTGCCTTCGCCAACGTGCCACCACTGCAGTCCTACGTTGTGCAAATTGCGCGCGAAGTCTCACCTGGTGCGGTTGATGTAGCCTCGGGTCTGAACATTGGAGCGTTCAACCTTGGCATTGCCGGTGGCGCATGGGCCGGTGGTCTTGTGGTCGAAGGTATCGGTCTTACCTCGGCACCCTACATTGCTGCCGGAGTTGTGGTTGTCGGAATCGTTCTGGTGCGTCTGTCTGGCCGCCTAAACACAACAACATCCCAAGCAGTTGCTGCTGAATAACCTCACTTGCCCTGCCGTATCTTTATGGCGGCGGGGCAAATCATTGAACTGGAGGTTCGTATCATGTCTGCCCTAAATCTGATTTACAAAGACCGCATGACTTTCGGCATCGAATTGCCACTGGACCGCGACTGGACCGAGGCCGGGCAATACTGCGCCCGTATCGAGGGACGCCCCTTTGGTGTGCCTGACATCTCAAACCCCTCCAAGGGAGTAGAGCTGGCCGAAAGTCTTGGTTTCGATGCGGTCTGGCTGCGGGACGTGCCGGTTCACGATCCCAGCTTCGGGGATGCGGGACAGGTCTTCGATCCGTTCCCCTATCTCGGCTTTCTTGCAGGCCGCACGCGGGGCATTGCACTTGGCACAGCGGGTATCGTCCTGCCGCTGCGGGATCCAATCCTCCTGGCCAAGATGACGGCCAGCCTGCACCATCTATCGGGCGGGCGGTTTATCCTTGGCATTGCGTCCGGGGACCGTCCGGTAGAATACCCTCTGATGGGGCTGGACTATGAGGCCCGCGGAGCCACTTTGCGTGATCGCGTCGGCCAGATGCGCAATCTTTGGTCGGGGGATACGCTGCAGGGGCCGCAAGGTCCGGTCACTGTGCGTCCCTACGTGCCAGAAGGTATCCCGATGGTCATGGCCGGGATGGGCCAACAAAGCCTGCAATGGATCGCCCGCACATTGGACGGCTGGTTCACCTATCCGGGCCCTCCCGATCAGGCCGAGCGCCGCCTGTCGATGTGGCGTCAGGCGCGCACTGATGCTGGCCTACCCCCCGCGCCGGTCCTGTCTGTCATGCACCTGGATCTTGACCCTGATCCCGATGCGCCCTTCCGGCCAATCCAGTTCGGGGGCCGTATGGGTCGCAATGCTCTGACAAATCACGTTCGCTCCCTGCACGCTGCAGGGGTCGCCCACATTGCCTTTAACCTGCGCCAATCACAGCGCGAAATCGAGGACGTTCTGGCCGAGTTAGCCGAGCACGTCATCCCTGAGTTCACCGAGCAAAATAATAAGGAAACAACACTATGAGTATCACCCTTATCGGCCCCGCCCAAATTCCGTCCTTGGGGTTCGGCACCTTTCAACTTGAGCAAGATACCGTAGCCGACATGGTGGCCGCGGCCCTTTCCGAAGGGTTCCGCCATATTGATACGGCGCAGGCCTATGAAAACGAAGAGCAAGTTGGCGAAGGTTTGCGCCACGCCGATGTCCGCCGCGATGAAGTGTTCCTCACCACCAAAATCCTGCCCGAGCACTTCTCGCCAGAAGCCTTCATCGCTGCCACTGATGCGTCTTTGAAACGACTGGGGACCGACTATGTAGACTTGCTGCTACTGCACTGGCCCTCAAAAGATGTGCCTATTGCCGAGACCATTGGCGCGCTGAATGATCTGATTGCTGCGGGCAAAGTTCGTCACGGGGGCGTGTCGAATTTTACCATGGATATGGTTAATCAAGCACAGGAAGCGTTAAACACACCATTGGCCGCCAACCAGATCGAACTGCATCCGCTGATCGACCAAACGCGGATGATCGCTCATCTTGCCAGCAAGGGCGTAGCGGTCGAAGCTTACTGTCCGCTGGCGCAGGGTAAGGTGATGGGAAATGCCGTGCTGCGCGAGATCGGTGCCGCACATGATGCAAGCCCGGCCCAGATTGCGCTGGCCTGGATCCTGAAACGACCCATGAGCATCGCGTTGCCCCGCACAAGCAACCCAGGCCGGCTTGCCGACAACCTCCGTGCCGCAGAGATCGTGCTAAGCGCAGAGGAGATCGCTCGAATTGATGCCCTTGGTACAGCCAAAGGGCGCTTGGTATGCCCGGAGTCGCTCGCGCCAGACTGGGATTGATTATTCACTGGTCCTGCAGAAACCCTGCAGGACCTATACCCGTCGACTTCAGCCTTCGGCCCCACAGCTGCCGTCCATCAATAGCACAAATGCCGCGCCGCAGTTGTCCCAGACCGGTCGTTCATGCATCGCGCAGCATTTTGAGGTTCGAGTGGCGGCAATGCGGACTAATTTATGGCGTTCAAGTGGATGCTGATAGCCTCATCGACACTAAATTCGGTAGAAGCGCCATCGTTTGTAAGGGATTCCCTCAGCTCTATTTCCCAACATTTCGCTACATCTTCGGTATGAAATGAGCTATTTTCTAACCAAACCTCTGGATAATACATGCGAACCACAAGCATTGAAAAGCTCTTGGGGGAGAGCTTTCTGCTCCAAGCCCAACGATCTTGTCCAAAAGTACCAATATGAAAATGTCCAGCCGGGTGTGTCACTGGAACATACTGGCTCTCAGAATATTCATAGCGAAACATAGGTATTGCTTGGTGCCATTGAAAGTCTGTTGAGAGTAGCTCCATGAACTCCTCAGAGTTAATAGCGCCTGCTTCAAGCATTTCCTTAAGTTCCGAAAGCTTACTCAATGCAGATGCGACGCCCGAAATCCATGGGTTGGGATAGTAGGCCAATCTCCATGACGTTTGACTATCCCAGCTAAACTGAAACAGTGCATAATCTTTTAGCTGCACGTTGAAATGGTTCAAGCTCAGGGCGCATCGGTATATGCTTTCATAGTCGACGTCTGGGGCAAGCGCGACCTCATTGAAATCAGTATTAACCTTGAGTCGAGACAAATTAACGGTTACTTCATCAAGTGCTGCGCGTGTGAAAAACTCAATTGAATGTCTAATACTTGCGTTGAAGTTAGCCTCGTTCAAAAGTCATCATCCTCTAAGAGAGATTGAAAATCTTCGTCAGTAAGATTAAGGTCTTCTTTTAATTTTTCTATTTTTGTTTTTGCCTCAGTCATCCGTGCGTGTTTTTCTTCGAGGTCGCGTTGGATTGTGTTCAGGTCGGTCATGTTTGGCATGACGAACCTTATTTCGGGGGTATACTTTAACGTCTCTTTAATTTCATCGAGCAATTTCCTGTAACGTCCCGTATTGCAACCACTCAGTCGTAACCATCCCTTCGTACGGGTAAGAGCAACAAATAGTCGATTTCGACCTGTGCGTGTTCGCAATGTGGCGGCATCCGCTCCCAACACGAAAACTACGGCAGCCTCATTACCTTTTGCGCGATAAACGGTGGCCAGAGTAACATGGTCTTCCATTGTGAATGGCGGTTCGTCATACCCTCCTGCCAAGAGATTGTTCGGTTGAATTTCCGCTTCAGCGAGCAACTTTGAAACCTTCGACAGATATCCTCGCGCGTACCTATCGTCGAGCGCAATCACAAGGAAATCATGAGCTCGAAGTCCACGGGACATCATATCACGGATCCCTTGCACGCACGCCCTTGCCTCTTCGTTCATGTCTTCGAAGACGCTCGGCTGAATGATCGGAATATCGTCTGGAGTATTAAGTTGTGCGGGGCTGTTTCTACGTGGACGCTTTACGGTTACCTTGGAACCTACCTGAAATGTTCCAGATATGACGTCATACCCAACGTCCTCCCAATGACTTCGGTTCTCAAGCATTTGTACGGTTTCACCATACACACCGAAGCCAATCGCATGAGCCATCACCAATACGTCCCGTTGGTTCCGATAACTCTTTTGTAGTACGTGATCGTTCGTATCTGCCCCCTCTGGAAGTGATCTGGTGAGCGATATTCTCGGCTCCCCATCTGTGTCATTTCCGAAGAGAGCGTCAGGAGCTCGTACCTTAACGTCAAATACGTTCTGGAGCTCATCATATGCCCAAATAATGTTTTTTGTGTCTCGTGTGCCCTTAGTGATGAAGAAGCAAAGTTGATAGAAGCTATCAGGAAAGTCCTGACCTTCATCTATTAGGACGAGATCGTAATAACTGGAGGGTTCCTTATTTGCGATTAACTCACCGCAAACGAATCCAAAGGGATCACTTTCTCCTTTCGCCTCAGCAAAGCTTTTCGGCGAAATGCTTTCACGATTGCACGTGTCTCTGTATACACCTGGCAAGTCACGTCGTCCCCACCCGTGTCGAACATGGACATAATCCCAATCAGGCTCCCCTTCCGCAAAATGCCTATAGAATCGAACTATCAGTTTTTCGATTGTATCCTTCAGGCTGCGCGTATAGTAAGTTATAAGGATTTTGGAATTAGGTTCGTTTGCGTGGGTGAGTGCAGCCTTCATTGCCAAGATCACGGTTTTTCCCGTCCCAGCCAAACCACGTATACGTTGCGGGCAATTCAAAGAAGTCATTGCAACGCCGCGCTGCTTAGCGTCAAAATTTGCAATTAATTCTTCAAGCTCGGCGAACGCCTCCGCTACATCTTGGGAACCGTCTTTTTTTACATGTCGAGGCTTGGGTCTTGAAAGAGCTTTTGCCCCCTCAAGAATTGAACGGACCTCTTCGATGTCTGGCTCAGACAGAATATTTTCAGACTTCTGGGATAGTATTTCGATAAGACTATCCTCGTTTTTTATGAAAGTCGCCTCATCATCACCAATATCGATTGGGGAGTTTGGCGCATACAGAATTGGTTCGATCTCAACTTTGAGCCTGCGTTTCCGCCGTAGTTTTGAGCTTTTTGATAGTTGGGATTCGACCAGCCCCAAAAGGTGAGAAGCTTCTTCGTACTTTATTGTGACAGCCTCCTCGCTATCGGAGGCTGTGTAAACCACGAGCTTAAGGCCGCCATCTCGAGTTATCAGGGCGATGTCACCTCTGTGGAGCGTTTCACTATAATCTTTGAGAGTCGGCCAAGAGTAATAGACCACGCCGCTCTGCTGCCCCATAGCCTGGCGGATTCTCTTGATGACGGTCTCGAGAGGAGGCTTCTTGCCAAGATCCGATCTGGCTGGAATATACTCTAACGCCATTAGGGTTCCTTCAGTAAGTTGTGCAGCCGTTTGGCCTTTTGAGCACACTGAGCCAAAAGTAGAATTTCAACAAGGCCCCCGTCAGTTGCCCCTAAACGTTCAACATAGTGATGTGACTGGCTTGGGGTGCAGTGGCATTCCACCTTACCTTCGCCCTTCGGTCTGCTCAGGGCAGCGCTCTGATCGCGCGTTTACTGTAGACCCAGCCCGCCCCGGAGCGCGACGCGACCGGCAAGCGATATGCAGAATCAAGGTACCGTGGTGACGGCCCGCTTCTGCGCAGTGTTGCCATTCGTGACGGCCGCGGCGAATGGCAGTTCCCCGCCCAAAGCATGGATCAAGCTGGTTTTGGCTCGCGTCCGAAGGTCACGCCGATTGTGAGTGTTCTCTCAAGCCGCCTCTGCCTGATCCATCTGTCGCTCCAGCGCCTGGCGCGCCAGACCCACAACGTAGGAAAGATCCTCAATTTTGTTCAGCCGCACTTCGGAGTTGCCATTGCCCCATCTGCCGACGCCGGTCACATCTTCTACCATTCCACGGGGATCGCTGATGTCCTGCGGTTCAATGTTAAGCGATATGCGCAAGCCCTTCGCCTGAGGAACGACGTCTGCGAAATTTGTTTCGGCCTTGAAGGCAACATAGAGCTTCAGGAACTCGCGGGTCACACATGGATCAAGGGCAAGGATCCTCTGCTCGAACGCGTCAAACAATTCTCTGCTATGCCCACCAGCCAGGTGGCGGTGATCCTGGATCGTGTATCCGGTTGTAGGCACATCCTTCACAACTTTGAGCGAGGCCAGCTCTTCATCTGTCAGGACCGGCGCGGCCCAGACTTTGGTCGCTTCCCTCGCCAACTTTGCAGCGCGCGCTTGGATCGCGTCCTCGTTCCAAGCTTCGGTCGCCCCAAGGCCTTCATTCACGCGGAGAGGGCTGTGTTTGAAACCATCTTTCATGTCGCGCTTCTGCTGGAACGCACGGTTGCTGTATTCTGAATTGTAGCCGGTAAGGGTCAGGTTACCGAGTGTGTGCAACCAGCGTTCCTGTACCTGCTCCGCCTCGGGGCCAAGCTCATTTCGCCATTCAGCAGAAAGATTGGGGTCTTGGGGTAGGATGTGTTCGATCGTATAATCGTCGACATGAACGCGCTCTTTGCGTCCATAATTTTCGAAGCGCCGGAGCCAGTAGCTTCGTCGCGGGAAATTATAAAGGTCTCGGGTCTTGAGCTCCTGGATGAACTCCTCATCGCGCGGGAAACGGCGGTATGACTTCATGCCGAAGAAATAGGTCCGGACACTGCTCAGATAATCAGCCTTGTCTATCGATCGGGCGAAGTTGGCAAAGGTCTTATTGAGAGAGTTCGTGGGGATGGAGCAGATCGCCCGGCGGAAGACGTAGGCCTCGACCATGCGTAACACATCGTGAAACTCTTCACTGGTCAGGCGTTCCTTCTCGAAGTCATCGAAGACCTCGAGAAGGAAGGGGTAGGCAACATCTACCTTGAGCTCCCGAATATCCTGGAACGCTTCTGCCAACTTGGATTCGGTTTGATGACCCAAAGCGATGACGCAGTAGAAGCGGGCATACGAGCGAACCTCCTTCACGAGATCTTCGATTGTGCCGCCTTTGGATTGGACCTGACGGGCATATGCTTTGTAGGCCTCGTAAACATCGCCCAAGCGGGGGATATTGCCTGTGCGGACAGTCAGGTAGTGACGCATGAAGCTATCGAAATGTGCTGTATATGCGGCCTGCCCGAAGTCCTGCTCCATGGGGTGCCAGTAGTGCTCGTAGAGCTTCGTCTGGTAGTCGGGCTCAAGCCCCATGAGAATGAAATTTCGGATAAGGTCAGCTTGGCTTAGCTCCCGCCCGGTCGAGTTCATGCTTTCGAAAATGAGCTGTGGATTGTCGTGTTCGCGGCTCAGAGCGATATCCACCATAATCAGTTTGCCAAGGCCTTTGCAGATCGTCTCGATAACAGCGTCCCCGGCCGCCAGGCGGGCCTTGAATGCATCGTAGTTCTCAACGATACGGTCAGACCTGGGCGTCGGATAGTCGTGTCGACCAACGATTGCCTTCAAAGTGTCGCGGTCGGTCCGGGTCAATAGAAGCTTAAAAAACTCATCGCCGCTGCGCCGGTGGTTGGTCAGCAGGGTTTCGCGGATCTCGTCTGCAGAAAAGCCTTCGACAGGTTCGTCATCACCAACAGCATCGGCGAGCGCAGCCAACAGCAAGGTGATGGTGGTCAAGCGTTGCTGGCCATCGATGACCAGATTGGGCGCCCGCTTGGTATTATTGGACAGCCCATCCTCAATGTAGACGATGGATCCGATGAAGTGCACATCAATACTGTCGTCCAACCCGGCTCGATAGACGTCCTCCCAAAGCTGGGTGCACTCCTTTTCTGTCCACGAGTAGGTTCTCTGATAAATCGGGATGACAAATCTCGGGGCGGCTCGGAGGAACTGGAGGAGGCCGGCTTCGGTAGCTTTCAATGGGTCACCTAAACTGAAAAATATGCTTTAAGCTGAGCCTAAAGCGTCGGCCAGTCTGATGACAAATCAAATGTGACGCATGGGGAGCCTCAATACTCGAGAGAAGTGCCGCGTAAACGGTACCACAGCGAACACGCTTTCGAACTGCTCTCCGCGCTCCGCGGTATTGATCTAACAGCCTGGGCCGTAGGCGTATCCTGCCATAAGCGTATCGGCTGAGCTTCCGGTGGATGTTGGGAGGGCGGCTGCGCAGGCCGCCCCCTCTAAAACACTATGAATTTGCGTCCTCCGGCGCCGTCCCGTTAGACTGTGAGATACACCTGAACAAGAAGGGAGCTACCGTGACAGGTATTTTCACCACAGAATTCATCGTTGCCGGCACCCTTATCTTCATCAGCGGTGTTCTGATCGTAACAGGCCTGCTGATGGCGCTACCGAACAAAGGAAAGCAGTCAAAAGTTGATGTTGAGGCTGCGGTTCGGAACGCTCCATATCACCTGTTGGCCAATATCGGCATAAAAGTTTCGCCATCGTCGGAGTGCCGTAAGATCTGAGGTCGATATGCCGTCAGTCAGCAAGACTATCTTTAGAGGCAAGCTCGCAGAGGCGTTGAGCGATCATTCGTCGCCCTCATGTCGCATCCGTCGCGTCGTCCAACGCTGATTTCAGATCCCGATGCTTATCAGCAATGTCTTTCTGGCGGTCTTGGCGCCGTTGGCGCAGATTGGTCGCGTGCAACTCTGCCACCTGTTCTTCGATGTAGTGGCGCTTGACGATCTCCGTACTGGAGTGGTGCGCCGCCGGCTTAGCATACTCGATGCCTGCCGTTCCATGCGCCGCGAATGCGTCTGTATAGAGCATGGTACGGAGTGTCGTGAAACTGTTGCCCGTGAGGGTTTTGAAAACACGAGGAACATATGTGGCGGCTGCAGGGGTGCCATCATGCAGCACGAAAAGCTGCCGTTTTTGTTTCTGCAAGCGTTCTCGCAGGAACGGTAACATTGCAGGCGACGCTTCTCCAAGAACAATAGCATCAACAAAACGTCCGACTTCTTCGTGGAGCGGTAGCACATAATCAACCGGACGCGACATGTTGGTTTTCCGGATCTTCGTTCGGATGACCCACTCGCACTCCTTCCAAAAAAGGTTCTCGCCAAACACCAGCTGTGCGGATGCATTCCTTAGTGGCGCATTCGCAAAGACACCCAATATCGCGGCGGCGTTGCGCATCTGATGACGCTTCTTAAAGCAAACCTCTGCAGAGACACCCGCCAGAAGATTCTCGGCGAGGTCAAGAACACGGTCAGTTGTATTTCCTGTCCGCAGCAGTGCGAAAAACTTTAGTGCTTTTTGTCCCTTTTCTCGGGCACCATATTCACGCGAATAGCCCTTGAGGTGACCGACGATGTTCGAGGCTGCGTCACTATATCTGGCAAAGAGATACAGTCCGTCAGCAGCCGCAAGCATGCTTGCCCACCGTAAACCGTAAGGTTTCTTTGCCAATCGTTCTTTCAGGTCCGTGAGATATGCATCGATCCCTTCAACGCTGAGTTCCTTGCCCATGCCATGGCGCTGAGCCGACCAAGCGTGTCCGCAAAGTTTTTCGCGCATTCTTTTAACCATGCTACGCGCCGGAACCTGCACCGAGGCGTTTCGACTGGGCAATCCCTCAGCAGCGCGACGCAGTTCTTGCTGGTAATCCAAAGGAAGTTCATGGGGACGGATGGTCACCCTTCGAGGTAGTGGGGGCCGGCGACTGGGCGGCGCGATGGGATCCCAATCCTCCATTTCATGAACTGGCGGGGTCGTGTTCGGCCTCATCTTTGAATTTGATTGCGAGGAAGCAGATGTAGCGTGAATCGGTTTTGACAACGGTACATTCGGCTTGGGATGAAGCGCTTGCCTGATCGAAGATAAGAACGCCGGCTGAAAAACTGCGAAAACCTCTTGAAGGTGATCAAGACGCATAGCCCTCTCTGGGTCAGGGAACTCGCCCAACCAGTTCTCGATATCACCGACCGTAGGAGACAAAATTTCAAACTTCAGAATGAAGTCAAAGAAGCTGTCGGTGGTCAGGATCGCCGGACCCGATATGTCTGCGAAGCCCGGCTGCACGATCAAAGCCCGCCAGGCCGGTTTCGCAAGGGCCTCCTGGACACTCATTACAAGCCCCCCTTTGATGGAGTTGGCACCGAGTGGCGTTTGGCACGCCGTTCATATCGTTTCTGCTGAAGCGAGCGGCTCTGCCGTTCCCTGTCGACGAAAGCATAGTGCTGGCGCAGGGTTGCAGTTGTATCGCCTGTCAGGTTTTCGAGTTCCTCGAAACATGTCGGGTCATGGAAGATCTCCAGCGTACATACTCCGTGGCGAAAATTATGCGGAAGAAGATACAGCTCGATGCTTGTGGAGCAAGCGGCGAGCCACCCGTCAAATGTCGAGAGGACGAGAGGACGGGGTTCGGCCTTCAACGCTGGGAAGAGGTAGTCTGAGTGATCAGAACCTGGGAACAGAGGCCGGATACGGGAAAGATAGAAAGCCAAGATACGGTATCCCTCATGACCGAGGCCATTCTTCTCAAAACTAAACCGTGGCAAATATTGGTTTCGGCGTGTCATCGCCTCACCATTTTTAAGCAGCTCGTTCGAAATATGTATTTCGTACCGAGGATTGTGCTTGTCGTCTCGATGGTCGAAAAAGGTTTGTGGGTGACCAAAAATTTTCAGATCATTGATCACGTTCGACTTACGGAATGGCGCGCCCTCGAGCTCGATTGCGGCGAATGCCGCGCAGACGCCGTACATCCTTGCCTGGCCCAGAAGCTGGCTCGCCAAACGTGATTGTTCTGGTGATAAAGCCTGTTCATCAGGAAACCTGCTGAACGCCTGAAGATCGATGTCTTCGATGCTCGCCAATTCGATCGCGGCAAGTGCCTTTTCAACATATCGAAAGTGCTGAGTTTCGAATATCTCTGCAGCGAGGGGGTCGCTTATGAGGTTTCGACACCATACCTCAACCTTGGGAGACATGATTTTGCTGGCTGCTTGACCTTGGACGAGCAGGGGCAGGCTCTTGATGAGCCGTTCTACTTTCTCAGATGCTTCCGTAAGGTTCTGATCCGCAAGAACTCTTTTCAATACCAGCGAGTAGGAGAACAAAGTCCGCGGCGCCAAACCGCCTTGCGCACCTGATTTCTTGCACTGACGCGTCAATGTTCTCTCGATCAGATCTGCAGTAAAGAGCGCAGCCAGACTATTGACCGAACGAAAGTCACAAAATTCGCTGACCGTCATAATGTAATGGCGCAGTGCTGCGGTGTAGACCCCTCTACTACTGGCTGAATAGGACTTGGCCGTAGCCTCTCGTGCTTCCTCGGTGAGCATATCGCTTTGATAGACAACGGTTGCCTGTTTGACCCAAGTCATTGCTTCATCCGCCAGGAAATCAGGGACGATTTCGTCCAACCGAAACACACCGGTCAGAGACCCGATGACAGTGGGTGGTAACAAAGGCAAACAAGTCGGGAACACTCGCAAATAGTCAAAGAATGCAGCCCCCTGCTTCACTCGGCCCCAATCATCCGAGTTCTGACAATCCTCACGTAGCGAAATCACCCGATCACGCGTAATGTCGGCCATGTCCCATTCCCGGGCGCGGGCCAGATCGAACAACCTTGGTAGGTTGCGCATTTGGCTCGCCTTTATCAACCCGCCTTTAAGAAGATCGGGCAGAACCGCTTGCAGGCGGGCGAATCCATCTTGACGCGCCCTTCGCTCGCGGCGCTTTTGCAAATCGCCGTAGTAGCTTTCAATTAATCTGCGCCCGTCAGTCTGATATTGCTTGTAGGTTTTTGGCTTTATTCCCCAACTGGCAATCTTACTCATCAAGCGAGCATCTTTTGCGCTGAACTTCGGCGCGATTATGAGATAGACTTCCAGGGTACCATCAAGCGCCTCAAGGTGCCGGTCGGCGTACCCGCGCTTTTTGAACATTAGCTTTAGATGTTTCGCATACTGGCATGCGGTTTTGGTTTCCTGGCTCTCGCCGAAGCGAAGAATGTCCAGCATTGTAGGTGCTTTATTCGTCATGTTCGTTTGTCTCTTTGTTGTCGTTAATGAGAAGATTGGTCGTTATCGGGCGGGCGGTAAGAAAATCCGGGGAGTTTACCCACGCCGAAAATTCCCCGGGGGGTCTTATTCTGAGCGTTATTCGGGCAACGGTGGATTGCCGCTGTGAACCAGCGAGAAAAGGTCCTCGAGGGGCTGCTTATCTGCTTCGGCAGGCGCCGCGGCCGTGGCTATCCCGGTGTCCGTACTGGGCGGGGCCAATGGTGTAACGGAACAGAAATTCAGAGGTGCTGAACCAAGCCGCTGGTTCCGTATGAGGCTGGGGATCCAGCGGCGAAGACGCGGGGTAGAGGAACCCGTTTCATCGCCGAGCTGTATGCCCGGATCATATTGCCAGCGTCCGTTGCGGAGATGGTGCCGAAGGGTAGACATCGGGACACCCGTTGCCTGTGACACCCATCGAACATCAGCGAGCGGCTCCCTGAGGGCGTCCGTGGCCGCTTGATCTGACGGTTCAAGACCGAATAGCTGGCGCCACAGAACGACCTCGGGGACGATCCCGTGAAACATCGTGATCCCAAAACGGCGCAAGATTGGCGATAGCGCGTCACGCCCGACATTAAGGTATTGGCGGAGCTCAGTCGTCGTGAGTCCCGCGGGATTGCATGGAACGATTGGTTCTCTGAAAAGCTCGAATGGCATGTGCCCCATCTCCTTTTTCAGGAAGTGGGGCGTTTCCAATCTGTTCGGAAGAAATCGACAGTTGGGTCTGTGAAAAGGTTAGACACATCGCAAAAAAATGGGTTCTGCAGCATGCACCCGAATGTGTGCAACCCATGACCCCAATGAACACGAACCTTACCTACCATCGAGATAGCGAATAGCGGCACTCCGGGCGTCGAAAAGGGCGGCACCCGCCGCCCTCTGAGACGTGTTTCCGAACGCTCTATGCCTTGTTCCGGTGTCGTAAAATACGCTCAATCCGGGCGTAGGCCAGCAAGTGTTCATGACTCGAATGATGCCCATTGCACGATGGACAGCGGTAGGTATCCCCGCCCGTATCATTAACGCTGTATCCGAGCGCGACAAAGGCCTCGCGCGCTTGCGCTGTCAGGAATACCGTATTCGAGCACACCGACGAAACACCGACATGTGAGAACTGTCGCCCTTGCTGGGTGTAGTGCCGGTAGATTACCAGCCGGGCACTCGAAAGTGGGTATTTCTGCCTTAGCCATACAGTTACGTCGCAAATATCCTGCTCCGGCCCGAACGCACCGGGACGTTTCTTCAGGCGGTGCTCACGCGCGATTTGCACCCCGCAGCGCGCCCCTGTGTTATTCGGCATGGCGGAACCGGGCAAAGAGATCGGTGGCACGTGCGCCATGGTAGCGCGCCATGTCGCAGCAGGGAAAATTCCGTTCTCGGCCAATCTGATCAAGTGATGATGTAGATTGATCGGCGAGGAAGCGAACAATGTCGTGCAAGGCATCCTCTATTGCGTCCGCGTCAGGAAACGGCTCCGAAAACGCGCTATGGAGCCGGCACAGCGCTTCAAATCCCGCTGGATCGTCCAGCGCATCGAGCAAGTCACAAAGCGCAGCACCACTGCGGCGCAAATACTTTTCCGTGGCAGCTACCGCATTGTAGCGCGCTTGGCTGAGGTTCATGTGGCCGGTGTTGAACATGCTTTTCTCCCTTGGATACGTGATGAGGTCTTCTGTTGCCTGATTCATCGGCGTCATGTTTCACGTCCATTGGAGCGGCAGTTGCTGTGGCTGAACCTCCCTGTTCACTCATGCGCACCTATGCCGGTGTCGTCCTGACAAATATAATATTGGCCACTCTTGCGAGAGGCGAAGAAGAAAAATAAGGTGTTTTACGTGTTACCCAAGGATATCTTGCCATACGGCGTCTCATTCGCCGCTCACCTGCATTTACTTTGGGAGTCTTAATGGCTGGGACACGAGGGCAGGTTTCGGTACAAGTTGTGCCGAAATACTTAATAGAGAAGGGAGCAATCCCAATCGGATTGCTCCCCTAAATTGCGCAAGAGGCAAATTGCGAACCAATATCGTTCACGTCCGCGATTGCTCAAGTTCTCAGTTTGGGCCTTCTCAAGCCAAAAATTTATTTCACATTCTACAAGGCTGGCTTATTTCTCATACGCGTGATGCCGCTGGGGGACTGTGGCAATAGGTGGCCTGGCAGATCATCGCATTGTATCATGTCGTCTATAACGAAGACACCGGAGCGAAAGGCCCGACGGGCAGCTCCCGAAAGACGCTGATCAGTATTTTGAAACCAAGTCGGACTTAGTTCGTGCGGTGATAGCCCGTCAGAGATGGCATACTTTGATACAAAGTATGTACCTTGAACCATGTCGCTCTTTCCGTGCGCGCGTAGTTGCTTGCGCAGCTTAGCCCATGCCTCTTGAACTGGCGACAGCGTGCTAATGCCTACGTAGGGGCCGAGCGAAGAACAATCCCAGATACGTTTGATATAGGTCTGAAAAGTCGCTTTGTTTGGCCTGCGAAATCCGTAGTCAGCTGGATCCAGCTCAAACATGGGCTTCAATACCAGTGCGAGTTCTTCGAGGGTGGGATCATCGCCATCCGACAGCGTCTTAATCAGGACGGCAAATCCGTAAGCAAAGGGTATTGCTGCCTTAAGTGAGGCCCCACCATTTGCGAACTGAGCTGCGAGTTTCGGTGGCAATGGTGCGTTGTACACATGGCTGCTCGGAGCCGGTAGTTGCCCGATTTTTTCCTTAGGCAGGAGATGTTTGACACCTTGCGCAAGCTGCGATGTCTGCAGATGGTCCATGACGGAGAGCGCCCTGCGAAATGGCGCTCGATTTTTCGGATCGAGCGATTTGTCCAAAGCGAGCGCCTTTTCTGCATTCAGATCACAAATGCGGAGATTTGCAGGTAGCATTCCTCTCAGAATGGATAACTCCTTGTGTTTCTCGGTGGCGAATTCGAGGCGAGCAATTCGCGTTAGCGCTGCAATATCTTCCATATCTGCGGGCTTGCCCATATCCAGTAGGTACAGATCGAAGATGGCGCGACGCCACCCCCAGTAACGGGTTAGCTCTTTCTTGAATACTGCCTGCGCATGAAGAGGGACGACCTCATGAGGAAAGCGATTGCAAAGGTCTGCCGCCGTATAGGTAAGACCCAGCAGCGGAACCCTCTCGATCTTCTGAAGGAGAGACAGGTGAGTAGCCAATTGGAAGGGAGTACCAGCAGGTTCGAGATGCGGCGGCGGGGTCGGGGAGGTCAAAGCCTCATATAAGCGTTGTATGTCCATATTGAGGACATTGGTTGCTTTCATGAATGCAGAAGGAATTTCTTCTCAACAGATCAGATTCTTTGGGTCACGTCCGAGCCAGAGCGCCCACGAGACCGATAAGACGTTCATATGACGATACAGGGATCCAAAACCAAGCATCGAATTTAGAGAGAGGCGCCGGCTCTATTTAAGTTCTCTGGTTCGCTCGGAAGCGTTGCGGCCGTTCAGAATTGCGCGCTCCCGCTTTCCTGCAATGAAAGACTGTTAGGGCGAAGGTTTCAAACTTCCTTCGTCGGATCTCGCGCCCAACATCTGCATGTTGTTGAGCATCTGTTGAAGCATGTCGTTTCCGCCCCGCAGCCTGCTCATCTCGACGTTGGCTGCTGCCAGTTTCTTTCTAAGTCCATCGGCCTCGGCTGTTTGATGGTCACGCTCCGCGGAGATTGTCTCTTTTTCCCTTTCCAGGGTCTCGATCTTCATTTCCAACTCCGTGATAAGCCACTGGGCGGAACGCTTATCGGCAACAACCTCGTCCAAACGTTTGTCGGTCTCCTGCTTTGCAAGTTGGTTCTGCTCCGCCAGCATGAGGGAGAACGAATGGTGTGCACCGGCCATGAAATCATCCAGTGACGCCTTCACCGAGCCCGGCAGATCGGCAATAAGTCGATCGTTCCGCTCTGAGATAAACTCCTCAACCGCATCGTCGATCAGTCTCTGAAGCGCTTCAGGCCGTATGCTCTTGCTCGCGCTATAGACGAGGCAAAGCCTGTCTTTGACAAGAGTGGTCGTTATCTCGTCGGTAGGTGTGCCAGCCGTGAGAAGCTCCTCGACGATTGCGTAAACATCCTCGGGCCGATAGCTCAGCGGACGGCCACCGCTATTGGGCTTGTTCTTAGTCATTCGGGGTTTGTCCTTCTATTTGTCAAACCGAGTTTGACAAACCCGGTGTGTGATGTGGCTTTCTCAGTAGGTTGGACGGCAAACCAAGCGACGGAAGGAAATATGCGCTTGGTGGTGTAGTTTCTTTGGTTCAGCTGGCCCGACGATTTCAGCCGGCACCTCATCCGAGTGGCCCGCAGGAAAGACGTCGACTTCCCGTAAAGGGCGACTTGGACAGCTTTGATCATCATGCGCTCAGTCGCAGTAACTGCGTCACGTGCACCCCTGCGCTGCCTGTGGGTCTATGGCAGGCGCCGCCCCACCCACCCAACTATTGATAATCGTCGATTATCACCATACGGTCTCGCAAACGAGGAGTGCTGGATGGATCACCCTGGACATATTGTTCGCGCAGAATGCCTTGCGCCGTTGGGCCTTAGTGTTACGGCAGCAGCGGCTATTTTGGGGGTAGATCGCCAGACACTCAGCAACTTGCTCAACGGCCGCTCGGGGATTTCTCCGGAAATGGCACTGCGATTGGAGAAGGCGTTTGGCGGGTCCGCCAGGGCTTGGATGGAGAGACAAATGGAATATGAACTGGCCGACATCATGGCGCGTGCCGATCAGATCGATGTTCGCCGCTATTCGAAGGGTGCCCAATGAACCCGGTCGAGATCGAACAGGCCATCTCTGAACTTGCAGAGACACCCTTCGACGCGGTTGAATTCCCCTTTGCTTTCCTCGAAGCCTTCGGCCGCAAGGCGACCGAGATCAAAAAGCTGCGCAAGGGTGACACCAACAAATCCGATCTTGGCGGCGTTCTACAGCGCAACAACATCCACATCGCCACCTGCGCCACCGGTGAAGTTTCCAGTACCCTTGCAGCGCTAAAGGACAGCCCCGCCACCACCAAGTTCAAGGCCAAGTTCATCCTCGCCACCGATGGTCAGGACTTCGAGGCCGAGGACCTGATCGGCGGCGAAACCGTCGCTTGTACCTTCCAACAGTTCCCCGACCATTTTGGCCTCTTCCTGCCCCTCGCGGGCATCTCAACCGTCAAGCAAATCCGCGAAAGCGCCTTTGACATCAAGGCCACGGGCCGCCTCAACCGCCTTTATGTTGAACTGCTGAAAGACAACCCGGACTGGGGCACCGCCGAGCGCCGCCACGACATGAACCACTTCATGGCGCGGCTGATCTTCTGCTTCTTTGCCGAGGACACCGACATCCTGAATGGCGAGGATCTGTTCACCGCCACCGTCGACCAGATGTCAAACCGCGATGGCTCAAACACGCACGAAGTCATCTCGGAAATCTTCCGGGCGATGAACACCGCCATCCCAGATCGCGCCGCCGCCAATCTGCCCCGCTGGGCCGATGCATTTCCCTATGTGAACGGGGGCCTGTTTTCGGGCAGTACCGAGGTGCCGCGCTTCTCCAAGATCGCGCAGCGCTACCTGTCCCATATCGGCGGCTTGGACTGGACCAAGATCAACCCCGATATCTTTGGCTCCATGATTCAGGCCGTCGCTGATGAGGACGAACGCTCTGTCCTGGGCATGCACTACACCTCTGTGCCGAACATCCTAAAGGTGTTGAACCCGCTGTTTCTTGATGACCTGAACGCCGCACTTGAGGAGGCGGGGGACAACCGTCGCAAGCTGGCCAACCTGCGCGCCCGCATTGCCAAGATCCGTGTGTTTGATCCGGCCTGTGGGTCAGGCAACTTCCTTGTCATCGCCTACAAAGAGCTGCGCGCGATCGAGGCTGTGATCAATCAGCGGCGCGGTGAGCCTGACCGCAAGACGGACATCCCCTTGACCAATTTCCGCGGGATTGAGCTGCGTGATTTCTCGGCCGAGATTGCGCGGCTGGCGTTGATCATTGCGGAATACCAGTGCGACGTGACCTACCGCGGCCAGAAAGAGGCCCTGGCCGAGTTCTTGCCGCTGGACAGCCAAAACTGGATCACCTGCGGCAACGCCCTGCGGCTCGACTGGCTGTCGATCTGCCCGCCCACGGGGACGGGGGTGAAGTTCCAATCCGAGGATCTGTTTCAAAGCCCGCTGGATCAGGCGCAGATTGATTTCGAGAACGAGGGGGGAGAGACGTATATCTGCGGGAACCCGCCTTATCTGGGATCCACTTGGCAGAGCAAAGAGCAGAAGGCAGATTTGCAGCGCATCTTTGACGGGCGCACCAAAAACTGGAAGTCGCTGGATTATGTCGCGGGCTGGTTCATGAAGGCCGCTGACTACGGCCTGCATACGCCGACCGTTTCGGCCTTTGTGACAACCAATTCGATCTGCCAGGGGCAACAAGTGCCGATCCTTTGGCCACTGATTTTTGAGACAGGTCACGAAATTTCTTTCGCGCATACCTCTTTCAAGTGGGCCAACCTTGCCAGTCATAATGCCGGTGTAACGGTGGCAATTGTGGCGATTTCAAACCATGCGGGCGCAGTAAAGAGACTCTATGCTCTGGACGGTGAGGGCAAAACGGTCCTGAAGGAAGGCGATAACATCAACGCCTATCTGGTGACAGCGCCAAATGTTGTCGTGGAAAAACGATCGAAGCCAGGCGCTGGATGTGGGAACATCGAGGCTGGGGGCAAGCCTGTTGAGGGTGGTAATCTTCTGTTCGGAGCGTCAGAGGCACGCAGAATAATTAAAGGTGATCCGCGAGCAGAACAGTTCTTGAAGCGCGTCTATGGCGCAAGTGAGTACATCCGTGGTGATGTTCGATACTGCATCTGGGTTTCAGATGCTGACAAGGATGAAGCCAAAGAGGTTGCTGACTTTGCTCAGCGCTTCGATGCCGTAGCTGCAGTTCGCACCAAAAGCCCGAAGGCCGCAACTAAGCAGGGTGCGCAATGGCCGCACAAGTTCGAGGAGGTGAAACAGGCTGGAACTGAACGGGTAATCGTTATTCCAAAAGTTTCTTCTGAAACTCGAAATTTTTTGCCGGTTGGGGTCTTGCCTCCGGGATCAATCGTGACTGATCTTGCCTTTGCCCTCTACGACGCCCCCCTTTGGAATATGGCGCTGATCGCATCACGGCTGCATCTGGTTTGGATCGCAACAGTCTGTGGCAAGATGAAAACGGACTTCCGGTATTCGAACACTATGGGCTGGAACACCTTCCCTATCCCCAAACTCACCGAAAAGAACCGCGAGGATTTGATCCGCTGCGCCGAAGATATCCTTCTGGCCCGCGAGGCGCATTTCCCCGCCACCATCGCCGATCTCTACAACCCCGAAACCATGCCCGAAAACCTCCGCGCCGCCCACGACCGCAACGACGAAACCCTCGAGCGCATCTACATCGGCCGCCGCTTCAAAAATGACACCGAACGGCTGGAAAAGCTGTTCGACATGTACACCAAGATGACCACAAAGGTGTCAGCATGAGCCTTGATAATAACGACGCCCATTTGCCGACACTGGATGATCTGGAGAGCCTGTTCGTCAACAATGCTGATCTGGACAATATCCGTGCCCACCTCAGCCGTTTTAACCCTATCAAGACAATGGGTATGGAGCGGATGGAAATCCGGCACTCTGCCATCCTTGGCTGGTTGCTGAACCCTCAAGAAACCCATGGACTGGGGGATACCTTCCTCAAGGCGTTTCTGGCCCAGGCGTTGCGCGGCGATGACAGCAAGGCGCGGCCAACAGCGCTGGATGTGTCGCAAGCCGATATGATGGACGCCGAAATCAGGCGCGAGTGGCGCAACATTGACCTACTTGTTCTAAGCCCCCGCAACGGCTGGGTTTTTGTAATCGAGAACAAATTCGATAGTGGTCAGCACAGCAACCAGCTGCAACGCTACATGGATGTTGTGGACGCAACGTTTATGGGGTCAGACAGCTTTAATTTGGTACGCGGTATATTTCTTACCCTTTGGGAAGAGAACCCTGAAGATGATCGATATGCGCCGATCGAGTATGGCGCAATCTGCGAATTGTTGGATCAGACTGCATTGTCTGGTCGGCTACCATTGGCACCAGAAGTCGAAACATTTTTGAAGCATTATTTAGACGTTATTCGAGAGGCGACAGGCATGAGCACTGAGCAAGTCGAAATGGAGAAGCTGGCGCGGCAACTCTACCGAGATCACAGGCGCGCTCTTGATTTCATTGTGGAGCACGGGAAAAGCACGGATTTCTCTTTTGCTTGCGATGCTGTCTTTGGGGAGGACCTTGAAGACGAAGCGGTAATCAAAGTCGGAAAACGTGAGTTCATTTTTAACCACTCGGATGCTCATTCATTCAGCTTTTTACCTAAGGCTTGGTACGATGCATTTGGGGGTGATGAGTATTGGTGGCATGGGTGTGAAAACTGGTGGGCAGGCTTCCCCCTCATTACCTGGATCCAGCTTACAAGTGATGCAAAGGGGGCCAGTGGTCAGATTCGCCTATATGCGGAGGTTGGCCCCCTGAGCGATCATGACTTTCGCCGTGAATTGATTGCTGCCATTACGGAAGTGGCAAAGAAGAAATCGCTGACAACGATCGGTTTCCAACGCGGCGCGGCCGACGAAGGCAAGAAATATTCAAAGTTCTTCAAAAAGAACTTCTTTGCAGTTGATGATATTCATGACCAAGACAAGATCGCAAATGCCATCAAGAAGGTGCTGAAGTCTTTTGAGGCCGAGATGGACGCTGTTGCTAAGGTTTTGCCTCAGTTCGTATCGCACGGCCAGGAAGATAGTTCGGAATGATTGGGTGTTCCATCTGCGATGCGGGGCGCTTCAAGAACGATGATGGACAGATGGGGAAGCTGTTCGACATGTACCTTAAGATGACTGAGAAGGTGTCGGCATGACGGATTTTAACAGCATGACTTTGATGGCTGCGGGCGAGATGATTGCTGAAATGTCTACCCAAGCTGCGTTCTCAGCATTGATCCTGAGCTGGGACGTTGATGAGTTCTGTGGTTCTGGTTCTGGTTCTGTTACCTCGAAGGCAAATGATCTTGTGAAGTTCGCTAAGAGCAACATGGGAAGCCAGAGATCTGTTCCAACGGCCAACGGCCGATGCGAGCTTCCAAGAGCCATGATGGAATATGCCATAACAGCTTCGGAACAAGCGAAGCGTAACTGTCCTGATGCTTGGTCGCGGCTTGTTGCGGGCCTGAAGATGGACGGTTTCGAGATCGGAGAAGAAAAGTTTCCTGATCCCTCTGGGCGGCAATCCCTATTTGAAGACGGTCCGGTCATGATCGCAAAGCCAACACTAAGACGGATGCTGCCTCAGTCCGTGCCGGGCTTGAATTTGCGAGCAGCCGACGACGAAATAACTACCTTGCTGAAGAAGCATGGTTTTTCCACAGCTTTGGGACATCTGCAGCAAGCGACGGCCACGTTTCAAGGTGGACATTGGTCCAGCGCCAACGCGATGATACGAGATTTCTACCAAGAGCTTTTGGATAAAATTGCCGAACGCTTTGGATGTGATCCGAAGGTCAGTGATAATCAGAAACGCCAATATCTTGCTCAAGACGCCTCCGGACCGTTTCTCTATCACGAATACAATGAGTGGGAGAACGATAGAGGTAAGCCAGCTTATGTGTTGGGGCTGTGGGCAAGGCTTCATCCTCACGGTAGTCATCCAGGTCTTTCTGATGAAGATGACTGCGCGTTTAGATTTCAGATAATTTTAATTACTGCACGAGTTTTCCTGAGGCGTTTTGATAAGAGAGTTAGCCCCAAATGACCAAACCCGTTTCCTCTGTCTGTGTTTCCTACCCGGCCAACGGCAGCTCCACCAAGTCCAACGAGCTCGGGATGCGCACCATGCAGGAGCGCGCATATGAAAAGCGGGGTGAGCAATACCTGCTAATCAAGTCGCCGCCCGCCTCGGGGAAAAGCCGGGCGCTGATGTTCATCGCGCTCGACAAGCTGCATAATCAGGGTCTGAAGCAAGCCATCATCGTGGTGCCGGAGAAATCGATCGGATCAAGCTTCGCCGATGAACCGCTATCGAAGTTCGGCTTCTGGGCTGACTGGACGGTCGCGCCGCGCTGGAACCTCTGCAATTCGCCGGGGGGAGACAGCGGCAAGGTCGGTGCGGTTGGCAAGTTCCTGGAAGGAGCCGACCAGATCCTCGTCTGCACCCATGCGACCTTCCGCTTCGCCGTCGACAAGTTCGGGATCGAAGCGTTCGATAATCGGCTGATTGCGGTGGACGAGTTCCACCATGTCTCGGCTAACCCCGACAACAAGCTGGGCGCGCATCTGGGCACCCTGATCGCCCGCGACAAGTCGCATGTGGTCGCCATGACCGGATCGTATTTCCGTGGCGACACCGAGGCCGTTCTGTCGCCCGAGGACGAGGCGCTGTTCGAGACTGTTACTTATACCTATTACGAGCAGCTCAGCGGGTACACATACCTGAAGACGCTCGACATCGGGTATTTCTTCTACAGCGGTTCCTATGCCGACGAACTGCTTAAGGTGCTGGACCCGAACGAGAAGACGATCCTGCACATCCCGAACGTCAATTCGCGCGAAAGCACGAAGGACAAGCATCGGGAGGTTGAGCACATCATCGACGCCTTGGGCGATTGGCAGGGCACTGACCCGGCCACCGGCTTTCAGCTGGTGAAGCGCGACGATGGCAAACTGCTGCGGATTGCCGACCTTGTGGACGATGATCCGGCCAAGCGAGACAAAGTTTCCGCATCGCTCAAAGAGCCGAGCCAGAAGAACAACCGCGATCATGTGGACATCATCATCGCGCTTGGAATGGCGAAGGAAGGCTTTGACTGGATCTGGTGTGAACACGCGCTGACCGTAGGCTACCGGTCGAGCCTGACGGAAATCGTGCAGATCATTGGACGGGCCACGCGGGACGCCAAGGGCAAGACGCACGCGCGTTTCACCAACTTGATTGCGGAACCTGATGCTTCGGAAGAGGCCGTGCGTGAGGCTGTGAATGACACGCTGAAGGCCATTGCAGCCAGTTTGTTGATGGAACAGGTTCTGACGCCGAAGTTCGAGTTCAAGCCCAAAGCGCCCGCCAATACTCCGCAGGACGGCTTCAACTATGGCGAAGGTGACTACGATCCTAAGAAATGCAATGTCGGCTTCAACGAGGAGCAGGGAACGTTTCAGATCGAGATAAATGGCCTGACACCGCCGAAAAGCCCGGAGGCGCACCGAATTTGCAAGAATGATCTGACCGAGGTGATCACCGCATTCGTACAGGACAAGACATCGATCGAACGCGGTCTGTTCGATGAAGAGGTTGTGCCTGAAGAGCTGACGCAGGTGCGGATGGGCAAAATTGTACGCGATAGATATCCAGAACTGGATGAGGCGGACCAAGAGGCTGTACGCCAACACGCAATTGCCGCGATGAATTTCACCCAACAGGCTAAAAAGTCTCTGGTCGGTGATGGTAGCGAAACGGCCGTGAATACTGCATTCGTTGATGGCGTCCGCCAATTCGCGTTGAGTGTCAGGGATCTGGACATTGATCTGATCGACCGGATCAACCCGTTCAGCGAAGCCTACGCTATCCTTGCTAAAACCATGAGTGAGCAGAGCCTGAAGGATGTTGCGGCGGTGATTGAGGCTAAGAAAATCCAGCTTTCACCCGAAGAAGCCCGCGACCTGGCGAAACGCGCTGTGAAATTCAAGCAAGAGCGCGGACGTCTGCCGTCTTTGACATCCGCCGATGCTTGGGAGAAACGAATGGCAGAAGGCGTGGCCTACTTAACGCGAATGAAGCAGGAAGCGATAAATGGGTAACGGGTTCACTGAAGACGACGATGCACTTCTCGCCGAGCTTGGCGTCGAAGTAGAGCACAAAAAGCAAGTGAAACGAACGCCCCGCGAAGAGCGCATCATCGCGGGGTTTGAGGATATTCAGAAGTTTGTCGCCGATCAGGGAAGGCTGCCGCGGCATTCGGGTAACGGAGACATCTTCGAGCGTCTTTATGCAGTACGTCTTGACCGTATCAGGGAGTTACCAGAAGCGCTCGATCTCCTGGCAGGCTTGGATCATGGTAATCTCTTGGCTGAGGCAGCACCAGCCGAGGGCGCTGAAGATCTGGATGACGATGCCCTCTTAGCGGCATTGGGTGTTGAAATCGAAGCCAGCCCGATAACTGAATTGAAACATGTCCGCTCCGCCACAGAACGGAAAGCAGCCGAGGAGGTTGCAAACCGCCAGAAATGTGATGACTTCGAGAAATTCAAACCCCTGTTTGAAAAGGTGCAGCGCGAACTGGACACAGGCGCGCGCGAGACCCGACCATTCGAATTGAAAGCCGAAATTCAGAAGGGGCGCTTCTTCATTGTAGAAGGTCAGAAAGCCTATGTCGCAGATATGGGTGAAACCACGCTCACCGACCAGGGGCGAACCGATGCCCGACTTCGGGTAATCTTCGACAACGGAACTGAAAGCAACATGCTGATGAGGTCGCTTCAACGGGCCCTCAATAAGGATGCGACGGGACGCCGCATTACTGAGCCTGTCGCAGGTCCCTTGTTCTCTGACGCCGTGGAAGAGGGAGACAGTACAACTGGGACAATTTATGTTCTGCGCAGCAAGTCTGACCACCCATTGGTGGAAGCCAATCGTGAACTCGTTCACAAGATCGGCGTGACCACGTTGCCAGTGAAAAAGAGGATCGCAGGCGCCCAACTTCAACCAACCTTTTTGATGGCGCAGGTCGAGGTTGTTGCGACCTACGAGCTCTATAACATCAATCAGACGCGTCTCGAAAACTTGATCCACCGCATCTTCGGGAATGCGCAGCTCGACATTCAGATCCCCGATCGATTTGGCCGACTCACATCCCCGAGAGAATGGTTTCTTGTGCCGTTGTTTGTCATCGATGACGCCGTTGAGAAAATCAGGGACGGCACGATTACGAATTACGCATACGATCCAGAGAAAGCCGAACTGGTCGTACGGTAAAGCGGTACGGTGGCCTTGTTCATTCGCTTCCTGATAAGAGAACGTCGAAGCTGAGGCATTGGTGTACACATTGGGTGAACATGGGGTGCAACTGTAGTCATTGCTCGCTCTAAACAAGCGAGCAAATGGGTTGCTATCTTCATCAGCACCACGTGAGCCAAAGGTTTTCGGCGTCCGGCCTGAACCGCGGTAGCTCCATTGTCATGAGGCACCGTAAATCAGCGGACAGATTGGGACGACGTTACGATTTCTCCCCGCTCGATCATATCGATTGCTTCGGCGAGTGTTTCTACAGCATCTCGAAGAAGATTTGGCAAACCTTTCATCTCCTTGGCGAGTTTCACATAGCTCTGAATTGCCGGGCTGACTGTGTCCTTCGACATGGGGTTTTTGTGCGACAGCAGGGTATCAACGACCTCTGCTGGCACGCCCATCAATACCAAGATTGTCGCCCCGGTCCGACGCAGATCGTGTCGGTGCCAGTTCTCGATACTCGAAAGGTCTTGCAACATGTTCTTTGATCGGTTCCAGTTGCCAAGCGGACCGAGCTCTTGATTTGGAAAGATAAGTTGATCGCTTTCACGATTGGGGAATCCGGGGAGAGACCTAAGAAGATTCATAGCAGATTTTGACAATGGGTGCGTCACCTCTCGGCCGCCCTTGACACGCTTGGTCCAGACGCACTCGTCAAAGCAAACGTCCGCCCACCGCGCAGCCTCAACCTCTTCACGTCGTGAGAGTGTCAAAAGTATAAATTTTTGAGCGATCGGGCGTAGGTCTACCTTCCACCACTCTTCCGAATTGGTCTCGGGAACGGTTAGATATTGTAGCAAGCAACGAAGCTCTGCCACGGAGAGCACCCGATCGCGCTCGCCTGTGATCTTTGGATCGTCGATTGACGGATCTTGAACAGCAAGAAGATCTGCAAGAAGCAGCTGTGGTTTCCGCCCAGCCCCAACTTTCACGAACCGCGGAGTCCTATGAGAAGCCCAGTTAAAGACAGTTCTTAGATAGGCCAATGCCTTAGCTGCTTGACCGTTTGCCGATGTCTTTCCCGTACGACTCTTACTTTTCGGTTTGTAAGAGTGGGCGAGCTCAGACGCCTTCTCGACTGTCAGCTCTCTCGCGGGTCGGTGCAACATCTCACCGAATACGGTTGAAATAACCTGGCGTGCAGTCGATGCGTCACTTGTCTTCCCGCGCTGCCTCCAAATCTGTTTCGTGGCGCTAAACTTGCTTTCAGCCTCCAATAGAAGTTGGAAGAGGGTCACGTCATCTATGACGGCTGCGGGTTTCAGGTGCTCAGCCAGGCTCTCAGGTACAGCGAACACTCCCCGAAGTTGGTCGGCCTTCTGGCGTGCAGCCTTCAACGGCACTTCCGGATATCGCCCTATAGTTACGGTGCGGCTCTTGCCGTGGCAGTCACGTCCCATGTAGGCCCAGGTCTTCGTACCTTTAGCTCCTACGCGTAGAGACAGTCCTTGGCAGACGTTATCTGAAATTGTTTGCCGCTTTCCGGTCGGTTTGATGTTCCGGGCAAAGATGTCGGTAAGCCTTACCTTTCGACTTGCGCGGTTGGCGGGGCGTTCTTGAGTGGTGGTTTGGTTCGTGGACACTTTGGACTCCTGATCTGCTGGTCAGGAAAGAAGTCGTTTCGTTTTCGCGCGTCCGGAAATGTCGTAGGCGAGAAAAGCGCCAGAAAACGCTCGGGACGACACCGGGACGACAAAATAGCGTCGCTGGTTTGATCCCCTGTGAGACGTGGAGATAATCTTGAGACAGACTTTGGGGCTCGAAATTGTGAACCTATATGTTCGATATCAATAGGTTATACGGCTTTTGAGTCTCAAAGCGTCTCACCCTGTCTCAGAACCTGGCCAACCCAAGACTTGTGAGCAGTGGATTGAAAATCCTCGTGTCGGTGGTTCGATTCCGCCCCCGGGCACCATTGTTTACACGAAAACCGAACCTGCGTTTCTGGCTCTGGCCGGATCCGTCATCCATGGGCCGGGCCTTCCGACCTTTGGCGGATTTGCAGTATCGGGGAACAGGTCTTCGGCCTTGATCCCTGGCCGCGGCCAGGGTGTGGGAAGCAGTCCGGCCTTGTATTCCCCCTCTGATCCGCGCTGATCACGCGACGGCGAGCGCCAATGCATGCACGGGGTGGTCGCGTTTGGGTTCGGGTCAGTCCGGCAACAGGGCGACCAGGTCGGCGGCGCCCGCAGGCAGGGAGGCGGCGCTGCGAGGGCGGGGTACGGCAACGCAGCTGCCGGGGTGCCCAAGGCTGGCCAATTGATGCGAGACGCCGCCGCCCCAGTGCAGGTGCCCCTGGCCGATGATGCCCACCACCTGCGGCGCGCCGGGATGATCCGTTGCGGTGGCAAGACGGGTGGCGAAGGCCCGATCCCAGACCTCCTGTGCGCGCACGAACCTGTCGAAGGCCGGATCCCGGCCATCCACGGCCCCGCGCGCGGCACCGCTGCCAGCGACCATTCTGAACAGGTCGTCGCGATAGGCGCGGGGGGAGGGGGCGGCAGGGGTCAGACCCTCCCGCGCATCTTCGGGGATGGCCGCCCAGCCATCGCGCCCGACCTCGCGCACCAGATCGCGGCGGCAGTTCAGCCCGACCATCGCGGTGCCCGTCTCCCGGCAAAAGCGGAACAGCGGCAGATACAGTTCGGCGGGGAACCCCCAGACCTTGTTCCATTCGGCGCGGGCCAGGAACGTGTCCTCGTCCAGCCTGCCGTCGACCCATTCGGCCAGCACCGGGTCCAGCCGGGCCGGAAACATCTCGAACCCCAGGACCAGGGGACGGCGGGCCAGCAGACCTGCGGCGACATGCAATTGCCAGCGGTGGATCGCGGCGATGTCGTGCTGTTCGCCCAGCAGGACGATCGGCGCCTGCGCAAGGATGTCCAGCGCCCCGACATGCGACAGCGGCGCGCCGGTGGCCGGGCTGTACCAGGGCCGGGCGCTCATGCGGGGCGCTCCGTCAGCTGTTCGATGACCAGCCCGGTTTCGCGTCCGTCCTTGTCCAGCGCGACGAATCCGGCCTCTGTTTCATCCCAATGATGCACAGCGCCGGCCTTCAGGTGAAGGTGGAAATCCTCGGTCATGACATTGGCAAAGCCCATGGCCGGGCGGACCTCGGCGATGCGGCCGGTCCAGCTTTGGCGGCGGCCTCTGGGATGCAGGATGATCCGCAGGTCCGCCCCCTCGGCGCACAGCCGGTCCAGAAGGGCAAAGCCCGGATCGTCCTCCATCGTCTCAGGGGTGGCGGACATGGCGGGCATCCGGCGTTCTCGCGGCGCGATGGGGCTGCGGTCCTCCTGTGCGAAAGCGGTGACGAAAGGGGTGGCGCCGTCCATCCCGACGACGGAGAACACGACCTCTCCCGCCGCATCGCGGAAGTCCAGGACAGGAAAGACCTTGCCTTGCATGATCGTGGCAGTGTCCAGAGTGACGTCGGCCACTGCATCCAGGTCGATGCGGGCGGTATGTACCGGGCCGTTCAGTATGGCCTGGTCGGAGGTGACGGTGACGTCGGTGACGGTGCCGATGCGTTCATGGGTGGCGCCGCGATGGCGCAGGACACCCATCACCTTGCCCATGTGGGGCAGGCGGCGCAGGGCCTCGGCCGGAGGGGTGGCGGTCAGACACCAGCGGCCGGGTTCTGGGGCGTCGGTCTGCGGGGTTGCGGCGGCGGGGCGGGTGGGGGTATCTGTCATGCGGATTTCCTTTCGGTGGTCAGGTCGGTGCCAAGGGTCCAGCGCCCGGTTGGGTGCAGGGCCACGGGATCGCGATGCGCGACGCACAGGATCGCGGCCTTGGGCAGATCGTGGCGCAGCAGGGCCAGCACATGGGCCTCTGCCGCCGGGTCCAAAGCCGAGGTCGCCTCGTCCAGCACCACCCAGTCGGGACGGTGCAACAGGACGCGTGCCAGTGCCAGCCGTTGCCGTTCGCCCAGCGACAGCCCCTCCAGCGCGGCGGGGTCGCGATCGGTCAGCGGGCCGTCGGGCATGCGGTGCGACAGCCCCAGCCGGGTCAACACCTCGCGCAGCCGGCTTTCCGGGATGTCGCGCGGATCTTCGGGGTAGCAGGCCGCCGCCGCCAGCCCTTCGGCAAAGACATGCGGGCGCTGCGGCAGGACCATCATCCGGCCTTCCGGCAGGTCGATCCGCCCGCTGCCGTAGCGCCACAGCCCCGACAGCGCGGCCAGCAGCGTGGTCTTGCCCGCGCCCGATCCGCCGCTGATCCAGATCCGGTCGCCGGGTCGGACCTCCCGATCGGGCACCGGCGCCAGCCAGCGGCCCTGGGGCGTTGCCAGCCGCAGGTCGCGCACGCGCAGGGCCGCGCCGCCGTGGCTGCGAGTGATGGCGCGCGGAGCGGCGGGCATCGGTGCGGGATCGCGGGTGATGCTGAACAGTTCGTCCAGCCGATGGGCCACGGCGGCGAATTCGGCCAGATCCTTGTAGGAGAAGATGAACCACGACAACGAGGTGGTGACCCGGCTGAAGGTGCCGGACAATTGCATCAGCCCGCCGAAGGTGACGGAACCGGCGAAATAGGCGGGCAGGGCAAAGAACAGCGGCACCCGGAGGATCGTCTGCCAATAGGGTTGGGTGAACAGGCCCAGCACGAATTCCCGACCGATCAGGCGATGCCAGTTGGTCTGGATCGCGCCAAAGCGGTGGTTCAGCCGCCGGCGCTCGGCCGTCTCGCCGCCGGATTGGGCGATTTCGGTGGCGTTGTCGCGGACCTGGACAAGCGCATGCCGGAAATCGGCCTCGCGCCGCTCCTGCCGGAAATAGATCGATTTCAGCGGTCGGCCCAGGCCGTGGGTCACCAGGCTGGCCAGCGCGACATAGAGGAACGCCAGCCAGACCATGTAACGCGGGATCGCGATATCCAGACCGAAAGCACTGAATTGCAACACGAAATTCGACAGCCCCCACAGGATGCCCAGGTAGGTGACCAGCCCCACGATCTTGCCCAGCAGGTCCAGCGTCTCCAGCAGCAGCAATTCGACAAACCGGTCGCAATCCTGCGAAATCCGTTGATCGGGGTTGTCGATGCCGTGCAGGGACAGGCCGGGGCGCAGGTGCCAATAGGCCTGACCCTTGGTCCAGGAATCCAGCGCCGCACCGGTCAACCGGGTCCGCCAGCGCAGCCGCAACAGCTTGCGCAGGTAGATCTGCGCCAGGTTGATGCCGGCCGATGCGCCGGTCAGCGCGCCAAAGACGCCCAGCTCCCGCAGGGCGGTAGCGGCGTCCATTGCCTCCAGCGCGTCGTAGAACCGCTTGGTCCAGGCGATCATTTGCACGTCGACATAGAGTTCGACAAAAATCAGCGCCAGCACGATGGCCGCCATGGCCAGCCCGACCCAGGCGCGCGGCCCGGAGGCCGCAAGCCGCGTCAGGCGCCAGATCCGCCCCAGGGTATCCAGCATGTCAGCCCCCTAGAACGTCATGTCGAAGCTGACGGCAAACGTCCGGCCCGGTCCGGTCTGCAATTCGATCGGGTTGGTGCGGGCCACCGCATCGCTGGCCGTGGTGGAATAGCTGGCCGCGTTGGCGGTGTAATACTTGGTGTCAAAGACATTGCCGATGCTGAATTTCAGGAAGCCGTTGTCGATCGCCTCCCATTTCGCATGCAGGTCCAGGACCGCGTAGCCGTCGGGTTTGAAATCCGTCGGGCTGGCCGTATCCTGGACCGCCGCGGCAAAGGTTCCGACCCCTTCGAGAGTCAGGCGCGGCCCGGCGAAATAATGTTGCAACGCCACCGTGGCGGTAAAGGGGGGCAGGGTGTGCGGCGCCTCGGCAGAGGTCGGATCGACCTGCTGGGTGCCGGTCTGCCAGGCGGCGGACAGATCCAGCCGGGTGTCCAGCCCCAGGGCCCAGCCAGCCTGGGCCTCGATGCCCCGCACATCGACGGTGGAGATGTTGCGATAGGTGTAATCGCTGGTCCCCGGCGGGTTGTAGAAGCTTTGGATGAAGTTCGAGTAATGCGCCTCGAACGCGGTCAGCGAGGCATAGCCGCGCGTCGTCTCGTAGCGCAGGCCCAGTTCGTGACTGCGCACCTGCTCCGGTTCCAGTCCGGGGGCGGGGGTCAGGTTGAAATAGGTGCCCGGCAGGGAGGTATAAAGCTGCTGCGCCGTGGGCATCTTGAACCCTTCGCCATATTTGGCCCAGACCGACCAATTGTCGTCCAGCCGATACAGCGCGCCCAGGCTTTTCAACAGGGCGTCGTCCTCGCGGACCCGGGGCTCCTGGCCGGGGACGGGCTGGTAATCGGCATCGGCGCGCGGGTCGATCCGGTAGGTGGCATAGCGCAGGCCGGGCGTCAGCTCGAACCGGCCGCCGCCCAGGGTGATCCGGTCCTCGATATACAGATCCGCCCGGCGCGTCGTGGCATTGGCAAAGTTGAACCCGCCCGCGCGGGTTTCGGTGACGCTGCCGGTGGTCAGGTTCGTCTCGACCGAGCGGCGGGAATAATCCGTGCGGGCGATATCGCCGTCAAATCCCAGGATCACCCGGTGATCGGCCGCGCCGGTGGCAAACAGCGCGGTGGCCTGCACGTCGAGTTCCAGGAAATCCTCGCTGTAGGACAGGCTGTCACGGGTCACGATATCCTCTCCCGAGGCAGAGGTCGTGGCCTCGATCCCTGTGCGGTCATAGCCATGCGGTGTATAGGCAAGGGTTGTCTTGATTTCGCTGAACACTCCGCTGTCGGGCGACCAGCCATGTTCCAGCGCATAGCGGCGGCGGTAGAGGTCCAGATCGCTGGACTTGTCGCGAATGACTTCGCCGGTCGGCGCGCCTGTGATCGAGGAATAGACCGGCCCCAGCACGTAATCCTGATCGACATGGGTGTCCCGGTCCAGCAGATCGGCGCTGAATTCCAGCCGGTGGCGCGTGTCAGGGGTCCAGACCAGTTTCAGCAATCCGCGCGTCGACTGTGCCTCCGTCGGGTCCAGCGAGCCGCAGGACGTCGCACCCCAGGCCAGGTTTCGGGGGCAGCCGTAGATCCCGCCCGCGCCATCCGCGTTTGACAATTCCGGCGCGTGACCGTCGCTCCGGGCGACACCGGCCAGCAGGGTCAGATCCGGCGACAGGCGTTGGCCAAAGGTCAGGGAGGTGGCAGTGCCGCTATCGTAGCTGTCATATCCGCCCTGAACCCGGACGGCCCGATCGGCGCCGTTCAGCACGTCCTCAGGGTCCAGCGTCTCGAACGCGACCAGCCCTCCAAGGGCATCCGCCCCCCACAGGACCGACGCAGGGCCGCGCACCACCTCGGCCCGCTTGGTGAAGTTCAGGTCGACGTAGTCGCGCGTACCGTCGATGATCCGCTCCGCCATGCGGGAGCCGTCGACCTGCATCGCCACGCGGTTGCCGCTGACGCCGCGAATGCTGATTCCGCCCAGTGTGCTGAACGGATCGGCGCCCGAGGTCTGGCGGTTGACGCTGACGCCCGGCAGGCGGCGTAGCAATTCCTCGATATCCGAGATCTGGCGATCCTCGATCGTGGCGCCCTCGATCACGGTGATGTTTGCGGGCACGTCCAGCATCTCGGCACCGGCGCGGTCGGTGTTGACGGTGATCGGCGCCAACGGGATTTCGGGATCGGCGGACAAGGTGCCCTGCTGAGCCGTCACCGGAAGGGCGGGCAGCAGGAAAGACGCGCCCAAAAGGGCGGCATGGCGGGCAAGCAGGGTCAAAGGACAGCCTCCGTAGCGTGATATGGGGGGAACGCTAGCGGAAAATGGCTGGCTGAAATGCGCCGGACGGAGAAGATCCGCCGATCGGCTGAGCCGGGTAATGAATTAGTTGAGCATTATTGTCAACTATGTCTTGCGCCCCTGTTGCGCCCCTCCACCGCGCCCGAATGCCAGGGCGGGCCGGGTGGTCAGGGGCGCATGCCGGTCAGACCAGCCAGACCAACAGGCCGATCCCGCCAAGAACTCCGGCCAGAACCGCCAGCAGCACGCCGAAGGACAGGCGGTTGCCCTGAAGTTCGGCAGGAGATTTCTTGCGGTCGGCGGGTTTGGCGCGGCCTGTTTCCACGGCGGCGGCATGGGCGACCTCCTCCGCCGTGGGGGGGTGGCCCGCGGCCTCGGCATCGGTGCCCAGGGGCGCGGCGGCAGGGTCCTCAAAGGCGAGCTTGTCGCCGGTGCCGTTGCGGTCAATCCGGTCGCGCAGGCGGGCGGCGGCGGCAGGGCCCGAAGGCCGGGATGTTTCGGACATGGCGGTGCTCCTATCGGTGGCAGATTTGCGGGATCAACCGGCCAGGCAGGTCAATCGTTCCGCCGCCCCGCGTGATCCCGCCGCCTTTGGCCTCTGACCCACCGCGCCCGAAGCCTTAGCGTCCCGCCGGGCGCCGCGACCCCAGACCGGGCACCGGGCCATAGCGGCGCGGCGCATCCACCACCTGTGCGCCGGGGGCGGGCAGGGCGACGGGACCGCCGGGCGTTTCCACCGTGATCCGGCGCAGATGGGGGTGGTCCGACAGGCCCTGCATGTCATTGACCTGGGCCACGGCCATACCCGCCGCCAGCAGCGCGGCGATCGCGGCAGGGCCTGTCAGCGCCCCGATGGCCAGCCCGACGGCGGCATCGACTTCCGCCCGGTGCCGCACCCGCGCGACATTGGTGGCAAAGCGGGGATCCTCGGCCATCTCCGGCCGGTCCAGGAAGGTGGTGCAAAGGTGCCGCCATTCCCGGTCGCTTTGCACCGAGAGCAGGATCTGATCCCCATCAGCGGCGGCAAACACGCCGTAGGGCGCGATGGAGGGATGCGCCATGCCCACCCGGCGCGGGCTGTTCCCGGCCTCGTGGTTCAACAGCGGAACCGACAGCCAATCGGCCATCACGTCGAACATCGATACCTCGATCGCGGCGCCCGCACCGGTGATGCCCCGGCCGATCAGCGCCTCCAGAATGGCGGCATGGGCGGTCGCCCCCGTCGCCACATCCACGACAGAGACGCCGACGCGGGAGGGTTCTTCCGGGCCGCCGGTGATCGAGCACAGGCCCGATTCCGCCTGGATCAACAGGTCATAGGCCTTGCGCTGCGCCATCGGCCCGGCCTCTCCGTAGCCGGAAATCGAACAGGCGATCAGCCGGGGATAATCGGCCCGCAACCGGTCGATGGCAAAGCCCAGCCGCGCCATCGCTCCCTGTTTCAGGTTCTGGATCAGCACGTCGGCCTGCGCGATCTCCGCCTCCAGCGCGGCCTTGCCCTCTGCCGTCGATAGATCCAGCACGCATGAGGATTTCCCCCGGTTCAACCACACGAAATAGCTGGATTGTCCCGCCGCGGCAGTGTCGTAGCCGCGGGCAAAATCGCCCTCCGGCCGCTCGATCTTGATCACCTCGGCCCCCGCGTCGGCCAGCCGGGCGGAGGCATAGGGCGCCGCCACCGCCTGTTCCACGGCCACCACGCGCAGGCCCTTCAAGGGCAGCATCAGAACGACCTCGGCATGCCGAGAACATGTTCGGCGACATAGGACAGGATCAGATTGGTGGAGATCGGCGCCACCTGGTACAGCCGGGTCTCGCGGAACTTGCGCTCCACGTCGTATTCGCAGGCAAAGCCGAACCCGCCGTGAAACTGGATGCAGGCATTCGCCGCCTCCCAGCTGGCCTTGGCCGCCAGGTATTTCGCCATGTTGGCCTGGGCGCCGCATTCTTCGCCCGCGTCGTAGCGGCGGCAGGCATCATAGCGCATCAGGTTGGCGGCCTCGATCTCGATGAACGCCTCGGCGATGGGGAACTGAACCCCCTGGTTCTGCCCGATGGGCCGGCCAAAGACCTGCCGTTCACTGACGTATTTCGTCACCCGATCGGTGAACCAATAGCCGTCACCGATGCATTCCGCCGCGATCAGCGTGCGTTCGGCATTCAGCCCGGTCAGGATGTACTTGAACCCCTGTCCTTCCTCCCCGATCAGGTTCTCCGCCGGGATTTCGAGGTTGTCGAAGAACAGCTCATTGGTTTCGTGATTGACCATGTTGGGAATGGGCCGCACCTCCATTCCCGATGTCATCGCCTCCTTGATATCGACCAGAAAGATCGACAGGCCCTGGCTTTTCTTCTTCACCTCCGACAGGGGGGTGGTGCGGGCCAGCAGGATCATCAGGTCGGAATGCTGCACACGCGAGATCCAGACTTTTTGCCCGTTCACCACGTAGCGGTCGCCCTTTTTCACCGCCGTCGTCTTGAGCTTTGTCGTGTCGGTGCCGGTGGTGGGCTCGGTCACCCCCATGGATTGCAGGCGCAGTTCTCCGCTGGCCAGCTTGGGCAGGATGCGCTGGCGCTGTTCCTCCGATCCGTGCCGGACGAGGGTATTCATGTTGTACATCTGGCCGTGGCAGGCGCCGGAATTGCCGCCCGCCCGGTTTATTTCCTCCATGATGACAGAGGCCTCCGTCAGGCCCAGACCCGAGCCGCCGTATTCCTCGGGGATCAATGCGGCCATCCAGCCTTCGCGGGTCAAGGCGTCGACGAATTCATCGGGATAGCCGCGTTCGGCATCGACCTTGCGGTGATATTCGTCGGAAAAGGTGGCGCAAAGCGCGCGCACCGCATCGCGGATGTCCTGGTGGGCATCGGGGCTGGGCTGGGTCATCGGGGCTCCTGGGTCCGGGGGTCTGGACAGGCGGAGTATGGACAGGGGCGGGCCATACTGCAAATATCGCTTCGTGCTATCTGCCATAACGATCGGGCCTGGCTTGTGGATCTGCGGCAATTGAAATACTTCGTCGCCATCGTGGAGGACGGCTCCTTCTCTCGCGCGGCGGCGCGGCTGGGGGTGGCGCAGCCTGCCCTGTCCCGTCACGTTCGTCGGATGGAGGACGACCTGGGCACGCCCCTGCTGCTGCGTGGCCCCACCGGTGCGACCCCGACGCCGGAGGGCCAATTGCTGCTGCGTCGCGCCCGCGTGCTGCTGGCCGATCTGGACGCCACGCTGGAGGAACTGCGCTCCCTCAACCATGATCCGGCGGGCAGCGTTCGCCTGGGCCTGCCCGGCACCGTCAGCGACATCCTGTCGATTCCGCTGATCGCGCGCTGTCGGGCGCGCTATCCGCGCGTCCGCATCGTCATCGCCGAAGCGATGAGCGGTTTCGTCCGCGAATGGCTGCTGGACGGGCGGATCGACCTGGCGGTGATCTACGGCGAATTGCAGGAACCGGCATTGCGGACCGACCTGCTGCTGGACGAGGAACTGGTGCTGCTGCTGCCCCCCGACACCGGGACCGACGTCGCCGTTGCGCCGGGACCGGAAAGCCTGGCCCGCCTGCCGCTGATCCTGCCCAGCGGGGCGCATGGCCTGCGTGTGATGATCGATCAGCGGCTGCGGGCACAGGGAATCACCGTCACGCCGGAGATCGAGGTCGACAGCTACCGCAATATCAAACGCCTGGTGGCGGGGGGATATGGCGCCTCGGTCCTGCCGCGCCATGCGGTGGCAGATGCGGCCGAGGCCGGGCACCTGCTGCTCCGCCCCTTCGCCGCACCGGGATTGCGGCGCAGCGCCTACATGGCCCGCGCCAACGCCCGGCCCGCGCCGCGCGCCGCGCAGCTGGTCGCCAGCCTGCTGCGGGAGGTGACGGCAGAGCTGATCGCCAAGGGCGACTGGCCAGGCGCGCGCGCCGGCGGCTGAGGGTTAGCGCGCGAACAACCCCTCGAAATCGGCAAAGCCCTTGATTTCAATCGGATTCCCAGATGGGTCAAAAAAGAACATCGTGCGCTGTTCCCCGGGCTCCCCTTCGAAGCGGACGACGGGCGGGATGTCGAAGACCACGCCCTTGGCCTGCAACCTGTCGGCCAGGGCCAACCAATCCGCCAGCGGCAAAACCACGCCCATATGGGGCATCATCACCATGTGATCGCCGACCTTGCCGCTGCGCGTCGTGGACCAGGGCGTGCCCAGGTGGAATGACAATTGGTGCCCGAAAAAGTCGAAATCCACCCAGCTGTCGGTGGAACGCCCCTCCCGGCAACCCAGGGTGTCGCCGTAGAACCGGCGTGTCTCCTCCAGGTCGGTGACATGCAGGGCAAGGTGAAAGAGGCTGTTCATCTGGAGATTCCTTCCGGCGGTTGCGCAGGCCACTCTGCCGCCCTGCGTGCCGCCGTCAAGCGGATCGCCGGGCACCTCTTGGCGGGCCTCGTGCCACGATTGCCCCCGCGCCACCCCTTGGGTAGGGTCGCCGCACCGGCCCCGGTGGCCGGGTCATTCGCACAGGATCCCCGATGCCGCGCCGCTCTGCCCTTGCCGTTTTGCCGACCTTGGCGTTGGCCCTTGCCCTTGCCCTGCCGTTGGCCGCCGCGCGGGCGGGAGGGATCACCGTCTTTGCTGCCGCCAGCCTGAAGACCGCACTGGAGGACATCGCCACCGCGTTCGAGGCCGAGGGGCACGGCGTTGTCACCCTGTCCTTTGCCGGAACCTCCGCGCTGGCCCGGCAGATCGACGCGGGCGCCCCGGCGCAAGTCGTGATCTCCGCGAACCCGGATTGGATGGATTGGCTGGAAGACCGCGGTCATCTGACACCCGGCACCCGCCGCGACCTGCTGGGCAACGCGCTGGTACTGATTGCGCCCGGGGATGCCGCCGAACCGCTCGACCTGGGCGCCGCGCCCGACCTGCGGGCCCGGCTGGATGGCGGGCGCCTGGCCATGGCCTTTGTCGATGCGGTTCCGGCAGGGATCTACGGCAAGGCCGCGCTGACCGGGCTGGGATTGTGGGAAAGCCTGTCCCCGCATGTCGCGCAGTTCGACAATGTGCGCAGCGCGCTGGCCGCCGTCGCCCTGGGAGAAGCGCCATTGGGCATCACCTACCGCACCGACGCCATGGCAGAGCCGCGGGTGCGCATCGTCGCGACCTTCCCGCCCGACAGCCACCCGCCGATCATCTATCCCGCCGCCACCCTGGGCGACGATCCGGACCCGCAGGCGACCGCTTTCCTGGCTTTCCTGTTCTCTGCCCCGGCGCGCGCGATCCTTGTGGCGGAAGGGTTCGACAGGGTGGAGAACTAGGTGGCCGGCTGGCTGGGCCCCGAGGAGACACAGGCGATCTTGCTGTCGCTGCGTGTCGCGGCAGTGGCTACCCTGGCCGCGCTGCCGCCGGGGATCCTGGTCGCCTTTGCGCTGGCGCGCTGGTCTTTTCCGGGTCGGGGCGTGCTGAACGCCCTGGTGCACCTGCCGCTGATCCTGCCGCCGGTGGTCACCGGCTACCTGCTGCTGCTGACCTTCGGAACCAAGGGGCCGGTGGGTGGGGCATTGGCCCAGATCGGCATCGTGTTTGCGTTCCGGTGGACCGGTGCTGCGCTGGCGGCGGCCATCATGGCCTTTCCGCTGATGGTGCGCGCCATCCGCCTCTCGGTGGAGGCGGTGGACCCCGGGCTGGAAGCCGCCGCCGCGACCCTGGGCGCGCCGCGCGCCTGGATCTTTGCCACGGTGACCCTGCCGCTGATCCTGCCGGGGGTGCTGGCCGGGGCGGTCCTGTCCTTTGCCAAGGCGATGGGCGAATTCGGCGCCACGATCACCTTTGTCTCCAACATTCCCGGCCAGACCCAGACCTTGCCCACGGCGATATATGCGTTCCTCCAGGTGCCGGGAGGGGAGGGCGCGGCCCTGCGCTTGGTGGCCGTCGCGGTGGCCATCGCCATGGCCGCGCTGCTGGCGTCAGAGGCACTGTCGCGGCTTGTCGCCCGTCGGGTGGCCGCGCGATGAGCCTGAACGTCACCGTGCAACACGGGTTCGACGGGTTTGCGCTGGACGTGGCCTTTGCGGCGCCGCCGGGGGTGACGGTGCTGTTCGGCCGCTCCGGCGCGGGCAAAAGCACGATCATTCAGGCGGTGGCGGGATTGCTGCGCCCGCAGGCCGGGCGGATCGCCGTGGACGGACAGGTGCTGTTCGATGCCGCGCAGGGGGTGGACCTGCCGGTGCGGCGGCGCGGCCTGGGCTATATCTTTCAGGACGGGCGGCTGTTTCCGCATATGAACGTGCGCCGGAACCTGGCCTATGGCGCGCGTTTCGCGCCGCGCGACGCGCTGGTCACGGACCGGGACAGGGTGGTGGAAATGCTGGGCCTTGGTCCGCTGCTGGATCGGCGCCCCGGCGCGCTGTCGGGCGGCGAGAAACAGCGCGTCGCGATCGGCCGCGCCTTGCTTGCCGGCCCGCGTCTGGTGCTGGCGGACGAGCCCCTTGCCGCGCTGGATGACGCCCGCAAGGCCGAGATCCTGCCCTATTTCGAACGGCTTCGGGACGAGGTCGCGGTTCCGATCCTCTATGTCACCCATTCCCCGGCCGAGGTCGCCCGACTGGCCACCACCGTGGTCGCGCTGGAAGACGGGCGGATCATCCGCGCCGGCCCGGTGGCGGAGGTTCTGGGCGATCCGGCCGTTACTCCCCTGGGCGCGCGCGAAGCCGGCGCGGTGATCACCGCCCGTCTCGTCGCGCACCATGCCGACGGGCTGAGCGAGCTGGACGCCTCTGGTCGCCGCCTGTTGCTGCCGCGCGTGCCCGGTCCGCCGGGGCAGTCGCTGCGGGTGCGGATCGCGGCGCAGGATGTCATGCTGGCGACCACCCGCCCGCAGGGAATATCGGCGCTGAATGTCTGGCCGGCGGTGATCAGCGGCCTGCGCAGCGGAGCGGGGCCGGGGGTCATGGTGCGGCTGCGGGCCGGTGACAACATCCTGCTGGCGCGCATCACCCGCCGCTCCGCCGAGGCGCTGACCCTTGCGCCGGGGCAGGAGGTGTTTGCCGTACTCAAGGCCGTCTCCGTCGCGCGGGAGGCGGTGGCGGGCAGCTAGCCGCCGGACCAAGGAGATCAGCCAGCGGATCATCCGGTATCGAACGGGGTGTCGATCACTCCGGTCAGCTGGATAAGGAAATCACCATCCGAAGGGTGCTGCGCATCGGCGTGATGGGCGTCGATGGTGGACAGGACGTTGTTCAGAGATTGCGCATCGTCGCGCAGGTAGAGAGCCATGACCTCCGCCGCCTCCGCCACGTCGGAGATGCCACGAATAACGGCGAAATAGGTGCCGATATCGGTCTTGGTCGCCAGGTAGGCCTGATCGGCGAGGGTGTCCGGGGTGGTCACGCTGGGAAATTTCGCGCCGTTGAGGATCGCCAGGATGAAGATCGCGGGGGTGATGGCGGGGTTGTTCTCCAGCTCGTTCACCCAATAGGCAAAGCCCGACGGGTCGGGCGTACGCCCCAGCACGTTGCCATAGACCGCGGTGACAAACCCGGCAAAATCGGTGACCTGCGGGATGTCGCTGCCCGGCGGGGGCGGGGCCATCAACGCGGCATAGGTGGACCGGGTTTCGTCCTGGACAAAGAAGGAAGCGGCCATTTCCGGGACGGAATACCCCTCGGAGAAGCGCGTCGCCCAGTAGAACAGGCCAAGCGCATCCGGCGCGCGGTTGAAGTATGCGATGTAAAGCTCGATGATCGCTGCGAATTCCGGCTCCGTCAGGGTGGCGGGGCCTGCGAAGATGTCGAGCGGCATCGGACCGGTGTCAAAGAGCGGGATCTCGGTCTCGAAATCCAGCGCTTCGATGGAGGTCAGGGTGGTCACCGAGCCGCCCTGCCTGTCCGTCAGGGTCGCCCCGTCCGGGGACAGGAGCAGGGTGTAGTCCGATTGGTCGCCACCCAGTCGGGCGGTATCCCGCCCGCTGCCGCCGTCCAGCAGATCATTGCCGCCCAGGCTGGTCAGGGTGTCATCCCCGCCCAGTCCCCGCAGGATGTCATCGCCCGGCCCGTCCGACAACGGGTCATTGCCCGATCCGCCGGTGACCGTCAGGCTGTCATGGGCCACCAGAAGAGGGCCGGGCACCGGGGACAAATTGTTGGTTTCGCTGCTTTCCCCGACATCCATGCCGTGGTCGGCCATGGCTGCCAGATAGTGCAGGCGGCCGGCTGTCGCGTCGGTGGGGACGGTGATCGTGGCAATGACCTGGATCTGTTCTCCGGCGGCAAGGGCGGCGGCAGGAGCGGTGCCGATCGCGATGTCCTGCGTGGTGACCTGTGCATCCGTGGACCAGAGGATGCCGATCCTGCTGGCGGCCGCATCCATGTCGCCCTGGTTGCGCATGGTGACGGTGACATCGGCCTGGCTGCCGGAAGCAAGGGGACCAGGAGGCAGGGAGAGCGCGGTGATCACCAGGTCCGGCCCCTGGGTCGCGCCGGTCACCGTGATCTGGGCGCTGGCCGAGATATTGTCGGTTTCCGCGCCGGGGCCGGTTTCGGCGATCTGCTGGTCCGGGTCCACCACCGCGGCGATGCTGTAGCTGCCTGTCGGCAGGTCCGGCAGGGTGAGTTGCGCGGTGACGATGCGCTGGCTGCCCGCCGTCAGCACGCCGCCCAGGGGAATCTCCGCCAGGCGAGGATCGTCGTAACCCAGCGGGGCCGCGCCCTCTGACCGGACCAGCGCGAGGGTTCCGTCCGGCCAGTCCAGATCGCCGGAATTCTCCACCAGGACGGAGATGTCGACGACGTCCCCCGGTGTCAGGGCCGTGCGGGCAAAGGTGAGGCTATGCGCCTCGATCCCCGCCTTCAGAAGACGGGGAGCGCTAAGCGCGACCTCTGCCCCGCCGGCCGCGTCGGTGAAGGCATAGGATACCGTCAGCTCCGCCCCCATGTCGGCCAGGCTGGGCGCATAGGTCGCCGCCGTGGCGCCGGGGATCGGGCTGCCGTTGCGCAACCATTGGTAGCTGCCACCGGCAGGGATGCCGTCGGGATCGTGCAACCCGGCGAGGGATACCGCCAGCAGGGGTGCCGGGCCGATGCCGGGGGTGATCACCGGCGCGCCGGAAACGGGGGTGTTGTCGGCGCGCAACAAGGCGTCATCGACGCTGAAATCGGCGGCCACGATCCCCGCCAGCCGCACTTGTGTGCCGTCATCGAAGCGCATCACCGGGTCGCTCCCCCCGATGCCGGCGATGGCGGCCTGCGCGGCCACAGGATCAAAGGCGGTGAGGTCGAGCAGATCCGAACCGTCGGTGAAATCGGTGATCAGGTCGGAGCCGCCGCCGGGCGCGATGACAAAGACATCGTCGCCCGAACCGCCGGTCAACGTATCCGCCCCGGTGCCGCCTGACAGGGTGTCGTCACCGATCCCGCCGGACAGGCTGTCCGCCTCCGGATGCAGGTCCAGGCGCAGTTGCGGCGGGGCGCCTTCCAGCGTCGCGTCGCGCCCCCCGGCAAGGTCGGTCAACAGGTCGCCCCCCGTGCCGGCGCGCCAGAGGTGGAGCAGGTCCGCATCGTCCGGCGACGCCTCCGCGCGGCGCCCGATGGCGGCCAGCGCGGTGTCGCTGGCAGGGCGGGAATACAGGGCGATTTCCCCGAGATGGCCGTTCAGCGCGATATCCGGCAGGAAGGCGGCGCCGACCTCCCCGAAGCGGAGGGTGCCTGCGCCACTGCTATGGGCCGCCAGATCGGCGAAAGCGGAATAGCCCTGGTACCGACCGTCGAGGAAATACCGGACCTCTCCCGTCCCGCGGTCAAGCTGCGCGGTCAGGTGGTGGATCTCTCCGGTCTGGATCTCCTCGCGCAGAATCTGGGTGGTGGAGATACGGTAGCCGCCGTTGCTGCCGACCATTGTCCGGACCTGGCCATCCCACAACACGATCTCGAAGAAAAGGTCCGGATCGGTGGCGCTGACAAAGGAAAACAGACCCTGGCGTCCGGGATCGTCGGGGGCGATGCGCAGGTGCATGTCAATGCGCTGCACCGTCTCGAAGGCGGCGAAATTGTCGACCCGGGCGCGCTGGCCCGATGCGCCATCGTTGTTCAGTGCCAGCATGTCGATGCCGGCGGAGGCAGTGCCGGGCAGACCGCCATGCAGGACATCGTCTCCGGACATGCCCAGGATTGTGTCATTGCCCGATTGCCCCGACAGGATGTTGTCGCCGGCGTTCCCGGTGATCCGGTCGGCGCCACCGCCGCCGGTCGCGTCCTCGATCATGACGCCGTGGGCGATGGTGTAGACACCGTCGGGGTAGACGATAGCCGGTGCAGAAAACGACACCTCTGTCCAGACATAGGAGGCATGACCGGCACCGCCCTCCTCCTGCTGCAGGGAGGCGGGGCGCAGGTCGATGACGGCGGCGAATTGCGCGTCGGAGAAGTCGATCCGGTCGGCGCCGCCCGCATCCCAGATCGTGTGGTGGCCGCTGGGCACGCCATAGGTGTCGGCGCCGGTGGCGTGGGCGTCATTGGTGCCGTAGATCGCCTGCAACGCAGCGATGTCCAACGCGCCGTAGCCGTAGCTGTCGGCGATAAAGGTGACGTGATCCATCCCCGCGCCGCTGGCGTTCATGGAATAGGACATGGCGGTGAAAATGTACTGGTTGAAACCGTGATCGCCAGGGTCGCCCTGTGCGTCGACACCGGGCAGGGAGGGGGATTCGAACGGGTGCTCCAGGCCCATCGCATGGCCCAGCTCATGGGTGGTCAACTGAGTGGGGGTGCCGGTGTCGCGCCGCATCGCTGCCGCATCCAGAACCACCTGGGCGGTGTGGGGCGGGCTGGGCAGGTTGGCCCAGCCGCCGATGCCGGTCAGATCGTCCTGTGCCAGTGCGATCTGTGCGTCGGCGATGATCTGCGTCTCGACAAAGGTCAGGGGGGTGATTGCGGACAGTTGGTCGAACACGCCGCGCACCACGGCGCGATCGGCTTCGGACCAGGGGCCCGAGAGGCCGCTGCCGCCGTAGTCGGGGCTGGCGGAATAGCGTGCGCCGGGGGAGTAGAAGGCGTAATGCAGCACCTCTCCGGTCCAATGATGGCCGGAGACCAGTGCACCAAGAAGCGGATGCGCCGCGCCGTCGATCCCGGCGGCGCCCTGTTGGTCGGCCTGGATGATCGCCCCGGCGCTCAGCGCGGATTCCGATGTTCCGGCGCCGTCGACATAGCTGATCCGCACCGTGAGGCGGCTGCCGATATCGGTGGCCGTGGCGGCGTGGGTCGCGCCGGTGGCGCCGGCGATGGCCTGGCCGTCGCGATACCATTGGTAGCCCATCGGCCCCAGCCCGTCCGCATCCGCCAGCCCGGCCAGATCCACCGACAGCACGGATCCCGCCGCGCCGGTGCCGGTGATCACGGGAGTACCGGTGAGGTCCGAATTCTCCGTCATGCCGCGTCTTCCCTTGCCTGCTGTGGTTCCGTCCTTAGGTACCAAACCCTCATATTTCCTTAACGGTCAAGCGAACCGCGCGGGAATGAGGCGGGCAGGACGCGCCGGTCACATGCCGGCGTCGCGGGACCAATAGGCGGCGGCCAGGCTTCGGGTTCGGGGCAGGCCGCGCGCGGCCAGCGCGGCGCGGGCATGGGCGACGTCGGATTTCTCGGCGCCGATCCAGGCAAAGCCGCCGTCCTCCGGCAGGGGGCTGGCGGCGAGGTCGGCCAGCAGCGCGGCACCGCTGTCCACTCGGGTCAGGCGCATCCCGGCGGGGTGGGCCAGGTCGGGCAGGTCGGCGGCGGGAACGCTGATGCAGGCGCTGCCACGGGTGTCGGCGGGCAGGCATTCCAGGATGCGGGCGATGGCGGGCAGGGCGGTCTCGTCACCCCAGAGGCCCAGATGCGGCTCCTGCGGAATGCCGCCGCCGCCGGGGCCCATCAGGCCGATCCGGTCGCCGGGGGTGGTGCGGGCGGTCCAATCGGTGGTGCGGCCGCCCTGGTGCAGATAGACATCGACATCCAGCCAATCGCCCGCCGCGCCGATGCGCCGCACGGTGTAGACCGGGCGATGCAGGGCCGCCGCCCCCTCGGGCCAGCGGGTGCGGCCCTTGTCGTCCAGCACCGGCCATTGCACCGGGACATCGTATGCGGTGTCTGTACCCTCGGGCGGCAGGAGAAGGCGCAGATGCAGCCCCTCGCCGGCGAACCGGGCGAGGTCACCGGTCAGGCGGATGCGGCGGAACCGGGGCGATACTTCGGTGACCGCCGCCACGGTGGCAAGCCGCATGTTGGCGGGGTGGGCGCCGACGGTGATACCCTCCCAATCGGGCAGGGTGCCAAGGGTTTCCATATGGCCGGTCACGGCCTCCCGCAGCACGTCCAGCAGCCCCGCATCCGGGGCGCGCAAGGTCAGGTGGGTGCGGCGCGGACCATCAGGGCGTGCGGTGACCCATGTGCCCCAGAGCTCCAGTTGCAGGGCCGTGCCATCGCTGTGCAACGGCAGGTCATGTTCATCGGCATGGGTGCGGAACATGGCATGCACCGCGTCGGTTTCCAGGGCGACGCGCCCTTCGCCCAGGTGGGTCATCCGCGTGCTCCGCAGTGTCGCACCGGCGACGGGCCAACCAGGAGGGTGAGCGGGGGGCAGGGTGACGGCATGGCACGGCCTTTCCGAAGGGACTGCCCCTTGGTAGCGCCCCCGCCGGCGGATTGCCAGAGTACCTGACTAAAATTGTGCGATTAACGGATCACAGACTTGCCGCCGCCCGCGCCGCCTGGTCGTAGCTGCCCGAGATGCTGCGCAACAGGGCGGCCAGGCGTGACAGCTCCCTCGGGTCGATCCCGGTGGCCTGCATTCCCCGGATCAGCAGCGCCTCGCGCACCTCGCCATAGCGGCGGCACAGATCGGCCCCGGTTTCGGTGATGGCGACGGTCTTTTCCTTGCCCTTGCGCCCGGTCTGGACGACCCCGCGCTCGGTCAGCTTGCGCAGGGCGTAATTGACCAGATGCGTGTCCTCGACGTTCAGGACCAGACAGATGTCGGCCAGCGTCTTGGGCCGGTCGCGGTGGTGGACCAGAAACAGCACCAGGATCTCCATCGGGGACAGGCCCGGTTCACCCGCCGCCGCCATGCAGCGGGTGATCCAGCGTTGAAAGGCGTGGTTCGCCATGGTCAGCGCGAATTCCATCTCCGACGCCTCGGGCAGGTCCGAATCCGCCAGATGCGCCGAGGAGACGACCGGCCCGATATGTTTCTGATTGCTCATCGGCTGAGCATCGTTCCGGGCAGCCACAGCGCGATCTGCGGGAATACCGACAGGATCGCCACGGCCACCACCAGCAACAGGAAGAACGGCAGCGCATAGCCCGCCAGCGTCAGGATGTCCCGCCCGGTGATCTTTTGCAGGACAAAGAGGTTGAAGCCGACAGGCGGGGTGATCTGGCTCATCTCCACCACCAGGACCAGGAAGACGCCGAACCAGATCGGGTCGATCCCGGCCTCCATCACCATGGGCAGGATGATCGACACGGTCAGAACCACGATGGAGATCCCGTCAAGGAACATGCCCATCACGATGAAGAATACCGTCAACGCCGCCAGCAGGGCGTAGGGCGACAGGCCCATCTCGCCGATCCAGCCGGCCAGCGCGCGAGGGATGCCGGTATAGCCCATGGCGACAGTCAGGAAGGCCGCGCCGCCGAGGATGAAGGCGATCATGCAGGTGGTCACCGTGGCCGCGCGCAGGGCCTCGGTGAACCCGGCCCGGGACATGGCGCCAGTCAGGCTGGCCAGAACCAGCGCGCCTGTCACCCCGATCACCGCCGCCTCGGTGGGGGAGGCGATGCCGGCGTAGATCGACCCGATCACCGCGACGATCAACCCGACCACAGGCAGCAGCCGTGCCAGCGCGCCGAAGGTCTCGCGCCGGTCGGTGATCGGTTCGGCGTCGGGCACGCGGTCGGGGTTCATCAGCGACCACACAACGATATAGCCCGAAAACAGCACCGCCAGCATCAGCCCCGGCACCAGCCCGGCCAGGAACAGTCGCGCGATGCTCTGTTCGGTGGCGGCGCCGTAGACGATCAGGATGATCGACGGCGGGATCAGAAAGCCGAAGGTGCCCGACCCGGCCAATGTGCCGATGGCCATGCGGGAATCGTAGCCGCGCGAGGTCAGTTCCGGCACCGACATCCGGCCAATCGTCGCCGTCGTCGCGGCGGAGGAGCCGGAGACGGCGGCGAACAGCGCGCAGCCCAGCACGTTCACATGCAGCAACCGTCCGGGCAGGTAGCGGGTGAACGGGGCCAGCCCGGCGAACATGTCCGACGACAGCCGCGACCGGACCAGGATTTCGCCCATCCAGATGAACATCGGCAGGGCGGTCAGATCCCAGACGGTCAGCCCGCCCCAGACCTTGGTCGCGAAGACCAGCGTGACCGGAGCGGAGGAGGCGGCAATCATCGCCACCATGCCCACGGCGATCAGGGCGAACCCGATCCAGAGGCCTGCGGCCAGCGTGGCAAACAGCACGACGACCAGCATCGGGGCGAGATATGCGATTTCCATCAGCCCGTCTCCTCTTCGGCGGCTTCGTAGGCGGGGGTATTGCCCCGCGCCAGAACGACCATGGCATCCAGAATCGCCAGCAACAGCAGGGCCAGCCCCAGCGTCATCACGCCCTGCGGGATCGCCAGCGGGATCTTCACCATGCCGTAGCTGACGGAAGTAAACTTCACGGAATCAAGGAATTGCAGAAGGCTGGACCATGTGGCAAAGGCGCAGAGCCCCGCCGCTCCGGCCGCCACCGCCACGCCCAGTGCGCGGCGCGGGGCGTCGGGTAAAACGCGGGTCAGCAGGGTGACCCGGACGTGACCCCCGGCGGTAAAGGTGCCCGCCAGCCCCAGGAAGACGGCGCCAAGAAACAGGAACCCGCCGATTTCAGCGAGGGAGGGCACGGTGATGCCCGGCGGGGCGGCCCCCATGGCGCGGGCGGCGCGGTCGATCAACCGGCCCGTCACCTGCACCAGCACCAGAATTCCGATGGCCGCAAAGGCAGTGGCGGCCAGCGTCAACGCGGCCGAATACGTTCTGTCCAGGATCTGTCGCACCGCGATCTTCCCCTCGGGCCCAATGGGCGTGGATGATGGGGCCGGGCATGATGGCCCGGCCCGCGCGGATCATTCGCCGGTATAGGCGTCGATGACGGATTGGCCCGCATCGCCTGCTTCGGCCAGCCATTCGTCGGTCATGGTCTGACCGATGGCGGCCAGCTCCTCGGACAATTTGGCCGACGGATCGACCACGGTCATGCCGCCGTCCTTCAGGGCTGCGATCTTGCTTTCGGTTTCGGCCATGGACATCTCCCATCCGCGCGCCTCGGCGGTGGAGGCGGCCTGCATCACGGCGGCCCTGACCTCGTCGGACAGGCCCTCAAAGGCGCCGGAATTCACGATCACCATATTCTTGGGCAGCCAGGCCTGGGTGTCGGTGTAATAGGAGGTGAAATCCCAGGCCTGCGCCGACACCCCGGTGGAGGGAGAGGTGATCATCGCCGCCACGCGCCCGGTGGAGAAGGCGGTGGGGATATCGCCGGTCTCGATCTGGGTGGGCACGGCGCCCATCAGCTGGGCCAGCCGCTCGGTCGCAGTGTTGTACGCGCGGAAAGCGGCCCCTTCCAGATCGGCGGTGCTTTCGATCTGGTCCTGAGTATAAATCGACTGGCCGGGCCACGGCACGGCATACAGCAGGGTCAGCCCCTGTTCAGCCAGCTTTTCCTCGACCAGCGGCCGGGAGGCCTCCCAGAGTTTCAGCGCATCCTCGTAGGAGGCGGCGAGAAACGGAATGCTGTCCACGCCAAAGATCGGGTCTTCGTTCGCCAGGCGCGACATCAGCGTTTCGCCGATGGGGGCAAGGCCCCGGCGTACGGCGTCCTTGATCTCGGGGTGGGCGAACAGCGATCCGGCGGAATGGACGGTGATCTCCAGCTCCCCGCCCGTGGCCTGGGTCACGTCTTCGGCAAACTGGATGATGTTCTGCGTGTGAAAGATGGAATCGCCATAGGGCGTCGGCATGTCCCAGCTTTCGGCCCAGAGGGGCATGGCAAATGCGGCAAGGCCAGCCGCCAGAAGCGGCGTCTTGAAAGAAGCGGTCATCGGTTTTCCCTGTCGGTTCGACATGCGGCCATTTTATGCAACCGGGGTTGGCCGCTTTGCCCTCGGTGTAAAGTCAGGTTGACCAAACGCTTCCATTTTGTCAACAAATTGTCATCGTACCTGGAAACGCGCAGCGGAGGCCGCCCCATGACTGACCAGATTTCAAGCAACCGGTGGGATTTCTGGATCGACCGTGGGGGCACCTTTACCGACGTCATCGGCCGTGCGCCCGATGGCACGCTGTCGGCGCGCAAGCTGCTGTCGGAAAACCCCGAAGCCTATGATGATGCAGCGATAGAGGGCATCCGCCGCCACCTGGGCGACGACGTGATCGACCCCGCCCGCGTCGGCACCGTGCGCATGGGCACCACCGTCGCCACCAACGCCCTGCTAGAGCGCAAGGGCGACCGCACGCTGCTGCTGATCACCCGCGGCTTCCGTGATGCGCTGCGAATCGCCTACCAGGACCGGCCCGACATCTTCGCCAAGGAGATCCTGTTGCCCGACCAGCTTTATGATCGCGTGGTCGAGGTGGAGGAACGCGTACTGGCCGATGGCACGGTGGAAACCCCGTTGGACACGGACAGCGTGACCGATGCGCTGGCTCAGGCGCGCGCTGACGGGATCGACGCGGTGGCCATCGTGCTGATGCATTCCTGGGCGGCGCCCGAACACGAACGCCAGTTGGAACAGGCCGCCCGCGACGCGGGCTTTGGCCAGGTGTCCGCCAGTCACGAGGTTTCCCCCCTGATCAAGCTGGTCGGACGCGGTGACACCACCGTGGTGGATGCCTACCTGACCCCGATCCTGTCGCGCTACGTCGACAAGGTTGCCAGCGCCCTGGGCGCCACCCCGCCCGAGGAGGCCGGGCCGACGCTGCTGTTCATGATGTCCTCCGGCGGGCTGACGGCGGCGGACCGGTTCAAGGGGCGCGATGCCATCCTGTCCGGCCCGGCGGGCGGCGTGGTGGGCATGGCGCGCACCGGCCAGATCGCTGGGCATGATCGGGTAATCGGCTTTGACATGGGCGGCACCTCGACCGACGTGGCGCATTTCGACGGCGTGTTCGAACGCGCCTTTGAAACCCAGGTGGCAGGGGTGCGGATGCGCACGCCCATGGTCCGGGTGCATACGGTCGCGGCGGGCGGCGGGTCCATCCTGCATGCCGAACCGGGGCGCTTTCGCGTCGGCCCCGACAGTGCCGGTGCCGATCCGGGGCCGGCCTGCTATCGCCGGGGCGGGCCGCTGACGGTGACGGACGCCAATGTCATGCTGGGCAAGCTGAACCCCGATTTCTTTCCGCCGATCTTCGGCCCGGGCCAGGATCAGCCGTTGGACCGCGATGCCGTCGTCGCCCGGTTCACCGAGATCGCGGAGGCTGAAGGCAAAGCCCCCGAAGAGGTCGCCGAAGGCTTCCTGCGTATCGCGGTGGAGAACATGGCCAACGCGATCAAGAAGATTTCCGTGCAGCGCGGCCATGACGTGACCCGCTACCTGCTGAACGCCTTTGGCGGGGCGGGTGGGCAGCACGCCTGCCTGGTCGCCGATGCGTTGGGGATGCGCCAGGTGCTGATCCACCCGATGTCCGGCTTGCTTTCGGCCTATGGTATCGGCCTGGCCCGCGTGACTGAGGCGCGCCAGCAGGGGATGGAGACGGAATTCACCCCCGCGGGGCAGGGCAATCTGGATGCGGCCATGGCCCGACTTCAGGCCGAGGTCCAGGAGGCGCTGGTGCAACAGGGCGTCAGCGGTGCCGATGTCGCCATGACCCGGCGCCTGCACCTGCGCTATGCCGGGACGGACACAGCCCTGCCGGTGGTCTGGTCCGGCGATGCCACCGCTGCTGTCGCTGCCTTCGAAACGGCACACAAGGCGGAGTTCGGCTTTACCGACCCTGACGCGCAGCTGGTGGTCGAGGCCGTCGAGGTCGAGGGGGAAGCCGCCGCCTCTGCCGCCGATGCCGAACCCGAACATCCCGCAACCCCGTCCGAGGCGCCGGTGGCCGATCGCGTGCGCGTCTTCTCCGGCGGGGCGTGGCACGACGCGGCTGTTGTCCGGCGCGATGACATCGCCCCCGGCAGCAGTGTCGCCGGCCCCGCGCTGGTGATCGAGGCAAACCAGACCATCGTCATCGAACCCGGTTGGACCGCTCAGGTCAGCACTCATGATCATATCCTCATGACCCGGACCGAAGCGGCCAGCCGGGCCAGCGCGGCGGGGACAGAGGCCGATCCGGTTCTGCTGGAGGTGTTCAACAACCTGTTCATGAATATCGCCGAGCAGATGGGCGTGGCCCTGCAAAAGACCTCGCGCTCCGTCAATATCAAGGAACGGCTGGATTTCTCCTGCGCGGTCTTCGATGCTGACGGCGCGCTGGTGGCCAATGCACCGCATATGCCCGTGCACCTCGGCTCCATGGACCGGTCGGTGGAGGCGGTGATCCGGCAGAATGAGGGCCGGGTGAAACCGGGCGACGTCTATGCCCTGAACGCGCCCTACAACGGCGGCACTCATCTGCCCGACATCACCGTCGTCACCCCGATTTTCGACGCGGCGCAGGCGCAGATCCTGTTCTGGGTCGCCTCGCGCGGGCACCATGCGGATGTCGGCGGGGTGGCCCCCGGCTCCATGACGCCGCGCGCCACCAGCGTCGAGGAAGAGGGCGTTCTGATCGACAACTTCCTGCTGGTGGAGGGCGGACGGTTCCGCGATGCGGAGATCCGCGCCCTGTTGACCGATCACGCTTATCCCTGTCGCAACCCCGATCAGAACGTCGCCGACCTGAAGGCCCAGGTCGCCGCGAACGCCCGTGGCGCGGCGGAATTGTCGTCGATGATCGACCTTTTCGGACTGGATGTGGTGCAGGCCTACATGGGCCACGTTCAGGATAACGCCGCAGCCGAAGTCGCCCGCGTGCTGACCCGTCTGGACGATGGCGCATGCGCCTACGAGACGGACAGCGGCCAGGTGATCCGGGTCAAGATCACCATCGACCGGGAGAAGAACGAGGCCATTGTCGATTTCACCGGCACGTCGGAGGCGATGAAGAACAACTTCAACGCGCCCGAGCCGGTGACGCGCGCGGCGGTTCTCTATGTCTTCCGCGTGATGGTGGAGGCCCCGATCCCGATGAATGCGGGCTGCTTGCGCCCGATCCGCATCATCGTCCCGGATGGCTGCATGTTGTCGCCGCGCTACCCCGCCGCCGTCGTGGCCGGCAACGTGGAGACCTCTCAGCACGTGACCAACGCGCTGTTCGCGGCCCTGGGCGCGATGTCGAATTCCGAGGGCACGATGAACAACCTGACCTTCGGCAATGCGCGCCACCAATATTACGAGACGATCTGCGCCGGCTCTCCCGCCGGGCGGATGAACGACGGGCGCGAATTCGACGGGGCGGCCGGGGTGCATGTGCACATGACCAATTCCCGCCTGACGGACCCGGAAGTTCTGGAAAGCCGCTATCCCGTGGTGCTGGAACGGTTCGGCATCGACGCGGACTCCGGCGGGACAGGGCGCCGACGCGGCGGCGATGGTACGACCCGTGTGATCCGGTTCCTTGAGGATATGGACCTGTCCATTCTCGCCTCCCACCGCCACCGCGCGCCGCAGGGCATCGCCGGCGGCCAAGAAGGCCGCAAGGGCCGCACCGAGATCCGCCGCAAGGATGGCCAGGTGGAGGAGCTCAAGAACGCCGACCAGACCACCGTCGCCGCCGGAGACGCGGTCATCATCGTCACCCCGACCCCGGGCGGCTACGGCGAAGGCTGAGCCGGGTCTGACGGGGGAAGAGAAGGGGCGCCCGATGGGGCGCCCTTTTTGCGGTGGGAGATTTCTACTTCGGGCGGCCTGGACGGCACAGCCTGTTCAGCGGAGCATTCGGATGTTCTCCCGCTAACCGCATACCTCGGAGAGGTAAGTTTCCGAACTCTGGCTGAGATCGCGCGACTTACTTTGCCGTATGCGTTCGAGATTTGCGCGCGCCAACTTTGTCCGGGCGCGCAGCAGTGCGCCATAGTCAAACTCGTGCGCGGTGTCAGGTAATCCCGACTTCAGGAAAATTTCGTTGCACGTTGAGTTTAATATGGCTGCGTCTCGGTCTGTTTCATATAATCTGACGCAAGTTGATAGAGTAGCTTCCAGCGCTTCATTGGATTTCATTTTGGCGAATCGAGCATGATCCGCTTCCAGTTGAAGAACCCGGTTCTGAGCGAGGGCAACTGCACAGTTTAGTCGAGCTTCCTCTTCCTCGCGTGAGGTCTTTCTGTCATCTGCGCCTTCAATGAAGGCTTCTTCAGCTTGCGCTTCGGCTCCAGATAGAAATCTACCTTTTGTGGAGAAGTATTCCCAGCGCTCACCCGTGCCTGTATCCAGGCATTCCTTCGCGTCTGCAATCAACTCTGTCGAATACAAGTACTTCCATCTGATAACAATTTCAGAAATTCTTAAGGCTTCTTCGGTATCCCCTCGTTCGATCGCTTCGATACATGACGCGGCAATGGCAGCTTTGCTTTCCGACCGCGCCGCTTCAGTGAGAGTGAAGAGGCTGAGTGTTGTCACTGCAAGAAGTTGAAGTGGTGAAATGATGGATGAAATCGACACAATTATCTCTTTCGCAAATTTGGTCAGAGGTCGGGGTTAAAAAATCTTCTCTCGATCTGACGGTAGCACAGGTCGGGCGTATCGCAATGCGCCTTGGGACGAACTGAGCGCAGCTGCATGCCTTAGGGTTCCATTCTCGGTGTTCGTGAATGGGCGTGAGGCCGAATTAAACGGCGTTTCGCTAAATGACCAAAGTGGCGGGCGTGTTATCCAATCCGATGCCCGAGGGATAAACCAGATTGCCTGCCACGCGCGCAGTGGCGGTTGATGCGCAATTGGGAGCGCCGTTCGCCCGACCACTAGCCTCCCTCAACAATTCGGCACATTCACTGCCAGACCGCCCAGGGACGTTTCCTTGTATTTCTCGTGCATGTCGCGGCCGGTCTGGCGCATGGTTTCGATGCAGGCGTCGAGGGGGACGAAATGGTCCCCGGTGCCGCGCAGGGCGAGGGAGGCGGCGCTGACGGCCTTGATCGCGCCCAGGCCGTTCCGCTCGATACAGGGGATCTGGACCAGACCCTTCACCGGGTCGCAGGTCATGCCCAGATGATGTTCCAACGCGATTTCGGCGGCATTCTCCACCTGTTCCGGTGTGCCGCCCATCACCGCGCAAAGGCCGGCGGCGGCCATGGCAGCGGCGCTGCCGACCTCCGCCTGGCATCCCGCCTCCGCCCCCGAGATCGAGGCGTTGAACTTTACCAGCCCACCGACCGCCGCCGCCGTCAGCAGGAAATCGGGCATCCCGGCCTCTGACGCGCCGGGCACGTGGTGCAACCAATAGCGCAGCACCGCCGGGATCACCCCGGCGGCGCCGTTGGTGGGGGCGGTGACGACCTGCCCACCGGCGGCGTTTTCCTCGTTCACCGCCATGGCATAGCAGGAGATCCAGTCATTCACCACGTGGGGCGGGGCCAGGTTGCGGCCGCGTTCGTCCAGGATGGCGCGGTGGATGGCCCCGGCGCGGCGTTTGACCCCCAGCCCGCCGGGCAGAATGCCCTCGCTCGCCAGCCCCCGGTCGATGCAATCGGACATGACCTGCCAGATCCGCCGGGTGCCGCCGGTGACGTCGCGGGTGCCGCGCGCGATCTCGTTGGCGGATTTCATCTGCGCGATGCTACACCCCGACGCGCGGGCCATCGACAGCATCTCGGCGCCGGACTTGAACGGGTAGGGGACGGGTGGGCCCTCGGCCTCGGCCTTGCCTTGCGCCAATTCCTCCTCTGTCAGGACAAAGCCGCCGCCGATGGAATAATAGACCTGCGACTGGATCACGTCGCCCTGGGCGTCGGTGGCCATCAGGCGCAGGCCGTTGGGGTGGCCGGGCAGGGCGGCGTCGAAGTCGAACACCAGGTCGTTAGCCGGGGCGAACATCAGGGGCGGCAGCCCGTCGGGATGAAGCGTGCCCTCGGCGCGGATGCGATTCAGCTCTGCCTCCGCAGCGGTGGCGTCGTAATCGTCCGGGCGAAAGCCCGCCAGCCCGAGGATCGTGGCGCGGTCGGTCGCATGGCCCCGGCCGGTGAAGGCCAGCGAGCCATGTAGCGACGCGCGCAGCCCATGGGCGGAGAAGGGCGCGGCGCGGAGCAGATCCAGAAACCGCGCGGCGGCCACCATCGGGCCCATCGTGTGGGAGGACGACGGGCCAATCCCGATCTTGAAGATATCGAACAAGGATATGAACATGCCGGCACCCTGACAGATTTCGCGCATGTGTCGAGCCGGTAGGCGACCGCTGATGCACGGATCGCGGCGCCCTGACCTTTGCGTGAGGGCGTGCGGCACGGGGAAATCGCCCCTCGCATCCCGGCCCGCTTCTTCCTATAAGCGGTCAAGTTTGCAACCGCCCCCGGAGACCCATTCATGAGCGGAGAGCTGTCGCCCATCGACAAGGCCAAATTCGTCGCTGCCAAACAATCGGTGGAATATGTCGAGGACGGCATGCGCGTCGGGCTTGGCACCGGTTCCACCGCCGCCTGGATGGTGCGCTGCCTGGGGGAGCGTGTCCGGGACGAGGGGCTGAAGATCCGCGGCGTGCCGACCTCTTCGCGCACCGCCGCGCTGGCGCGTGAGGTCGGGATCGAGGTGATCTCCCTGGATGAGGCAAAGTGGCTGGACCTGACCATCGACGGGGCCGACGAATTCGACGCGGACCTGAGCCTGATCAAGGGCGGCGGCGGCGCGTTGCTGCAGGAAAAGATCGTGGCCACGGCCTCGGATCGCATGGTGGTGATCACCGATGCGGCCAAGCGGGTCGAACATCTGGGCAATTTCCCCCTGCCCGTGGAAGTCGTGCCCTTCGGCTGGCGCACCACCCAGGCGCTGATCGAGGAAACGCTGATCCAGATGGATGTCCTGGGCCGCGATTCGACGCTGCGGATGAACGGCGATGTTGCCTTTGTCACCGACGAGGGCAACCATATCCTGGACCTGCACCTGGGCCGCATCGGCAACCCGCGCCAGCTCGCCATGGTGCTGAACCAGATGCCCGGCGTGGTGGAGAACGGCCTGTTCATCGATATCTGCGACACGGTGATCATCGGCCATGGCGACGGCCGGATCGAGATCCGGGATATCAACGAGGGCACGGCCGAGGAAAAGCGGCTGGACTTCGTCGAGGATGACAACCTTTTCAATGATCTGAACGACTAGGAGACAACGCCGTGAGCGAGTTCGACTATGACCTTTTCGTCATTGGCGGCGGATCCGGTGGCGTGCGCGCCGCGCGGGTCGCGGCCGGTGAGGCCGATGCCAAGGTGGCACTGGCGGAATCCAGTCGCTATGGCGGCACCTGCGTCATCCGGGGCTGCGTCCCGAAAAAGCTGATGGTGTTTGCCAGCGGTTACAAATGCATGTTCGAGGACGCTCGCGCCTATGGCTGGGAGGTCGACGAAGGGGCCTTTGACTGGACGAAGTTCCACGGCCGGCTGAGCGACGAGCTGGACCGCCTGGAAGGTGTCTACAAGCGGCTGCTGGACAATTCCGGGGTCGATCGGTTCGACGGCCGCGCCACCATCGTGGATCCCCATACCGTCCAGTTGGGCAATGGCGTCAAGAAGACGGCGAAACACATTCTGGTCGCGACCGGTGGCCGGCCCATCCTGCCCCCGATCAAGGGCGCGGAACACGGCCTGGTCTCGGACGATGTCTTCCTGCTGGACAAGTTGCCGAATTCGGTTCTGATCGTCGGCGGCGGCTATATCGGTTGCGAATTCGCCGGGATCTTCAACGGATTGGGAGTCGAGGTCACGCAATACCTGCGGGGCGCGCAGATCCTCAACGGGTTTGACGAGGAAGCCCGCGGCCTGATCTCGGAGGAGATGCGCCAGGGCGGCATCGATCTGCACACCGGCACCAACATCCTGGAGATGGAACCGCGCGATGGCGGGACCTGGGTGAAATCCTCCAACGGGGATGAACGGGTGTTCGATCACGTCATCTTTGCCACCGGCCGTGCGCCGAACACGGAGAAGATGGGCCTGGAGGACGTCGGCGTGGAGCTGGACGACAAGGGCGCCATTGTGGTAGATGGCTATTCCCAGACCGCCGTGCCCTCGATCTACGCCATCGGTGACGTGACTGACCGTTTGCAGCTGACCCCCGTCGCCATTCGCGAGGGCATGGCCTTCGTGGAGACGGTGTTCAAGGGCAATCCGACCTCGCCGGATCATGATCTGGTGCCCACCGCGATCTTCACCCAGCCCGAAATGGGCACCATCGGTCTGACCGAGGAAGAAGCCGCTGCGCAGGAACCGATCGAGGTCTACTGCACCTCCTTCAAGGCCATGCAACAGGCCTTTGCCGGGCGGACAGAGCGTGTGATGATGAAGCTGCTGGTCAGCAAGGAGACCCGCAAGGTGCTGGGCTGTCACATCGTTGCCCCGCAGGCCGGGGAGATGATCCAGATCGCGGGGATCGCCGTGAAAATGGGCGCGACCAAGGAAGATTTCGACCGTGTCTGCGCGGTGCATCCAACCATGGCCGAGGAACTCGTGACCATGCGCAGCCCGACGCGGGAAACTTGAAAATAGAGGTTCTGCTGCACATCTAGAGCGCAGGACAAGGAGAGGGAAAGGGTATCAATGGCGGGACAATCTGGCGGCCCCTGGGGTGGCGGCAATTCCGGCGGAGGGCGGCCGACGCCGCCGTCCGGAAATGGCGGCGGAGGCGGCGGCGGTCGCCGGCCCGGCGGTGACGGCGGGCGCGGTGACGGCCCCCAGATTCCCGACATCGACGATCTGGTGCGCAAGGGCCAGGATCAGCTGCGCGTCCTGATGGGCGGTCGCGGCGGTCGTGGTGGCGCGAACGGATCCGGTGGCGGGACGGGCGGGGGCGGTCCGGCCCTGACGCGTGGCACCGTGCTGCTTGGTCTTCTGGTGGCCCTCGGTGTCTGGCTGTTCGCCAGTTTCTACACCGTCCGGCCAGAGGAACAATCGGTCGAATTGTTCCTTGGGGATTACGCGTCCACCGGGCAACCGGGGCTGAACTTCGCACCCTGGCCCTTTGTCACGGCAGAGGTACTGCCGGTGACCCGCGAACAGACCGAGGATATCGGCACCGGTCGCGGCACAACTGACGGCGGGCTGATGCTGACCGGCGACGAGAACATCGTCGACATTGATTTCCAGGTCGTCTGGAACATCACCGATCCGGCCAAGTACCTGTTCAATCTGCGCGACCCCCGCATGACCATTCGGGCCGTGTCCGAATCCGCCATGCGCGAAATCATCGCCCAATCCGAACTGTCGCCGATCCTCAACCGGGACCGGGGCAGCATCGCCGCGCGTCTTCAGGATCTGATCCAGTCGACGCTCAACAGCTATGACAGCGGCGTCAACGTGATCCGCGTCAACTTCGACAAGGCCGATCCGCCCGAACAGGTGATAGACGCCTTCCGCGAGGTCCAGGCGGCCGAGCAGGAGCGGGACCGATTGGAGAAACAGGCCGATGCCTATGCCAACCGCGTCACCGCCGCAGCCCGGGGTGAGGCCGCTCAGGTCCGCGAGGAAGCGGAGGGCTATCGCGCCCGCGTCGTCAACGAAGCCGAGGGTGAGGCCAGCCGGTTCAAGGCCGTCCTGACCGAATATCGCAAGGCGCCCGACGTGACCCGCAAACGTCTGTACCTGGAGACCATGGAAGAAGTGCTGGGAGACGTGAACAAGATCATCCTGGACGAGAACGCCTCCGGCTCCGGGGTCGTACCCTACCTGCCGCTGAACCAGCTTCAGCAGCAGCCGGGCCAGCGCCAGTCGTCCTCCGCTAACGGCAACGCGACCAACCAGGGGAGCAACTGATGCGCCGCACCGCTTACATTCTGCCCGCCCTCTTCGTTCTGGTCGCCATCGCGCTCAGCTCCGTCTTTATCGTGGACGAGCGTGAACGGGCCCTGATCCTGCAATTCGGCCGTGTCGTCGACGTGAAGGAAGATCCGGGCCTGGCGTTCAAGATCCCGCTGATCCAGGAGGTCGTGCGCTATGACGACCGTATCCTGAGCCGCGATATAGACCCGCTGGAGGTCACGCCGCTGGACGATCGCCGCCTGGTGGTTGACGCCTTCGCCCGCTACCGCATCAACGATGTGCGGCGGTTCCGGCAGGCGGTCGGTACCGGGGGGATCCTGGCGGCCGAAAGCCGGCTGGATTCCATCCTGCGCTCGCAAACGCGGGAAATCCTCGGCTCCGTCCCCTCGAACGACATTCTCAGCGTCGACCGTGCCGCCCTGATGATGCGCATCCGCAACGGTGCCATAGGGGAGGCCAGCGGCCTGGGGATCGAGATCATAGATGTCCGGCTGAAGCGGACCGATCTCCCGCGGGAGAACCTCGACGCGACCTTTGCCCGGATGCGGGCGGAGCGGGAGCGCGAGGCCGCCGACGAGATCGCGCGCGGCAACGAACGTGCGCAGGAATTGCGTGCCGCGGCCAATCGGACCCGCGTCGAAACCGTGTCCGCCGCCAACCGCCTGTCGGAGATCATTCGCGGCCAGGCCGATGCGCGCCGGAACGCGATCTTTGCCGAAGCCTTTGGCGCGGATGAGGAATTCTTTGAATTCTACCGCTCGCTCGCGGCCTACCGCAAATCGCTGCGCGGGGAAAATTCGACCATGGTGATCTCACCCGATAGCGAGTTCTTCAACTACCTGCGGTCGAACAACCCCAGCGGCGCCGGCCCGGCGGCTTTCGATCCTGCCGAGCTGGAGGCCGAACCCGAGGTGATCGAGGATCTCCCCGAGGTGGAGCCGCCCACGATCGAGGATCTCGAAGCCCGCGACGCACAGCAGGCCGAGGAGGAGAGCAACAGCGCCCCCTCTGTCGGGACGGATGCCGATATGGGAACCGGGACGGAAGCCGACACCGGCACTGCGCCTGTCAGCGATGCGGATGACAATGCCACCGATGGCACCGCCGAACCCACCGGGACCGCCGATCAGTGATCGCCAAGGCGCTTCTGGCCCTCGGGCTTGTGTTCATCGTGGAGGGGCTGGCCTATGCGCTGGCCCCTTCGCTTGTGGAGCGCCTGTTGGAGGCGCTGCGCCAATTGCCACTGGATCAGCGCCGCAACCTGGGCCTGGCGGCCATGGCGGGTGGGCTGGCGCTGGCCTGGCTGGCGGTGCTGCTGGGCGCCTGACCGCCCCCTTGCCGCGAAATTCTCCCACGGGGCGAAACGATTTCTTCATGTCTTCGGGGTTTTCTGGACCCGCATCGCCTGGCTGACGGCGGCGGGTTGATGCCTCACAAGCGTGTCACGGCCTAGTGACGCGGCGCGATTGTCTTTGTGTTGCGGCGACAAGCGCCTACATTGATAAGCGAAACATCGCGGTCCGACGCGACGTCGGCCGCAGCAGCAAGACAAGGAAGGAGTTTAGGGAATGCAGAAGGCACTCTCCCTGCCGTCCCAATCCACGCAGGCTTACAGGTTGATCTGGACCGCGCTCCTTGCGGTGGTCCTGATGCTGGCCCAGGCCGTGCAGGCATTGGCCCGGCCAGAAAGCTTTGCGGATCTCGCGGATCGATTCAGCCCTGCCGTGGTCAATATCACCACATCGACCACCGTCACCGGACGTACCGGCCCCGCACCCATCGTCCCCGAAGGATCCCCGTTCGAGGATTTCTTCCGCGAATTCCAGGACCGCAATCGCGGTGACGGCCGGCCGCGCCGGTCCTCGGCGCTTGGCTCCGGTTTCGTGATCTCCGCCGATGGCTTCGTGGTCACGAATAACCACGTGATCGAGGCGGCGGATGAAATCACCGTCGAATTCTTCAACGGCGACGAACTCGCGGCAGAGGTGGTCGGCACCGACCCAACCACCGATATCGCCCTGCTCAAGGTCACCTCGGAAGAACCGCTGCCCTTCGTCAGCTTCGGCGACAGCGACACCGCCCGCGTGGGCGACTGGGTCGTGGCCATGGGCAACCCGCTTGGGCAGGGGTTCTCCGTCTCTGCCGGGATCGTCTCGCAGCGCAATCGCGCGTTGCAGGGCGCCTATGACGATTACATCCAGACCGACGCGGCGATCAACCGGGGCAATTCCGGCGGCCCGCTGTTCAACATGGATGGCGAGGTCATCGGCGTGAACACCGCGATCCTGTCGCCCAACGGCGGCTCCATCGGGATCGGCTTCTCCATGGCGTCCAACGTGGTCAGCAGCGTTGTCGAGCAATTGCAGGAATTCGGCGAGACGCGGCGCGGCTGGCTGGGTGTGCGCATCCAGGACGTGACCGACGACATGGCCGAAGCCATGGATCTGGCCGCTGCCAGCGGCGCCATGATCACCGACGTTCCAGAAGGTCCGGCGCGCGAAGCCGGGATTCAACCCGGCGACGTCATCCTCAGCTTTGACGGCTACGAGGTCGAGGACACGCAAGGCCTGGTCCGCCGGGTTGGCAATACCAGCGTCGGAAAGTCCGTGGATGTGGTGGTCTTCCGCGACGGTGAGGAAGAAACGCTGAGCGTGACGCTCGGCCGCCGCGAAGAGGCGGAGGGCGCCGTGCCCGCGTCCCAGGACGGACCGGACCTGCCCGACACCCCCACGGAGAAGGAGCTGATGGGCATGACCCTCAGCCCCGTCACTCCGGAACTGGCCGAACAGCTGGAACTAACCGCCGGTGCCGAGGGGCTGGTGGTGCGCGACGTCGATCCGATGTCCGTCGCCTATGAAAAAGGCCTGCGCGCCGGTGACCTGATCGCGGAGGCGGGCCAGCAGCAGCTGACCAACATCGCCGATCTGGAAACCCGCATCACGGAGGCAGAGGATGCCGGGCGCAAGTCCATCCTGCTGCTGGTGCGCCGCGCGGGAGAGCCGCGCTTTGTCGGCCTGCCCGTGGTCGAGGAATGACCGGGCTTCGCGCCTGATCAGGTGCTACGCCTGATCCGGCCACGACCGATTGAACCGGAAAATGGACAGGGCGCCCGCATTGGGCGCCCTTTTCGCATGTCGACATGGGCTGGCGCAGACTATCCCTCCGGCGCCGGGCTGTCGGCCAGGTCGACGGTCACCAGCCCCAGCTTCCGGGCGGCCGCCAGCGACAGGACCGCGCTGTCCAGCCCCTGTTCGCGCTGGTAGCTGCGCACGGCGCGGCGGGTGCGGGCGTCCATCATGCCGCTCACCGGCCCGGAATAGAGGCCCCGCGCCCTCAGCGCGCGCTGTAGGGAGGCGTTGAAATCCGGGGTCAGGTCGGTCGGGCAGGGGGTGCGGAACCATTGGTCGCGCCGCTCCCGCACGATCTGCTGACGGGTTTCCGTGCGGTAGATCGCCGGTTGCCGCACGGTGCCATCGGTAGAGATCTGCGGTGGCTGCACCAGGATCTGATCGGTCACCGTCTCCACCACTGCCGGGGCAACATCGCGGTCCCAACAGGTGCCCGGCGGCGCGCCCGGCGGGGCGGCGTTGCGGATCTGCGTGACCTCCGGGGCGCCCAGGCTGGCCGGCACCAGCGCCATGTCCCCGCAACCGGCCACCAACAACGGCAGTGCCATCAGCCGGAGGGTCCGCAGGATCGGAAAAGGGGGATGGGTCATGGTGGCCTGCCGGTCGATGTTCGCCCGAAGCCTAGCTGCTTTTCCGCGGCTGGGAAAGCTGGCGGCCGAAACAGTCAGGCCATGCCTCGCGCTGGCGTGACCCGGTTGCGGCAATCAAGGCTGGAACAGCGCGGCCCGGATCGCTAGGAACGGGTCCAAGTGATGGAAAGGGGCGAAACGCGCATGGCGAAAATCACCTATATCGAGCATGGCGGCACCGAACACGTGGTCGATGTTGCCAACGGGCTGACCGTGATGGAAGGCGCCCGCGACAATGGCATTCCGGGGATCGAGGCGGATTGCGGCGGCGCCTGCGCCTGTTCGACCTGCCACGTTTACGTGCATCCCGATTGGGTGGAGAAACTGCCAGTTCGGGACGACATGGAAGAGGATATGCTGGATTTCGCCTACGAGCCCGATCCCGCACGCTCCCGCCTGACCTGCCAGCTGAAGGTCACCGATGCGCTGGACGGTCTGGTTGTCCAGATGCCGGAAAAACAGATCTGATGCGCCGCCTGTCCGCCACTGCACTGGTGGCGGGGTTGGGCCTGGCCTGGCTGACGGCGGCGCCGCTGTCTGCGCAGGCGATCACGGGCGCGCAATACGCGGCGCCGACGACGCGCTATGCCCATGGGATCCTGGGCGATGCGGTGGAATGGGGCGCGCTGGTGCTGACGCTGTCGGATGGCACACGCCGCCGCCACGTCCTGCCGCAACGCCTGGTGTTCGAGGACACGGCCCCCCGCCTGGCCGACCTGGACGGCGACGGCGCCCCCGAGGTGATCGTGGTGGAAAGCGACCGTCGAAAGGGCGCCCGGCTGGCGATCTGGTCGGGCGCGGGGCGAATGACGGCGACGCCACATATCGGTCAGGCCAATCGCTGGCTGGCACCGGTGGGCGCTGCCGATCTGGACGGCGACGGCCGGATGGAAATCGCCTATGTCGACCGGCCGCACCTGGCACGGGTGCTGCGGATCTGGCGCTATTCCGACACCACGCTGACGCAGGTGGCCAGCGCCGCAGGGCTGACCAATCATCGCATCGGCTGGCCGGATATTCCCGGCGGGTTGCGCCGATGTGACAAGGGGGTCGAGATGGTGCTGGCCTCCGCCGACTGGCGCCAGGTGATCGCGGCGCGGTTCGACGGGCAGAAGATCACCGCGCGGGCCATCGCGCCCCTGGCGGACAAGGACAGCCTGAACGCCGCATTGACCTGTCCGCGCTGAACAGCCGAGCGGGAGAGCGGTCCGCACTATCCCGTTTCATGTGGCCTGGCCGCGCCGAACGCTTTGCGGCCCCGCGTGCCGGAACGCCGAAATGGCGCTCAGGGCCGATCTGCCCGCGCGCGCCACGGCAGGCGGTGGGCTGTGTTCAGGCCAGAGTGGCGGACATCGGCTGCGGGGCGGTGTCCTCGGCCTTGGCGGGCAGGTCGCCGGCCATGACCGACAGCACGAAGGGCAGGGAAGTGATCGGGTAGGGCAACGCCCGCACCCTGCGCCGATAGCGCGCCAATGCCAGCACCCCGGCCAAGGCCAGAAGTCCGGTCGCCGCCACGCTGCCCAGCGGCAGGACCAATCCCGGCACCACCCCCGCCAACCCGGCCAGTCCCAGCATCGTCAGCCCGCCCAGCAGTCCGGCCGCGACCAGCCCGGCGGGGAAGCCCGCCAATCCGGCTGGGGTCAGGGGATCGGTGCTGAAGGTCAGGTCAGGACGGACCCGGGCCAGATCTTCCGCCAGGGCGACGGCCAGGGCGATGAACCGGGTCAGGTTCTCCGAAGGGGGGCACAGGCTGGCGCGCACTGCCACTTGCAACCGCAGAACGCGCGCCCCGGTGCGAATCTCCATCCGCAGCACGCGCCGCCCGCCCCGACGGCGCTGTGACAGCGACAGGCCGGTGACGTCGGCCAGCCGCAGCCGCGTGGAGGAAGGGCCGCGCAGGCTTGTGCCGTCCAGCACCCAGCGTTCCTGCCGCCGCCGCCGGGCAGGGCGGAAGTGGAAGGTCCGGCGAATGTCGTGCACGTGTTTCGGGGTCATGCCGTAGCATGACGCAGGGTCGGCCGCGGGAGCAAGCTCTTTCGCGCCGAACTGACGCTGTGTCGCGCCTCCTTGTCCCGGATGGGGGACAATGCGTGGCGCGCGCGGCCAGATCCAGGGCGATCTCACGAAATCGGGGCGGGGATCATCCCAATACACGCCAGCCGATATCGCTGCGATTGAACCCCTCGGGCCAGTCGACCGCGGCGACCATCTCGTAGGCGCGATCGCGGGCCTCCTGCAAGGTGGCGCCGCGCGCGGTCAGGTTCAGCACCCGCCCGCCATTGGCCAGGATGCGGCGGTCCTCCCGCCGGGTGCCGGCATGAAAACACATGGCAAAGCTGCTTTCGGGAAGATCCGGCAAGCCGCGAATCTCCGTGCCCTTCTCGTAGGCGCCGGGATAGCCGCGCGCGGCCATGACCACGGTCATCGCGTGATCCTCCGCCCAGTTGACCTGCGCATCGTCCAGGCGCCCTTCGGCGGTGGCTTGCAGCAGGTCCAGCGCCTGGGCCCCCAGCCGCAACATCAGCGGTTGGCATTCCGGGTCGCCGAACCGGCAATTGTACTCCACAAGGCGCGCGGCGCCGTCACGGATCATCAACCCGGCATAGAGCACTCCCTGGTAGGGCGTACCGCGCCGCGCCATCTCTGCCAGGGTGGGGCGGATGATCCGGTCCATCACCTGATCCTGCAAGGTTTGGGTCAGCACCGGCGCGGGGCTATAGGCGCCCATGCCGCCGGTGTTGGGCCCTTCGTCACCGTCAAAGGCGCGCTTGTGATCCTGCGCGGTGCCCATGGGCAGGGCATTCTCCCCGTCGCACAGCACGAAGAACGACGCCTCCTCGCCCTCCATGAATTCCTCGATCACCACCTCGGCGCCGGCGGCGCCGAATTCACCACCGAACATGTCGTCTATGGCGGCCAGGGCGGTCTCCTCGTCCATGGCCACGATCACGCCCTTGCCGGCGGCCAGCCCGTCGGCCTTGACCACGATGGGCGCTCCGGTCTTGCGGATATGGGCGCGGGCGGGTTCGGCCTGGGTAAAGCGGGCCCAGCTGGCGGTGGGGGCGCCGGCGGCATCGCAGATTTCCTTGGTGAAGGCCTTGGAGGCCTCCAGCCGCGCGGCGGCTTGCGAGGGGCCGAACACGGTGAATCCGGCGGCACGCAGCGCGTCGCCGACCCCGGCGGCCAGCGGGGCCTCCGGGCCGATGATGACGAAATCCATTGCGTTTTCCTCGGCAAAGCCGGTGACGGCGGAGCCGTCCTCGATATCCAGCCGGGCGCATTCGGCGATCCGCGCAATCCCGGCATTGCCGGGCGCCACGATCAGCTTGTCGCATTTCGGGTTTTGCATGCAGGCCCAGGCGAGCGCATGTTCGCGGCCACCGCCGCCGAGGATCAGGATGTTCATGTCGCGGGCCCTTGTCTGGTATTGAACCGTTGTCTGGTCTTGGATCGTTGCGCGCGGTTTAGCCGCGCCCGGCCCCAAGGGCAACGCTGCCGGTTCCGCGACGCCCCGGTCCTCGCCGGTGCGGAGCTTCGCGGCCGGGCCTTTCCCACGCTGATCCCCTTTCGCCCCCCCCCGCCTCCTTTCGCCCCCCGCCCCCTTCCGACCCCCTGCCGGTCTGCTATGCTGGCGGCGCAACAAGGGGGCTGCCAGACGTGGACATGTTCGAGGACGAGGCGCCGCAGAACGCGCCGGAATTTTCCGTCACCGAAATCTCCGGCGCGATCAAGCGGGTGATAGAGGGCGAGTTTTCCCATATCCGCGTGCGCGGCGAGATCGGGCGCGTCAGCCGGCCCCGGTCGGGGCATGTGTACCTGGATCTCAAGGATGACCGGTCGGTCCTGTCCGGTGTGATCTGGAAGGGTGTCGCCTCCCGGCTGGAGACCCAGCCCGAAGAGGGGCTGGAAGTCATCGCCACCGGCCGGGTCACCACATTTGGCGGGCAGTCGAAATACCAGATCGTGATCGAGGATATCCGCCCCGCCGGCATGGGCGCGCTGATGGCGATGCTGGAAAAACGCAAGGCGCAATTGCAGGCCGAAGGGCTGTTCGATGCGGCCCGCAAACGTCCGCTGCCCTTCCTGCCGGAAGTGATCGGCGTCGTAACCTCCCCCTCGGGGGCGGTGATCCGTGACATCCTGCACCGGTTGCGCGACCGCTTCCCGCGCCGGGTGCTGATCTGGCCGGTGGCGGTGCAGGGCCGCGCCTGTGCCCCGGAAGTCGCCCGCGCCATCGCCGGGTTCAACGCGCTGACTCCGGGCGGAGCGATCCCGCGTCCCGACCTGTTGATCGTGGCGCGGGGCGGTGGCTCGATCGAGGATCTTTGGGGCTTCAACGAGGAAATCGTCGCCCGCGCGGCTGCGAATTCGGAGATTCCGCTGATCTCGGCGGTGGGGCACGAGACGGACACGACGCTGATTGATTTCGTCTCCGATCACCGGGCGCCGACACCGACGGCGGCGGCGGAACTGGCGGTGCCGGTGCGGGCGGAACTGATGGCCTGGTCCGCCGACATGGGCGCCCGGCTGCTGCGCAGCCAGACGCGCGGTCTGCAATTGCGCGGCCAGCGGTTGCGCGATCTGGGCCGGGCGCTGCCGCGTCCGCAGGGCCTGACGGAGGGCGCCCGCCAGCGGCTGGACCTGCTGGGCGACCGGTTGCCCCGGGCGCTGACCGGTCTGGTCGCGCAGCGGCGCGGGCAGCTGTCGGAACGCAGCGGTGCGCTGCGGCCGAATGTGCTGCTGCGCCATATCCGGACCGATCAGCGGCATCTTGCGGATTGGGCCGGGCGTCTGGATCCGGCGCTGGACCGCGCGGTGACGGTGAAGCGTGACGCCTTGGCCCGCCGCGCCGACCGGTTGAGCCTGCGCGAGCTGACCCGCAACGTGGCACGGCGCGGCACCGATCACGCCACGTTGGCCCGCCGCTTTGCCGAGGTCGCGCAGCGCGGGGTCGCGCAGCGCCGTGATCGGCTGGACGCGGCGGACCGTCTGCGCGCTTCCCTTGGGTACAAGGCAACGCTGGAGCGGGGCTATGCCGTGATTCGCGGTGCGGGCGGAGGGGAGGTCTTTACCGACCGGGACGCGGCGGCGGAGCAGCCCGCGCTGCGCATCGAATTCGCCGGCGACCGGCTGTTGAATGTCGTGCCGCAAGGCGGGGGGGAGGCGGCGCCTATGGCTGCCGCGCCGGCGGGGGCGGGGGACCCGACGCCCGCCCGGACTGCCGCGACGACATCAAGGCCCCAGCCCGCCTCGAAAACGGCCGCGAAATCCGCCCGGCAGAAACCGCCGCGGGGTGAAGACCCTGACCAGGGGTCGCTGTTCTGAACCAGGTGCCGGAAGGGCCGCCATTCACGGCGCGACAGCCCGGCCCTCAGACCCCGACTTCGGGCCCGTGGCAAAGCATCGGCGCCTGGCTGCTGCGGACCTCGTACAATTCCGTTGTCGGACCGGCGGAATTCTCGAACCGGGCGGTCATGCCCTGCGCGCCCAGGAAAAAACTCCAGCATTGCGGCGCGCCCATGTCATCGTAGACAAAGCAGATGTTCCCGGCCTCTTCGTACCAGCGCCCGTCCTTGCAATCCCCGTCGAGGAAGGACCAGCGGACGCGGCGGTCAGGCAGGTATTCCTCCACCCCGTAGGCTTCGCCGCCGGCGCCGTAATGAAAGGTCTTGCCCTGCGTGTAGGCGTCGAATGCGGCGGCGTCCATCCGGTCCTGCGCCACGACGGGCAGGGCTGAAAGGGCAAGTGCGCCCAGCAAGGCCCGGCAGGCCAATCCGAAACGGGTGGGAGGCAGGTGATCTCGCATGGTCGGATCCTGACAGGTTCAGGGGCGGGCGGGAACCTCAAATACCGGCGCCGCGCAGGGGCGGCAGCGCCTCGCCCGAATCCTGGTCCTGCGGGGCCTCGCGGTCCGCGGCACGCAGGGCGGCGGTGCCGGGGCGGGCGCCGGTCAGGCCACGTTGCTGCCATTGGGCGACGCGCGGATCCATCACCCGGCGCCACCAGCCGGGAAACAGGGCGACGGTGGCCATCACCGGCAGGCTGCGCGGCAGCATCGGCATGTCGCGACGATCCAGTTGCAGGGCGGGATAGACCCGGCCGGGATGCATGTGGTGATCGGAATGGCGCGGTGCGTTCAGCATCATTGCGCTGGTCCAGCGGTGCGGCGCGTTCCAGCTGTGTTCCGGCCCCACGGGCAGCAGGCGGCCTTCGGCGGTCTGGTCACGCTCCAGCCCGTAATGCTGTACGTAATCGGACAGCAGGATCTGCACCTGGGCAAAGAAACAGATCGCCACATAGGCCGCGACGCCGGTCCAGCCACCAAAACCGTAGGCCAGCAGCAACAGCCCCGCCGCGCCCAGCACGTAGCCGCCGTAGGGATGCGCGTGCCAGCTGCGGCCGCCGCGTTTCAGGTCGAAACGTTCGATCCGGGCCCCCTCGATGAAGGAGCCGATCCAGGCGCGGCGCAGGTAACGCCAGAACCCTTCGCCCAGCATCGCGGTGTTGGGATCGTAGCGGGAGGCGACGTAGACATGGTGGATCTTGGGATGGGAGGAGGCATGATGCCCGAACAGCATGGAGGTGTAGACCATACGCCCCAGCTGCCGCGATTGCTGCCCCGGACGGTGGATCAGCTCATGCGCGTTGGGATGGGAGACCTGACCGAAATAGATGCCATAGGCCAGTGCCACAGGCACGATGTCCCAGCCGGCGACGCCACCCGGTCCGCCGACCAACCGCATCGCGATCACGATCAGGAACAGGTGCAGCACCCCCAGGGCGACAGACAGGCCCGCGCCGCTGACATGGGCCGCGCCGGGGTCGTCGTTGGACCAGTTGCGCGGCAGGATCTGGTCCAGCAGCGCGGTAAAGAGGGTCAGGTAGCCCAGCGTGGCCCAACCGACCCAGCCGCCCATGGCGGTGGCGGTGATCAGCAGGGGGACGGGGATCAGGGTGGCCAAAAGAAACGCCGGCATGGGGGCCTCGAACACTCGGGAATGGGTCGCGGGCAGGGATCGCATGCAATTCGGGTCGCAATGGGGCATGACCTCGGACAGAATGCGGCAGCCGCTGCGCTGCGGCGGGCCGCGCTGTGCGCGGATGCGGCGGGCCGGGGCGGCGCACGGCAGCCGGGACCGGCGATGGACCGGGATCGGGGACGAGGCGGGGCGTGGGTCAGCGGGCGCGGGGCCGGCGCGGCGCCCTTCCATCTTGGCCGCAGGCGTATTACGTCAGGTGCAGATGTAAGGATGCGCTGACCATGGCCTTTTTCACGAAACTCAAGGATCGCCTGTTCAAATCCTCCTCCCGGTTGGAGGAAGGGCTGGACGCCATCGTGGAGGACGGTGGAACCGCCGAGGACGACACCCGCCCCGGCGCGCCCGGGACGGCGCCGGTCCCGACACCCGATCTGCCCCCTGATCAGCCCCCGCATGAGCCCGAACCGGACCTGCCGCAGCCTGCGGAACCCGACCCGGCGCCGGTGCCTCCTGCGCGTCCGGTGCCCGACCTGCCCCAACCGGAGCTGCCCGCCCCGGGCCCGTCCGAAGTGCCCGCCCCGCTGCCCGACCGCATCCCCGCGCCGCAACCGGATCCCGCACCTGCGCCGGCGTCGAAACCGGCCGCGCCGCAATCCGGCGGGCTGGTCTCCCGCCTGTTCAAGCGGGGCGGTGCGCCCGTGGTCCGGCGGGAGCTGGACGACGACATGCTGGAACAGCTGGAGGATCTGCTGATCTCAGCCGACATGGGGGCCGAAACCGCCCTGCGGGTCACGGCCAACATGGCGGAGGGCCGTCTGGGTCAACGCCTGTCCACCGCCGAGATCAAATCCTTGCTGGCGCAGGAAGTCGCCCGGATCATGGAACCTGTCGCCCGGCCGCTGCCGATCTATCCGAAGAAACCGCAGGTCGTTCTGGTCGTCGGCGTCAACGGATCGGGCAAGACGACCACGATCGGCAAGCTGGCGTCGCAGTTCCGCGCGGCGGGCAAGTCGGTGATCATCGCCGCCGGCGATACGTTCCGCGCCGCCGCCGTCGAACAGTTGGAAGTCTGGGGCCAGCGCGCCGGGGTGCCGGTGCTGAAAGCCGATCACGGCACCGATCCCGCCTCCCTCGCCTATGACGCGATGACCAAGGCCGAGGAGGACAGCGCCGATCTGTTGCTGATCGACACGGCCGGGCGGCTTCAGAACCGCGCCGACCTGATGGAGGAGCTGTCAAAGATCGTCCGCGTCATCCGCAAGAAGGACGCGACCGCGCCGCACAACACCCTGCTGGTGCTGGACGCGACGACAGGCCAGAACGCGCTGAGCCAGGTGGAGACGTTCCGCCGCATGTCCGATGTTTCGGGGCTGGTGATGACCAAGCTGGACGGCACCGCCAAGGGCGGTGTGCTGGTGGCGCTGGCCGACAAATTCGGCCTGCCGATCCATGCCATCGGCGTCGGAGAGCAGATCGACGACCTCGCTCCCTTCGATCCGGAGGATTTCGCGCGCGCCCTGACCGGGGCGGAGATGGACAGCTGAGCCGCCCCGCCCGGTCCGGGCCTCTCCGCGCGGGTCATTCGGCAGTGATCCGGACCAGCCACAGCACGACCAGCGCCAGCAGCGCGGCCAGGGTCGCCAGGCCCAGGTGGCCCAGCCCGCAGGCCACGCCGATGGCCCCCGCCAGCCACATCCCGGCGCCGGTGGTCAGCCCCTTGACATCATTTCCGGAGGTAAAGATCGTCCCGGCCGCCAGGAAGGCGACGCCGGCGGTGACTGCCTCGATCACCCGGATCGGATCCTTGCGGATCGAATCGTCATCGGCCAGCGGGTTCATCAGCAGGCCCAGCATGATCAGGGTAAACAGGCAGGCTGCGAGGGCGATCATGATATGGGTGCGCAGGCCTGCCTGCTTTCGCTGGCGCTCGCGTTCATACCCGATGACCCCGCCCAGGATGACGGCGGCCACCAGCCGCAGAATGGTCACATCCCAGCCCAATCCCGGCACAGGGGTTTCGAACTGGGCGCGAAGCATCTCGTACATGGCGGCTTTCCTCCGGTTTGGGCCTGGCCTCCGGTTTGGGCCTGGTGGAACACAAACGCCCCGGCGCGGCTGGGGTTTCACGGCAGATCGCACGGGACTGGCAACCGCAGGGGTCAACGCATGACAGGAGCGACGCCATGACCGAATGGATCCTCTCCATCCAGGGGACAGAGGCCGGGCACCGCGCGGCGCTCTACCTCGCGCTGACGGCGGCGGTGCTGCATGCGCTGTTCGGCTCGTTGCAGAAGGGGCGGATCGATCCGTGGATCTCGCGCGGGGCGGTGGATTTCTGGCTGGTGGTGCTGGCGCTGCCTATCGCGCTCTTCGTCGTGCCCTGGCCGCGGGGCGGTGAATGGCTGTTGCTGGCGGGCACGCTGCCGATCCATTTCGTCTACAAGCTCGGCCAGGCCTATGCCTACACCCGGGGCGCCTTTACCGTGGTCTATCCGGTGGTGCGCGGCACCGGCCCGATCTTTACCGTGATCGGCGCGGGCCTGATCTTTCACGAGGCCTTCACCCTCATGCAATGGCTGGGCGTTGGGCTGCTGGTGTCGGGGATCTTCGGCCTTGCGCTCTACAATTGGCGCAACCTGACCGAAGGCCGCGAAACCCTGGCCGCCGCACTGATGCTGGCGGTGTTCACCGGTGCGATGGTGGCGATCTACACAACCTACGATGCCTATGCGATCCGCAACACGGTGAACCCCTTCACCTTCCTCGCGTGGTTCTTCGTCATCGCCGATCTGGATTTCCCGATCATCGCCTGGCTGCGTTGGCGCCGGATGGATCCTGCACAGCGCCCCGATCCGCGAGGGGTGATGCGGCTGGGCCTGTTCGGCGCGCTGATCGCCTTTGGCTCCTTTGGTTTCGTCATGCTGGCCACCCGCCTCGACAAGGTCGGAGAGGCCGCCGTCCTGCGCGAGACCTCGACCGTCTTCGCGGCGCTGATCGGATGGCTGATCCTCAAGGAAACGGTCGGCCCCCGGCGCATCGCTTTGATGAGCTTGATCGCCGTGGGGGCCGTGGTAGTTGAAATGGGGGGCTGACCCCCGCGAGCGAAGCAAGGAATGAGCAAAGTGCGAGACCCCGCAAAAATTCACCCGGCTGTGAAACTGGGCCTGGAACTTGGCCCGATCGTTCTGTTCTTCGTCGCCTATCTGGCGCTGAAGGACCGTGTCTTCACCATCGCGGGCGCGGAGTATGACGGGTTCATCCTCGTCACCGCAGCCTTCATCCCGCTGATCCTGCTGTCGACCTTTTTCCTGTGGCGGCTGACCGGGAAATTGTCGCGGATGCAGGTGGTGACGGCGGTGCTGGTCACGGTGTTCGGCGGGCTTTCGGTCTGGCTGAACGACGACCGCTTCTTCAAGATGAAGCCGACGCTGATCTACCTGGTCTTCGGCGGCGCCCTGGGCCTGGGACTGCTGCGCGGGCAAAGCTGGTTGAAGTTGGTGATGGAGGAGATGATGCCGCTGCGCCATGAGGGCTGGATGAAGCTGACCCGTCGGCTTTGTGCCTTCTTTCTGGCGCTGGCGGTGCTGAACGAATTGATCTGGCGCACGCAGACCACGGAAATCTGGGTCTATTTCAAGACCTTCGGCCTGTCCGCCGCCGTTTTTGCGTTCTTCATGACCCAGGGGCGCCTGTTCACCGATTACGCGATCGAGGATCCCGAGCACGGCAAAGACAGCCCCGCCGGCTAAGCCTTCGTCTTCGCCGGATAGGCCAGGGCCGTATCGGGCGAAGATCGCGTGGCGTGCAGCGGCCCTATGTCTTCGCCAATGGCCTCTCCCGGTCCGGCCGCACCCCCTTTCTTGGTGCTGCGCGACATGCTCTACTCCGGTGGGGAAATCGGGGGGGACCGCATGGGATTTCGCAGAAAAACGGCGCTGTCTCTGGCGCTCGTCCTGGCCGTCGGTGGCTGGGGCGGGGGCACGCTTGCCGATATGGCGCCGCGTACCCTGCCGTACCCTGGGCCGGGCCTCGGCCCCGACCTCCTGCCCGACCTCGGGCCCGCGCCTGCCTTCGCGGACCCGGATCCGGCGCGGGTCGCTCTGGGGCAATTGCTGTTCTACGACCCGATCCTGTCGGGCAATCGCAACACCTCCTGCGCGACCTGCCACCATCCGCGGTTCGGCACCTCAGACGGGGTGTCGCTGGCTTTGGGGGAGGGCGGGCGCGGGCTGGGCCCCGACCGCGCGATTGATCCCGGGAACCCGCCCGAGGAGCGCGTGCCGCGCAATGCCCCGGCGCTGTGGAACCTGGGTGCGGCGCAATTCACCCGGTTCTTCCACGACGGCCGCCTGGAGGACGATGCCACCCAGCCCGGCGGCATCCGCACGCCGCTGGGCGCCGACATGGTGGCGGGGTTTCAGAACGCGCTGGCGGCGCAGGCGATGTTCCCGGTCCTGTCGGGCGACGAGATGGCGGGCCATTACGCGGAAAACGACGTGGCGCAGGCGGTGCGGCAGGGGATGCTGTCCCAACCCGGCGGCGCCTGGGACATCATCGCCAGCCGCGTCGCGGCGATCCCCGAATACAGCGCCGCGTTCGAGCGGATCGCGCCGGGCGTGCCGGTCACCTTTGCGGGCATCGCCAACGTGATCGCCGATTTCATCGCCGTGGAATGGCGCGCCGATGACAGCCCGTTCGACCGGATGATGCGCGGGCAGGGACGCTTGGACCGGCGGGCGCAGGCGGGGATGGACCTGTTCTATGGCTCCGCCGGCTGCGGCGCCTGTCATTCCGGCTGGTTCCAGACCGACCACGCCTTTCACCCCATTGCCATGCCCCAGATCGGCCCCGGAAAATCCGCGCGGTTCGAATCCCATCACCGGGACGAGGGGCGGATGCGGGTCACTGGCGATCCCGGCGATGCCTATGCGTTCCGCACGCCGTCGCTGCGCAATGTGGCGCTGACGGCGCCCTATGGGCATGACGGCGCGTTTGCCACGTTGGAGGGGGTCGTGCGCCATCACCTGGACCCGGTTGCCAGCCTGCGCGACCATGATCCGGCGCAGGCGGTGCTGCCTGAGTTGCCCGGCGCGCGCGATTTTCTGGCCCATTCCGATGGCGATGAACAAGCCCGCATCGCCGCCGCCAACGTTCTGCCGCCGCAGGATCTTTCCGATGCGGAGGTGGCGCAGATCCTGGCATTCCTGCACGCGCTTACCGACCGGGCCGAACGGCTGGGCGTGCCGGATCACGTGCCCAGCGGCCTGCCGGTGGATCGTTAGGTCAGGGCGTGGCTTCAGGGCGCAGGGTCACGCGCTGATCGGCCGCCAGGGTGCGCCAGGCGCCAACCCGGCCACCGGGCCAGATTACCCGCAGCCGCACCTGCCGCGCCGGCCCCAGGCCGAAATGCTGTGGCCCGGCCATGCCGCCCGCGTGGCCTCCGCCCAGCGTGACTTCCCGCGTCTGGCGCTGGCCGTTGGCCTCCACCTCGACAAAGGCGCCGATGGCGGCGGTGTTGGGGCCGGGGGCGGCCAGGTCGACCAGCAGCCAGTGCCCCGGCGCGCCGGAGTTCTGCCAGACCTCCAGCGCGGCGCGGCGGTTCACCACCGCCAGGTCCAGCGCCCCGTCCAGGTTCAGATCGCCCAGCACTGCGCCACGCCCGCGCGCCATCGAGGCGACGCCGGCCTGCACCGCGCGTTCGACAAAGCTGCCGTCGGCCTGTTGCAGCAACAGCGAATTGGGATCGCGCATCGCCGCGTCGGGCATCTGTTCCACGTTGCCTTTGGCGACAAAGATGTCGTCCCGACCGTCGTTGTTCACATCGCCAAAGGCCGCGTGCCAGCCGGTGGAAGGGCGTCCGTCCCCGCCCGTGTGGGGCCTGTGCGCGGTGGTGCCCCGTGCATAGGTTGCATCGCGCCAGACCGGCCCCCCGGCCGCCGGGTCGAAGATCTGGAATTTCTGGTCGCCCATGGAGGTCAGGTAGACCTCCGGGTAGCCGTCCCCGGTCACATCGCGCGACGCGATGCCCATGCCCCAGAGGCTGTAGCGCTGCCAGCCCTCGGCTTCGGTGAACAGGCGCGGTTGATCCTCCATCGCCCACATCTGTTCCTGCCCGTCACGGACAAAGTAATGCCGGTCATTGCTGACCCTCAGATCGGCGCGACCGTCGCGGTTCCAGTCGGAAAACAGCATCGACAGCGCGCAGAACCCCGGCCGCAGCCGCACGGGTGGGGCGTAGCACGTGCCGGTGGCATCGGGCCGGACCAGCCGGGTGTCGTCGCATGTGCCAAAGGGGCCGTCGGGGTCCGCGCGGTCCACATAGGTGCCGAAGGCGAGGGTGGGCAACGCCTGGCCTGCCTCCCAGGTCGCAGAAAAGGCGGTGGTCCAGGCCTCCCCACCGGCAAAGCCAAGGTCGGCAAACAATGCGAAGCTGCAATCGCCCAGGCCGCGCATCAGCATGTCCCGCCCGGCACGCAGGATCGCCAGGTCGGTCAGCCCGTCGCCGTCGATGTCGATAGGGTAGGCGCCGGTCACGCCAGTCAGGGCCAGTGCCTTCGGCGTGTCGACGCGAAACGACAGCGCGCCGCCCGGTGCGGGCGTGGTGTTGCGCAGCAATTGCGCCGGGTTGGCTCCGCCCGCGGCAAAGAGCTCGGGCAGGGCGTCGCCGTTGCAATCCAGCGCCGCCAGCCCACCGCCGACGAAATGCGTCCAGCCGCCCGCATAGACGTGATCGGGCGCGGCCACCGGGGCGAAATGCGGCACCTGCGGCGCTTGTGCGGCGGGGGCCTCCTGCGCGAAGACGGGGGGTGGCGGGCACGTGACCACCGCGCCCATGGCCAGCAGGGCGGGCACGGCCAGGTCCAGCAGCGCCCGCGCCGGGCGGCCCCTGCGGCGCGGGGGGCAGGGCGGACGGTCATGCGGCATGGGAGGGCATCCCCTTGATATGCAGGATCGACACCTGTTCGATCGCATGGGCTGACGCCCCGCGCGCCCACATCAGATCCCCCCAATTGTGCACCCGGATATCGGGCAGCGGCGCGTTGACATGCGCGGTGGAGCGGCTGATCTGTTCCAGCACCTTGTCCGAATACAGATGGGCAAAACCGGTCTGCGCCCCGGCCAGAATGATCCGGCGCGGATCGAAGATGTTGATCAGGTTGGCAAGGCCCATGGCGAACATCTGGCCGGCGCGGTCCAGCACCGATTGCGCCAGCCGGTCGCCGGCCCGGGCGCGCGCTGTCACCTCGGCCACGGTGCGGGGACGGTTTTCCGGCTCCCCGGTGGAGGCCTCCCGGATCAGGGCGTAATCGCCGACATAGGCCTCCAGGCAGCCGCGCTGGCCGCATTGGCACAAGGCACCCTCGATCTGGACCTTGGTATGTCCGAATTCCGCGCCGCACCCCCTGTCGCCGCGATAGATCTGGCCGTTCATGATGATCCCCAGGCCCACGCCGTGTTCGACGGTGACCACCAGGAAATTGTCCACGTCGCGGCCTTCGCCGAACAATTGCTCGGCCTTGGCGACCAGGTTGGCATCATTCTCCAGGAAGACGGGGCAGGGCAGGCTGTCGCGGAGCAGTGGCGCCAGGTCGTGGTCATGCCCGGCCAGGGAGGAGGACCAATGCACGTAGTTGCGCGTCGCATCCACCTGACCGGCCAGGCCGACCGAAATCCCGGTCAGGTCGGTCAGCGCCAGCCCGCCGGCGGTGCAGGCCCCTTCGATGGCGCGCCGCAGCGCCGCGACCAGATCCGGCGGTTCCATGCATGAGGCGGCGAGGTTCAGGACGTGGTTGGCCAGTTCGGTCCCCTCGAAATCCGCGATCAGCACAGAAATCGTGTGACGGGAGATCTTCACCCCGGCCACAGGATAGACCCCGCCGCGCAGCTTCAGCATCACGCGCGGCCGCCCGCGCCGCCCGGCGCCGGGCGCATCGGGGAAGGGCACTTCGCGGATCAGCCCCTTGTCCAGCATGTCGGCGGTCACGGTGGTGACTGTGGCCGGGCTGGTGCTGGCCAAGGCAGCGATCTCCTTGCGGGCGATCCCGTCGGAGGCACGGATGATGTCCAGAATGCGCAGCCGGGTCTGCGCCCTGGCATCCATTGTCAATGCGTCGCGGATCGTATCCATCGGCGCGGTCTCCCCCTCCTGTCACTCTCTGCCGGGCAGGGTAGCGCGGTGGGGCAGGCTTGGGAATGTTTTAATTTTGATACTAAAATAAAGAATGCTAAGACTTGAGGAAGCCGCACCGAATCGATGTGTGGCCGTGTAGGGAGGAAACACGAAATGACGAAACTGCTCAGGATGAGTGTGGCCGCAGCGCTGCTGGGTTCGGCCGCCTATGCCGATGACGTGACCGTCGGTGTCAGCTGGTCGAACTTCCAGGAAGAACGTTGGAAAACCGACGAGGCCGCGATTGTCGGCGCCCTGGAGGACGGCGGCGCCAGCTATATTTCCGCCGATGCGCAATCTTCCTCCAGCAAGCAGCTGTCGGATATCGAAAGTCTGATCGCCCAGGGCGCCGACGTGCTGATCGTGCTGGCTCAGGACACGCAGGCCATCGGCCCCGCCGTTCAGGCCGCCGCGGACGAGGGCATCCCCGTGATCGCCTATGACCGCCTGATCGAGGACGACCGGGCCTTCTACCTGACCTTCGACAACGTCGAAGTCGGCCGGATGCAGGCCCGCGCCGTGCTGGAGGCCGCGCCCACGGGCAATTACGTGATGATCAAGGGCTCTCCCACCGATCCGAACGCGGACTTCCTGCGCGGCGGGCAGCAGGAAGTGCTGCAAGACGCGATCGACGCGGGGGACATCACCATCGTGGGCGAGGCCTATACAGACGGCTGGCTGCCCGCCAATGCACAGCGCAACATGGAGCAGATCCTGACCGCGCAGGACAATGCGGTGGATGCGGTCGTGGCCTCCAACGACGGCACGGCAGGCGGCGCGGTTGCCGCGCTGACGGCACAGGGCATGGACGGTATCCCCGTCTCCGGACAGGACGGCGATCACGCTGCGCTGAACCGGGTGGCCAAGGGCACGCAGACCGTTTCCGTCTGGAAAGACGCCCGTGACCTGGGCCGCGCGGCGGGTGAAATCGCCATGACCCTGGCCGAAGGTGGCGAGATCGAGGACAGCGTGGAATGGACTTCCCCCTCCGGGACGAAGATGCAGGCGCGGTTCCTGTCGCCCGTACCCGTGACGGCCGACAACCTGTCCGCCGTGGTCGATGCCGGCTGGATCACCCAGGACGCCCTGTGCCAGGGCGTGTCCGACGGTCCGGCCCCTTGCAACTGATCGCATCCCGGCGATCCCGGCCATCGCGCCGGGGTCGCCACCTGGAAGTTTCGCGCTGACACGAGGAGGTCCGACATGACCGACACCACGTCTCAGCCAATCCCCGCAAAGTCGGCAGGTGGCCTGTTCCGGAAGCTGGAACTGGATACCCGTCTGCTGGGCATGATTGGCGCATTCGTCATCCTGTGTATCGGGTTCAACATCCTGACGGATGGCCGTTTCCTGACCCCCCGGAACATCTTCAACCTGACAATTCAGTCGGTGTCCGTGGCCATCATGGCCTGCGGCATGGTCTTCGTCATCGTCAACCGCCACATCGACCTGTCGGTGGGCGCGTTGCTGGCGACCACATCCGCCGTGATGGCGATGCTGCAAACGCAGATTCTGCCGCATGGGCTGGGCCTTGGGCTGGGTCATCCGGCGATCTGGATCCTGGCGGTGCTGGGCGGGCTGATCGTCGGTACGCTGATCGGCGCCTTCCAGGGCTGGATGATCGGCTACCTGACCATCCCCGCCTTCATCGTGACGCTGGGCGGGTTCCTGGTCTGGCGCAACGTCGCCTGGTATCTGACCGCCGGTCAGACCATCGGCCCGCTGGACGATACCTTCATGATCTTCGGCGGCATCAACGGCACTCTCGGCGCCTGGTGGAGCTGGGCCTTCGCCGCACTGGCCTGTGTCGCGGGGATCGCCGCGCAATGGCGCGGGCGGCGCGGAAAGGCGGCGCATGGCTTTCCGGTGAAACCCTTCTGGGCGGAAACCACGATGTCCGTGCTGATGGTCGCCGCCATCGGCGGGTTCATCGCCGTGCTGAACGCCTATACCGTCCCCACCCGCCGGCTGGAACGGATGTTCGAGGCGCGCGGCGAAATCATGCCCGAGGGGCTGAGTGTGGGCTACGGGCTGCCGATCTCGGTGCTGATCCTGATCACTGTCGCCGTGGCGCTGACCGTGGTGGCGCGCAAGACGCGGCTGGGCCGCTACATCTACGCCACCGGCGGCAATCCCGACGCGGCGGAGTTGTCGGGCATCAACACCCGCCGCCTGACGGTCAAGATCTTCGCCCTGATGGGGTTTCTCTGTGCGCTGTCGGCGGTCGTGGCTTCGGCCCGGCTGGCCAACCATTCCAACGACATCGGCACCCTGGACGAGCTGCGGGTGATCGCCGCCGCCGTGATCGGGGGCACCGCGCTGTCGGGCGGGTTCGGCACGATCTACGGCGCCATCCTGGGCGCGCTGATCATGCAGGCGCTGCAATCGGGCATGGCCATGGTCGGCGTCGATGCGCCGTTCCAGAACATCGTCGTGGGCAGCGTGCTGGTGCTGGCCGTGCTGATCGACATCCTGTACCGCAAGCGACTGGGGGCGAAATGATGGCCGACACCGTGACCCGAACCGCCGCCGCCCGTCGCGCCGCAGGGGAAACGCCGCTGGTGGAGATGCGCAACATCTCCATCTCCTTCGGGGGGATCAAGGCGGTCGATGACGTCTCTGTCGATCTGCACCCCGGCGAGGTCGTGGGCCTGCTGGGCCATAACGGCGCCGGGAAATCCACCCTGATCAAGATCCTGTCAGGGGCCTATCACATGGACGAGGGGCAGATCCTGATCGACGGCCAGCCGGTGCGCATCGAAAACCCCCGCGACGCCCGTGCCAACAACATCGAGACGATCTACCAGACACTGGCGCTGGCCGATAACCTGGACGCGGCTTCCAACCTCTTTCTGGGGCGGGAGCTGACCACGGGGCTGGGCCTGATCGACGATTCCGCGATGGAGGCGGAATGCCGCAAGATCATGGGCCGGCTGAACCCCAATTTCCAGAAGTTCAGCGAACCGGTATCCGCCCTGTCGGGCGGACAGCGGCAATCGGTGGCGATCGCGCGGGCGGTCTATTTCAACGCCCGCATCCTGATCATGGACGAACCCACCGCCGCGCTGGGCCCGCACGAAACGCAGATGGTGGCCGAACTGATCCAGCAGCTGAAGGCGCAGGGGATCGGCATCTTCCTGATCGACCACGATGTGCATTCGGTGATGAACCTCTGTGATCGGGCATCGGTGATGAAGAACGGCGCGCTGGTCGGCACGGTGCAGGTGGATCAGGTCACCGATGACGATCTGCTGTCGATGATCATTCTGGGCAAACGGCCCGGCGAGACGAAAGAACAAGGACAAGACACATGAGCACAGGCTTTTTCGACGGCATCGCCCCGATCACATTCCAGGGCCGCGATGGCACCGATCCGCTGGCCTACCGCCACTACGACCCCGAGGAGGTCGTGCTGGGCAAGCGGATGGAGGACCACCTGCGGTTCGCCGTGGCCTATTGGCACAGCTTTGCCTGGGAGGGGGGCGACCCCTTCGGCGGGCAGACCTTTGTCCGGCCCTGGCATCCGCAGGACGACATGGGCCGCGCCCGGATGAAGGCCGATGTCGCCTTCGAGATGTTCGACCTGTTGGGCGTGCCCTATTTCTGCTGGCACGATCTGGACCTGCGGCCTGAACAGGGCTCCTTTGCCGCCAATCGCGACACGCTGAACGAGATTACCGATTACCTGGGCGAGAAGATGCAGGGCAATAAGACTCAGCTGCTGTGGGGCACCGCCAACATGTTCACCGACCGCCGCTGGATGGGCGGCGCATCGACCAACCCGGATCCGGATGTCTTTGCCTTTGCCGCCGCGACGGTGAAATCCTGCATGGACGCCACGCACAAGCTGGGTGGGCAGAACTATGTTCTCTGGGGTGGGCGCGAGGGCTATGAGACCCTACTGAACACCGACATGGGGGCCGAGCTGGACCATATGGGCCGGTTCCTTTCCATGGTTGTGGAGTACAAGCACAAGATCGGCTTCAAGGGGCAGATCCTGGTGGAGCCGAAGCCGCAGGAGCCGTCCAAGCATCAATATGATTTCGACGTCGCCACCTGCATCGGCTTCCTGCGCAAATACGGGCTGGAGAGCGAGGTGAAGCTGAACATCGAGCAGGGCCACGCCATCCTGGCCGGCCACAGTTTCGAGCACGAGCTGGCCCTTGCGGTCAGCGAGGGGATGTTGGGCTCCATCGACATGAACCGGAACGATTACCAATCCGGCTGGGACACCGATCAGTTCCCCAACAACGTGCCGGAGGTGGCGCTGGCCTATTATCACATCCTGAAGGGCGGCGGGTTCACACAGGGTGGCACCAATTTCGACGCCAAGCTGCGGCGCCAGTCGATCGACGCCGAAGATCTGATCGCGGCCCATGTGGGCGGCATGGATGTCTGCGCGCGCGGCCTGAAAGCCGCCGCAGCGATGATCGAGGACGGCGGCCTGGATGCCGCCTTGGCCGAACGTTACGCCGGGTGGGACACGGCCGAGGCGAAGGCGATGCTGGACAGCGACCTGGCCACCATCGCCCAGCGGGTAGAGCGGGAGGGCATCGCGCCCCAGCCCCGCTCCGGCCGTCAGGAGATCCTGGAGAACTACGTCAACCGCTTCGTCTGAGGGGCGGTCCGGGCCAAGGCCGGAAGCTAAGGTCAAAGACCGGGGTCAAGGTCAGGAAAGGGGGCGTCCGTCGCGGGCGCGCCCTTTCACGTTCTGGCCCGTCGCGGGTGCCTTCAACGTGGCCCGTCGCGCCATCCACCGCGGTGGATGGCCAGGGCGATCACACAGCCATAGACCAGCATCGCACAGGCGATGGCGGCAAAGACCCCGCGTAGGCCCAGACCCGCCTGGCCCGACAGGATCAGCGCCCCGGCCAGTGCCACGACGACGCGGCACAGGCTGCTGATCACGGGCCACAGCATCCGCCCCGCCCCCTGCGAGGCGAAATACAGGGCCAGCCCCAGCCCGAAGAACGGATAGAACGGTCCTACCGTGCGGAAATAGCTGCGCCCCGCGTCCAGCGCAGCGGTGTTCGACGGCTCCAGGAACATGCCCAGCCACAGGTCCGGCCACAGGGCCAGCAGCGCGCCGATGCCGCCTACGATGACTGCCGCCGCGCCCGCGCCGGTCCAGGCGACGCGCAGCGCCCGTTCGGCCTGTCCGGCGCCGATATTGGCGCCCACCATGGCTGTCATCGCCGCCCCGATGCCGAAGATCACCGGGATCATCAGGAACTCCAGCCGCGCCCCCAGCCCGTAGCCGGCCAGCGCACCCTCGCCGAACCGCCCGACGAGGCCGGTCATCATGATGATCGTGCCGGCGGTCAGCACCGTGTTGATCGCCGCCATGGATCCCACGCCCAGAATGTCGCGAAACATGCCGCGATCCAGCCGCCGCAATGCTCCGCCGAAAGACAGGCCGGTCCGGCCCGAGACGATGTAGCTGATGGCGACGCAGGCCCCGATGCCAAACGCCGTGACCAGACCCAGCCCCAACCCGGCCATGCCAAGCGCCGGTAACGGCCCCCAGCCCAGGGCAAAGCCGCCTGACAGGGTGATCGAAAACATCGAAACCACCAGCAACAGCACCGAGGGCGTACGCATGTCTCCCGTGCCGCGAATGACGCTGAGCGAGGCATTGCACAGCCACACCGCCACGCAGCCGGGAAAGAACACCAGCGCATAGCTGTGCGCCTGGGCCACCGCCTCACCGCTGCCGCCCAGCATGCGGAAGAACGCCGTGCCCAGCAGCCCGACCATCACCGCCAGCACCGCCGCCAGGGTGACCGCGATGATCCAGGCCGCCACCACCAGAGAGGCCGCCCGCGCCTCGTCCGCCGCCCCGAGTGCCCGCGCGACCGAGGCCGAGATCGCGCCGCCGATCGCTCCGGTGGACAGCATCTGCGTCAGCATCACCAGCGGAAACACCAGCGCCAGCCCGGCCAGCGCGGTCACGCCCAGCTGGCTGGCGAAATAGGCCTCGGCGATGCTTTGGGCCGATTGCACGAACATGGCCAGTACGTTGGGCGCCGCCAGACGGGCCAGCGTGGGGCCGATCGGGGCCTCCAGAAGCTGACGGGTCCGCGTCGCCCGCGCATGGGCCGCCGCCGCGGCGGAGGGCCCGAGCGGCGGATCCTGCGGCGGCAGGGTGGCGGCGGTGGGCGGAACCGGGCCGGGCAGGGTCATCCGTGGCACCCCCATCGTGTCGGGCGGTGCCACGTCGCCGCCACCCGGTGGTCGCGCGCTCTGTCCCTCTTTGTCATGTCCTGCCCCCTCCCGATTGGCTTTTCTGCACGCCCGGCGGAACCGTGGGCGTGGATACGTTCCGTTTTGGAACGCTTTTTGGGTAAGTTCTCTTTCAGAACCTGTCAATCCCGGCTATGCTGCCGCCATGAAATGGAACAACCTGCAATCCGAAGCCTGCCCCGTCGCCCGTGGTCTCTCCGTGATTGGCGATCGCTGGACCCTCCTGGTGCTGCGCGATTGCTTCATGGGGGTTCGACGGTTCGAGCAGATGCAGGAGCGGCTGGGGATCACCCGCCATGTTCTGGCCGACCGGCTGCGCAAGCTGGAGGCGGCCGGCGTGTTGCGGCGGGAACTGTACCAGCGCCATCCCCCGCGCCACGAATACCGCCTGACCGACCGGGGGAAGGCCTTCTACCCGGTGCTGGTCACCCTCATCGACTGGGCGAACACCCATGTGCCGCCGCCGGGGGCGCCCTCGGTCACGCTGGTCTCCCGCGAGACGCGCGACCCCATCTCGCCGATGCTGGTCGACGCGAAGACCGGGGCTCAGATCACCCACCGGACCGTGCGAGCCGTGCCGACGGAATGATGTGGCGGTCGCCGCGCGCGGGGCTGTGACGGTGCGTTCATGGTCGGCGCACCGGAGCGATGCGCGGTGTGGCGCGAGGTTGCAGGGCGTCCCTCGGGGCGCCCTTTTCGCATGGCGGCGATTCATCCGCAGGGGGTAGGGTGCCCTTTGCACGTGCAGCATCTGTTACGGCCTGAATAACAGCGCGGCGCGGCGGTGGCCTGTCGGCGCGCCGCAAGAATTCAAAAGTTTCATTTTACCACAATGAGTTGCGACAAAACGTTTTGCGCGCTGCGGCGAGGGTCGTTGACAGGGGCTTGGCCGGTGTTTCAATATCGTATTGTGTGTTACACAGACCGAAACAGCCTTGTTTCCACTCTGGGAGGAGAACCCGATGAAACATTTTCTTCTGACGACCGCGCTGGTCTGCGCGATGCCGGCCGCGGCGCTGGCGCAGGATGTCACGATCAAGATGGGGCATGCGGCCTCGTCCAAGCATATCTTTCATACCGGCCTTGAACTCTTTGCCGAGAAGGTCGCCGCGCGCACCGAAGGTCGCGTCGCGGTCGAGGTCTACGGTGACCGCCAGCTTGGCGATGACAAGGAGCTGCTGGAGGGGCTGCAAATCGGCCTGATCGACGGCGCGCTGGTATCTTCGGCCACGCTGCCGCTGGTGCTGAACGCTGCCGCATTCGACGCGCTGCAACTGCCGTTCACCGTGGGCGAATACGACCAGATCAGCGCGGTCCTGACGTCGGATCTGGGGGACCGCCTGCTGGATACGCTGGCCGAGAAGTCGATCAAGGGGCTGGGCTTCATCGAAGCGGGGCAGCGCCATTTCCTGACCGCTGGAGACGCGGTTGCCAGCACCGCCGATTTCGAGGGGCTGAAAACCCGCATCGTGCCGATTCCGCTGCACAAGGCAACCTGGACCTCCATCGGGGTGAACCCCATCGGCATGGCCTATGGCGAGGTCTATTCCGCCCTGGAGACCGGCACGATCGACGCGGTGGAGATCAACCTGTCCTCCATCCAGAGCGAAAGCCTGTATGACGCCGCCAGCAACGTGACGCTGACCGGTCATTATTTCTGGCCCGGTGTCATCATGCTGTCCGACGCCGTCTGGTCGCGGCTGAGCGCCGAGGATCAGGAGGCCATGATCGCCGCCGGGCACGAGGCGACCTCAGAAGCCTATGCCATGGCCGCCGCGCAGGAGGCCGATACCATTGCTTTCCTCGAAGGGCACGGCGTGACGATCAGCGAATTGTCCGACCTGGAGGTGATGCAGGAGAAGACCGCGCAGGTGGTCGAGGACTGGAAAGCCAAGGATCCGCTGATCGCCGAGATCATCGCGGCCTTCGGCGCGGGCAGCTGACCATGGGCGCGCCTTCGGTCTATCGCTGGACGGACCTCCCCCGGGAGGACGTCCGGCCGGGCGTCTCCCGCACCGCGTTCCGCGGCGACGGGGCGCTGATGGTAATGAACTGGCTGGAACCGGGGATGGAGAAGAAACCCCATTCCCATCCGTTCGAACAGCTGGCCTATATCCTGCAGGGGCGGGTCCGGTTCGAGATCGGCGACGATGTCGTCGAGGTCGGCGCCGGAGAGGTCGTGCGCATCCCCCCCGACGTCGTCCATTGCGGCGAGGCACTGGGAGAGGAGACGGCGGTGAACCTGGACATCTTCGGGCCGCCCCGCGACGATTACCTGCACCTGACGGAGTACCAGGAGAAGGATTTCGCCTGAACCGCGCGGCGGGGCCGGGTGGCCCCGTCGCCCCCCCCCGCCTGATTCAGACCTGATCCGGCCGCAAGTCCTCCGCATTCCCACCCTCGCCCCGCAAAAAGGGCGCGGGCCGGTGGTCCGGACGGTCCCGGTGTCCCGGATCCGCCCCCGCCCCATGCAGGCCCTGACCGGCGCGCGCCCCCCGCGCGACCGGACCGGGGATCTCTGTCCCGTTCCGAGGCCCGGCCAAACCGCCCCGCCACACCCACACAAGGAGCCGCGAGATGAATGCCCCGTCCTTGCAACGCCCGTTCCGACTGGCCCTGCGCTGGCTGCTGATCACCCTGGTCGGCGCGCTGCTGGCCCTGATGACCGCGCAGATCGTGCTGCGCTACGGTTTCAACGCCTCGCTCCTGTGGGCCGAGGAAATGTGCCGTTACATGCTGATCTGGCTGGCCTTTCTTGCCGCCGTCCTGGCGTTCGAGCGGGGCGAGATCGCCGCGCTGGGGTTTCTGGGCTCTGCCCTGCCGCGGGTGCCGGCGCTGGTGCTGGCGATCGTCGTCGGCGGGCTGTCGCTGGCGCTGTGTCTGCTGCTGGTCAGCTACGGCCTGTACTACGCCGACCGGGCGGGAGGATCGCAGATCCCCGCCATCGGATTCATCCTCGAGGACATTTTCGGCGCCGAGGCCCCCGCTGCACCGTCACGGTTCTGGGTTTACCTGGCCCTGCCGGTGGGCATGGGGCTGATGGCGCTGAGGCTCATGGCCGACATGCTTCTGTGCGCACTGGCGATCCGTGACGGGCGCAGCCTGGCGCAGGTTCTTGACCGCACTCTGACGGAGGGGCTGCAATGACCCTGTATCTTCTGGCCTTCGTGATCTGCCTAGTCATCGGCATCCCGGTGGCGTTTTCCCTGGGCCTGGCCTCGGTCGCCTACCTGCTGGTCAATGATCAATGGCATCTGATGATCGGTTTTCCGCAAAAGATGATCGCGGGTATCGACAATTTCGTGCTGCTGACCATCCCGTTCTTCATCCTGGCCGGGAACCTGATGAATTCCGCCGACCTGACGCGGCAGATCGTCCGCTTTGCGCAGATGCTGGTGGGCCGGGTGCGCGGCGGGCTGGCGGTGGTGAATGTCGTGGCCTCCATGATGTTCTCCGGCGTGTCCGGCGCCGCCACGGCCGAGGCCTCGGCCATCGGGTCGGTGATGATCCCGGCGATGAAGCGCGACGGCTATTCGCCCGCCTATGCCGGGGCGCTTACGGCGGCCGGGTCGATCCTGGGGCCGCTGGTGCCGCCCTCTCTGTCGCTGATCCTGTATGGCGTGCTGACGGGCACCTCTATCTCGGACCTGTTCCTGGCGGGGATCGTGCCGGCCTTTGCCCTGTGCGGCCTGCTGATCTGCTACGCCTTGTGGCGCGCCCGGGTCGAGGACCACCCGCTGCCTGCCCCGGTCCCGCGCGAGGAACGCGCCGGGCTGGCCGTCAAGGCGCTGCCGGCGCTGTTCCTGCCGGTGATCATCGTCGGCGGCATCCGCAGCGGCGTCTTCACCCCGACCGAGGCGGCGGCCGTTGCCGCGCTTTATGCGCTGCTGATCGGTGGGCTGCTGTACCGGACGCTGAACGGCGGCAAGATCGCGCAGGCGTTCTACGACACGGCGACGATGACGGCAGGGGTGATGCTGATCGTGGCGATGGCCTCGATGACCGCGTTCATCCTGGGGATCGAGAACATCCCCCGCGCCATCGCCGCCACCCTGCGCGGCATCAGTGAAGAACCGTGGATCCTGATCCTGCTGCTGAACCTCGTGCTGCTGCTGCTGGGCCTGTTCCTGGAACCGCTGGCGGCGCTGGTGCTGGCGATGCCGATCCTGAACGAAGTCTATCCCCTGCTGGGCGTCGATTCCGTGCAATTCGGAGTGATGGTCGTGCTGAACCTGATGATCGGGATGATCACGCCGCCCGTGGGATTGTGCCTGTTCATCGTCGCCGCCATCGGCAAGCAGCCGCTGGAACGGGTGGCGCTGGCGATCCTGCCGATGATCGGTATCTGCCTGGCGGTGCTGTTGCTGGTGGCTTTCGTACCAATGCTGACGCTGGCCCTGCCGGCGCTGATGGGAGGCTGACATGACCGACAAGAGCGGATCCAACAGCACCAACCAATCCACCGTCGCGGCCTTTGCCATCCTGGAGGAAATGGCCCGGAGGGGCGAGCCGTCGCGCGTCACCGACCTTGCCAATGACCTGGGGATGCCACGGGCGCGGATCTACCGCTACCTGCAAACGCTGGTGTCGCTGGGCTATGTCCGGCAGGATCCCGTGACCGAACGCTACCGCCTGACGCTGAAGCTGTTTCACCTGGGCCAGGCCATCGCCGACGCGACCCAGCTGACCAGCGTGGCCCGACCGGTCATGGCCGCGCTGCGCGACCGGGTCGGCCAGACCGTCACCCTGTCCCTGCCCGAGGACATCGGCATGCGCGTGATGGACATCGTGCGCATCGAGACCCCGGTGCAGATCGTCACCCGGCCCGGCGCGCTGCTGTCGTTCTTTACCTCGGCACAGGGCAAGCTGGCCCTTGCCTGGGGCAAGGCCGAGACCCGCACCCTGGCGCAGAAGGGCCCCAATCCCGCGCGGCTGGCAGAGGAGATCATCCGGGCCCGCACCCTGGGCTGGGCCATCGCGCCGGAGGAGGCGCTGCCCGGCGTCAATGCCATCTCGGCACCCGTTTTCGACATTGAGGGCCGGTTCGCCGCGACGATCACCATCGTCGGATCGGTCCAGGATATCACCCCCGAACCGGCGGAGGCGCTGGTCGCCGCCGTCACGCAGGCCGCCCGGGAAATCTCGGCCGACCTGGGATGCATGGAGTACCCCATATGACCCGATATTCCCTTGCCATCGACATCGGCGGCACCTTTACCGATGCCGTGCTGCTGGCCTCTGATGGCCGCAGCTTTGTCGACAAGACGTTGACCACCCACGACAATCTGCTTGAGGGGTTCTTTCGCGGGGTCGAACTGGTGACAGGCCGGGCAGGCATCGCCCCGCAGGAGGTGGATGATGTCGTCGTCCATGCCACCACGGTGGTCACCAATGCGCTGATCGAGCGCAAGGGCCCGCCCGTGGCCCTGCTGCTGACCGAGGGGTTTCGCGATATCCTCTATATCCGCGAGGAGCACCGCTATGACATGTACGACCCGCAGATCGAATTCGCCGAACCGCTGATCCCGTCGGACCGGACCTTCACGCTGAACGAACGCGTCTATGCGGATGGCAGTGTCGGCCGCCCCGTGGATGCCGATGCGGTCCGCGCGGTCATCGCGCAATGCCGCGCGCAGGGCATCGTTTCGGTGGCGGTCTGTTTCCTGAATTCCTACCGCAACGGCAGCAACGAGGAAGAGGTGCGCCGCATCTTCGCGGAGGAGGCGCCGGAGATCTATGTTTCCCTGTCCTCCGTCATCGCGCCGCAGATGCGGGAATACCTGCGCGCCTCCACCGTGGCGATCAACGCCTACACGGTGCCGATCACGCGTCCCTACCTGACCGCCCTGATCGAGGAGCTGAAGGCCCGCGGTTTCTCCCAGCAGCCGCTGATCATGCTGTCCAACGGCGGGGTGATCGGGGCAGAGCGGGCCTCCACCATGCCGGTACGGATGATCGAAAGCGGCCCGGCGGCGGGCGCGCTGGTGGCCTGCTACTTCTCCCGCATCTTTGGCATTCCCGACCTCATCAGCTTTGACATGGGCGGCACCACGGCCAAGGCCTGCATGGTGCAGAACCACGAACCGCTGGTCACCGGTACCTTCGAGGTCGATCGCCGCTACAGGTTCAAGCCGGGGTCGGGGATGCCGATCACCGTGCCCTCCATCGACATGATCGAAATCGGCGCCGGGGGCGGATCCATCGCCACGGTGGACGATCTGGGCCTGCTGAAGATCGGGCCGGAAAGCGCGGGGTCGATGCCCGGACCGGTCAGCTACGGGCGCGGCGGGACGGATCCCTGCGTCACCGATGCGGATCTGGTTCTGGGTATTCTGGCCGCCGACAGGTTCCTGGGCGGCGACATGCAACTGGACCTGGCCGGGGCGCAGGGCGCCTATGACCGGCTGGGCGACCAGCTGGGCCTGTCGCGCGAACAGGCGGCCTGGGGCGTGTTCGAAGTCGTCTGCGAACAGATGGCCGCCGCAACCCGCACCCATGCCACCGAACGCGGCATCGATTATCGCGGCCAGCCGCTGCTGGCCTTTGGCGGGGCCGGGCCGGTCCATGCCTGCATGGTGGGCGAACTGACAGAGGCGTCCTCGGTCATCTATCCTCCGCTGGCGTCGGTCCTGTCGGCCTTCGGCACGCTGGTGACACCGGCGCAGATCGACCTGGTGCGCAGCCATGTCGCCACGCTGGACACGCTGGACTGGGACGGGGTGGACCGGGTGCTGTCCTCGATGATCGCGGAGGGCGCCACCGCCCTGGGCGAGGCCGGGATCCGGGAGGCCGATTACAGCTTCGCCTACGCGGTGGAGATGCGCTACCTCGGCCAGCAATCCGAAGTGCGCATCGACCTGCCGGGCGATCCCCGCCAGGCCCGCAGCGCCGAGGATATCCGTCGCCTGTTCGAGGCGGAGTACGACCGCCAATACGGGCTGCGCCTGGACGGGATGCAGATCGAGATCGTGAACTGGCTGGTCACCGCCTCGGGCCGCCAGCCCGACCGCCACGCGGGCCAGGGCGGCAGCGGCACGCAGGGCAGGGGGCAGGAAACCCGCCCCGTGCATATCAGGGGCGTGGCCGAAGACGTGCCCGTCTGGCGGCGCGACGCCATCACCGATGCAGATCGCATCGCCGGTCCGGTGATCATCGAGGAACGCGAAACCACGATCTTTGTCCTGCGGGGCTGGGATGTCACACGCCACGAGAGCGGAAGCCTCGTCGCGGCCAAGACGGGAGAAAAATAATGGACGGCGTCGAACTTCAGATCCTGTGGTCCAACCTGATCGGGATCGTCAGCGAACAGGCCCGCGCCCTGCAACGCATCGCCTTTTCCCCCATCGTGCGGGAAGCGGGCGACCTGGCCAACGGGCTGTTCGACGAACAGGCCCGCATGGTGGCCCAGGCGGTGACCGGCACGCCGGGTCATATCAATTCGCTGGCCGCCGCCGCGCGCAACCTGCTGGCGGAATGCGATACCGACGCGCTGCAACCGGGGGACGTGCTGATCACCAATGATCCCTGGATGTCGGCAGGTCATTTCTTCGACATCACGGTCCTGTCGCCGATCTTTCGCGGCGACCGGATCATCGGCTATGCAGGCTCCACGATCCACCATTCCGACATCGGCGGCTATGGCATCGGTTCGGGTGCGCGGGACATCCACGAAGAAGGGCTGTGGATCCCCACGATGAAGCTCTACGAGGCCGGCAAGCCCAACGAGACATTGTTTCAGCTGATCCGCCGCAACGTGCGCACGCCCGATGCGCTGATGGGCGATCTGGGCGCGCAGGTGTCTTCGGGCATGATCGCCTCGGACCGGCTGAACGCGCTGTGCGATCGCTATGGGCTGGAGGACATCGCCGCGCTGAGCGAGGAGATCATCTCCCGCTCGGAGGCGGCGACGCGGGACGCCATTCGCAAGCTGCCGGGCGGCACCTACCACGGCAGCTCTACCTTCGATGTTCCGGGTGGGGAGGAAATCACCCTGAAGACCGCCGTGACCGTGGATGCCGAGGCGGGGGAGATCGTGGTCGATTTCGACGGCTCTTCCGGGCCGTCCTCCATGGGGATCAACGTGGTGCCCGCCTATACCCATGCCTACGCGACCTTCGCGGTGCGCTCGTCCCTGAACCCGGATCTGCCGAACAACGCCGGGTCTCTGGCGCCGATCCGTCTGAAATTGCCCGAGGAATGCGTGGTGAACGCGAAATACCCCTCGCCGGTGAATGCGCGCCATGTGGTGGGGATGTACGTGCCTTTCCCGATCCTCAAGGCGTTGGCCCAGGTGGTGCCCGATGCCGTGGTGGCCGAAGGGTCCGGGGCCGTCTGGACGGTGCAGATCCAGGGCAAGGACCGCGATGGCCGGCCCTTTACCTCGTCGATGTTCAACTATTCCGGTGGCATGGGCGCACGGGCGACAAAGCCGGGGATTTCGGCGGTGTGCTATCCCACCGGCGTTTCCGCCGTCCCCGTGGAGGTTCTGGAGGCCTCCTATCCCATCGCCTTCACCTGCAAGGAACTGGCGCATGGCACCGGCGGCGCGGGCGCGCAGCCCGGCGGCGATGGGCAGCGCATCGGCTACCGGATGCGCACCGGACGGACCTGGCTGTTGAACACCATTCCCTCGCGTCTGAAATCCGGGCCGGAGGGGCTGTTGGGTGGTCAGGACGGTCAGCCCGGTACGTTCCACATCAACGGTGAGACGGTCGCCGATACCCGCAAGAAGGAAATGCAGCCCGATGACGAGGTCTTCATGATCACGCCGGGCGGCGGCGGCTACGGCGCCACCTGACCTTCGGCGCGGGCTCTTCCCGGCGATCCCCGCCGCAGGCGCGCTGTCCCGCGCCTGCGGCACCTTGCCTCGACGCCGCCGGACCGGTGGCCGGTGCCGGGAACGCTAGCCGCCGAGCCGCGCGGTCATACCGGCGGCACAGAACGCGATCAGCCCCTCCGGGGCCAGCGGTATCTGCCGGGTTTCCACCGGCTCCTGGGCCAGCGCGGCCACCCGCCAGCCGGTGGTGAGAAACGCCAGCAGGGCCGAGACGGCATAAACCAGTGCCTCCGCCCGGGCCGAGGCCGAGGCGCGGGGAAACAGGCGGGCCATCTCCTGCAAGAAGTCCTGTGCGGTGGGATCGAAAACCGCCGCTGTCAGGTCACGCCACCGCGCATCCGCCGACACCAGCGCCACCAGTCGTGCATAGGCCAGCCATTGCGCATCGACCCGCGCACGGCTGATCAGCGGCTCGAAGAAACACCGCAACAGCCCTGCGGCATCCGGTCCGCGCCCGTTTCCGGCCTCCTCCTGTCCCGTATCGCTGGCCCCGCCCCTGGCGCGGACGGTTTCCAGCGCCGCCAAACGGTGCCGCGCCAGGTCGTTGCCGCGCCGGGTGATCACCTGTTCGAACAGTGCCGCCTTGCCGCCGCCGTGGTGATGCACCAGCCCCAGCGGCACGCCCGCCTCCGCCGCGACGTCGCGCATGGTGGCCGCGTCATAGCCCGCCTGCGCAAACACCCGTTCGGCGGCGTCCAGGATCGTGGTCCGCCGCTCCAGCGCCTTGGCCGAGGGCGCACGCTTGCGCGGTGCGGCGGTTCGGGGCGCGGCAGAGGGGGCAGAGGATGACGGGGCGGAGGGTGACGTGGCGGCCATCGGAAAACTCTTGCCTTATATTGAACATCTGTTCAATCTAACCGCCAGGGAGAGGGAGAACAACATGGCGTCTGCAACCGGACAATATGCGCTGATCGGTGCCGGGCCGATGGGTTTGGCTGCGGCCAAGGTGCTGATCGAACACGATATTCCCTTTCAGGGGTTCGAGATGCATACCGATGTCGGCGGGCTGTGGGACATTGATGGCCCGAACTCCACGATGTACGAGACGGCGCATCTGATCTCCTCCCGCTCAATGACGGAATTCACCGATTTCCCGATGGCCGACGGCGTAGCGGAATATCCCTCGCACCGGGAAATGGCGCGGTATTTCAGGGATTTCGCCGATCACTACGGGCTGCGGCAGCATTTCCGCTTTGGTGCTCAGGTGACGGAGGTTACGCCGCTGGGCGCACCGGGCGAAGGCTGGCGGGTTGCCTGGCGCGATGCCGAGGGGACCCATACGGCGGAATTCGCAGGCGTGCTGATCGCGAACGGCACCTTGTCCGAACCCAACATGCCGACGTTCTCAGGCCAGTTCGCGGGCGAGATCCTGCACAGTTCGCAATACCGCAGCCCGGATGTCTTTCGCGACAAGCGGGTGCTGATCGTCGGGGCGGGCAATTCCGGCTGCGACATCGCCGTCGATGCCATCCACCACGGCCAAAGCTGCGACATTTCCATGCGCCGGGGCTATTATTTCGTGCCCAAGTACATCTTCGGCCGCCCGGCCGACACGCTGGGCGGCGCGATCAAGCTGCCGATGTGGCTGAAACGCAAGGTCGACGGCGCCATCCTGCGCTGGTTCGTGGGGGATCCGTCGAAATACGGCTTTCCCATGCCGGATTACCGCCTGTACGAAAGCCATCCGATCGTGAACTCGCTGATCCTGTTCCACGCGGGCCATGGCGACATCGCCGTGCGCCCGGATATCGACCGGACGGAGGGGCACCGCGTCTGGTTCAAGGATGGCAGCAGCGCGGAATATGACCTGATCCTGGCCGCGACAGGCTACCGGCTTCACTACCCGTTCATCGACCGCGCCTTGTTGAACTGGCAGGGAGATGCGCCGCATCTCTACCTGAACGCGCTGCATCCCGATCGCGACGACCTGTTCGTGCTGGGCATGGTCGAAGCTTCGGGCCTGGGCTGGCAGGGCCGCCACGAACAGGCAGAGCTGGTGGCGCGCTACATCAGGGGGTTGAACGATGGCTCCGCCGCGGCGCTTCGCTTGCAGGCGGAGAAGGCGCGCGGTTTCGACCGTGCCACGGGGGGCATGCGCTACCTCGACCTGCCGCGCATGGCCTATTATGTGGACAAGGCCACCTACCGCAAGGCCGTCACCGGGTGGAGCCGCACCCTGACCAGGGACGCCCGCACATGACCCCCATCGATGACGTCACCCTGAACTTCAGCCCCGCCTCCCTGATGCTGCTGAACGCGATCCTGGCCATTGTGGTGTTCTCCGTCGCGATCGACCTGACCCTGCGCGATTTCCGAACGCTGGGTCGCGCGCCCAAGCCGCTGTTCGTGGGCTTTGCCGCGCAATTCCTGGTGCTGCCTGCGGTGACATTCGCGCTGGTCATGGTGACGCGGCCGCAGGCCTCCATCGCGCTGGGCCTGATCCTTGTGGCGGCCTGTCCGGGCGGCACGATCTCCAACTTCTTCACCCACCGGGCGCGGGGCAACACCGCGCTGTCGCTGTCGATGACGGCGCTGGCCACCATCGGGGCCATTGTCCTGACGCCTCTGAACATCGCGTTCTGGGGCGGGCTCTATCCGCCCAGCCGCGAGATTCTGCGCCAGACGGCGGTGGATCCGGTGACGGTGGCGATCACCGTGGGGCTGATGCTGCTGCTGCCGCTGGTGCTGGGGATCACGCTGAACACCCGCGCCCCGCGCCTGGCCGATCGGCTGCGCGGGCCGTTGAAACATGTGTCGATGGGGATCTTCGTGGTCTTCATCCTGGCCGCCCTGGCCGGGAACTGGAGCTATTTCCTGGCATATGCCGGGCCGATCTCGGGGCTGGTCATCGCCCATAACGCGCTGGCGCTTGCGGGGGGCTATGCGCTGGCGCGGGCGGCGGGGCTGACGGTGGCCGACCGCCGGGCCGTGACGCTGGAGACGGGGATCCAGAATTCCGGTCTGGGGTTGGTGCTGATCTTCGCCTTCTTCGGAGGTCTGGGCGGCATGGCCATCGTGGCGGCGCTGTGGGGGATCTGGCACGTCATTTCCGGCTTTGCCGTGGCGGCGCTGTTCGTGCGCCGAGACGACGCATGACGCGGATCCTGATCACCGGCGCGGCGGGAATGATCGGCCGCGCGCTGCTGTCGGAATTGCAGGCGCGCGGTCAGGCGGGCGATGTCCTGGCGACCGACCTGGCGCCGCCCGAAGATCTGCCCGAAACGGTGGCCTTTCGCCGGCTGGACGTGACCACAGACGCCGCGGCCGGTATCATCGCCGCGGCCCGGCCGGAGGTTATCGTGCACCTGGCCTCCATCGTGACGCCGGGTCCGGGGATGGGCCGCGCGGCGGCCCATGCGGTGGATGTGGCGGGCAGCGGCCGGGTGATCGCGGCGGCGCGGCAGGCCGGGGTGCGGCGGTTGGTGGTGACCTCCTCCGGGGCGGCCTACGGCTACCATCCCGACAACCCGGTGCCGCTGCGCGAGGGCGACGCCCTTCGCGGCAATCCCGAATTTCCCTATGCCGATCACAAGCGCCAGGTGGAGGAGATGCTGGCCCGCGCCCGCGCCGATCACCCCGCGCTGGAACAGGTGGTGCTGCGGGTCGGTACGGTTCTGGACACGGGCACCGACAATCAGATCACGGCCCTGTTCCACAAGCGCCGCCTGCTGGCGATCCGCGGCAGCGACAGCCCCTTTGTCTTCATCTGGGCACAGGATCTGGCCCGGATCCTGGCGCGGGCGGCGCTGGAGGGACCGGCGGGGATCTTCAACGTGGCCGGTGACGGCGCATTGGGCATCGACGATCTGGCCCGGCGCCTGAATCGCCCGGTGCTGCGCCTGCCTGCCGCCGCTTTGCGCGCGGCGCTGGCGCTGGCGAAACCGCTGGGCCTGTCGCGCTACGGGCCGGAACAGGTGCGGTTCCTGCAATTCCGCCCGGTGCTGGCCAATGACGCGTTGAAATCCGAATTCGGCTATACCCCAAGGCTGAGCAGCGCCGAGGTCTTCGACCTTTGGTGCCGGGGGGAGGGGCTGTGAAACATGCGGTGATTTCCGGCGGCGCGGGCGGGCTGGGGCTGGCATTGTCGGCGGCGCTGCGGGGCCGGGGCTGGCGGGTCAGCCTGCTGGATCGCGACATCTCCGCCGTGCGGGAGATGCCGCAGCAGCAGGTCATCGCCTGCGATCTGACCGACCCGGCGGCGCTGGCGGCGGCCTGCGCGCAGGTGACGGCGGGCGGCGCGGGGGTGGACCTGGCGATCTACAATGCCGGGATCACCCAGATCGGCCCGTTCGACACCCTGTCCGAGGCCGCCCACCGACGGGTGTTCGAGGTGAATTACTTCGCCGCCGTGGCCATGGCGGGGCACTTGCTGGAAGCGGTGCGGCAAGTGGGCGGGACGCATCTGGCGATCTCTTCGGTGGCGGGGTTCACGCCGCTGTTTCACCGGACGGCCTATGCCGCATCAAAACACGCGTTGGAGGGGTTTTTCAAATCGCTCCGCTCGGAGGAGGCGGCGCATGACGTGCGCGTGCAGATCGCCGCACCGTCCTTTGTGGCCACGAATATCGGCCGGGCCGAACGGCAACCGGACGGGATCGCCCGGCCCGGATCGGCCACCGACGGGATGGATTACATGACCCCCGAAGCCGCCGCCCGCGTCATCCTGCGCGGGCTGGACAGGGCCGGGCCGATGATCCCGGTGGGCCGCGTGGCGCGCGCGGCCTGGTGGATCAACCGCCTGTCCCCCGCCACCTTTCAGCGGTTGATGGAGCGGAACATGCGCGATTCGGGAAAACCGGATTGAGGGAACTGGCCACCGTGACCGGTGGCGCGGCGTGACGGGGCTGGCGCGGCATGATGGGGCTGGCCGAAGGAAGGCGCCTCGCACCGTGACCGGCCAGCCTGGATCGGCCAGCCCGGATCAGCCGGACCCGAGGGCGGCGGACAGGGTTGCCACCGGCCCCGCCCGCCCCTGTCTTTCATCCCGCCCTTCACCCCACGTGGGCGTCGTCGGGGGCGCGGGGCAGCAGCGGCCGGATCGCGCGCAAGGCACCGTCGATATAGGTCAGCAGCACCGGCACCACCACCAACGTCAGCAGCGAGGACGAGATCAGTCCGCCGATCACCGCATGGGCCATCGGCGCGTTCTGCCCGGATCCGCCATGGATGTTCAGCGCCAATGGCAACATCCCGAAGATCATCGCCAGCGTGGTCATGACGATGGGCCGGAACCGTGTCGATCCGGCCTCCAGCAGGGCGTCGAACAGGTTCAGCCCGGCACGGCGGTGCTGGTTGGCATTGTCCACCAGCAGGATCGCGTTCTTCACCACCAGCCCCATCAGCATGATGAACCCGATGACGGAAAACATGTTCAACGTCGAGCCGCCGACCAGCAGGCCCCCCATCACCCCGATCAGCGCCAGCGGCAGCGAGGACATGATCGCCAGCGGCTGCACGAAGCTGCCGAATTGCGAGGCCAGCACCAGGTAGATGAACACCACCGCCAGGGTCAGCGCCGCCAGCGCCGAGGCGCCGGATTCCGCGATCTGTTCGCTGTCGCCGCCGAACCCTGTGCGATAGCCGGGTGGCAGGTCCAGCGCGGCGATCGCCTGCGCGACCAGCGGCTGCGCGGCACGGATGTCGATCCCGTCCAGCCCGGCCGTGACCTCGACCGACCGCTCGCGGTCCTCCCGCGTGATCTCTCCCGGTCCGGTTGAGCTCTGGACCGTGGCGATCTGGTCCAGCCGGATCACCCCGGTGCCGTCGGCATTGGTGGCCACCGGCAGCGATCCCAGCCGGCTGGCGTCGTTGCGCACCGCCTCCGGCAGGCGCAGCAGCACGTCGTAGCTGTCGCCGTCGGGCGCCGTCCAGTCCGACACCGTCTGGCCCGCGATCATCGGCGACAGCGCCCGCCCGACCTGCGCAAGCGACACGCCCAGGTCCGAGGCCGCGTCGCGGTCGATGCGGATGCCGATGGTGGGTTGCGGGTCGTCCAGGCTGGTACGGACATCGGCAAATCCGGGGATCGCCTCCAGCTTCTCGGCCAGTTGGCGGGACAGGCGGGTCAGTGCTTCCAGGTCTTCGCCGTAGATCTTGACGGCGACGGGGGTGGCCACACCGCTGCCGAAGGAGCCGGGCGGGCCGACGCGGAACCGGGCGCCGGGCACGGCCTCCAGCGCCTCGCGCATTGGCGGGGTCAGGGTGGTGGGTGTCTCCGATCGCTGCGTCGTATCGGTCAGGCGCACGATGATGGAGGCGGCGTTTTCCCCCGAGTTGGTGCCGGAATTGACCGTCGCATAGGTGCCGACCACCTGCGGAAATGCGCGCAGGATGCCGTCCACCTGAGCGATCTTTTCGGCCGTGCGCGCCAGCGGCGTGCCCACCGGCATCTCCAGATCTACCTGCATTTCGGAATTGTCCGCCGGGGGCACGAACTCCGCACCGACCAACGGGAACAATGCCAGCCCGCCGATAAAGAAGGCCAGCGCCGCCATCAGCGTCGCCTTGCGCCAGCGCAGGCAGATCCGCAGCAGCCCGCGATAGCGCCGGGCCAGCCAGTCGAAGAACCGTTCGAACTGGTGTACCGCCCGGCCCAGCGGCCCGCGTTTCGCGCCCGGTTCCGCCGCCGGGTCGTACCAGACCGACGACATCATCGGATCCAGCGTGAAGGAGACGAACAGCGAGATCAGCACCGCCACCGACACGGTGATGCCGAATTGCAGGAAGAACCGGCCCAGGATCCCCTCCATGAAGGCCACGGGCAGGAAGACGGCGACGATGGAAAGGGTGGTGGCAAAGACGGCCAGCCCGATCTCGTTGGTGCCGTCCAGTGCGGCCTGCCTGTGATCCTTGCCCATGTGCAGGTGGCGCATGATGTTCTCGCGCACCACGATGGCGTCGTCGATCAGGATACCCACGGCCAGCGACAGCGCCATCATGGTCATCATGTTCAGGGTGAAGCCCAGGAAATAGATCGCCGCCATGGTCCCGATGATCGAAATCGGTAGCGTCAGCCCGGTGATCACCGTGGATCGCCAGGAATTCAGGAACAGGAACACGATCACCGTGGCCAGCAACGCGCCTTCGATCAGCATGGATTGCACGGATTCGAAGCTGTGTTCGACGGGCACCGCATTGTCGCGGATGATCTCAAGGTCGATGCCGTCATACAGGGGATCTTCGGCCAGCGCCGCGATCTCTTCCCGCACGGCCTCGGCCACGGCGACGGTATTGGCGCCCTGGGTCTTCACGATGTCCACGGCCAGCGCTGTCTCTCCGTTCAGCATGGCAAGGGAGGTGCGTTCCGCCATTTCCGTGCCGATGCTGGACACGTCGCCCAGACGCACCGGGTAGCCGCCGCGCCGGGCGATGATGATTTCGTCGAAATCGCCCAGGTTCTCGATCCGGCCTTCCACCTGTACCGTCTGCTTGCTGCCGCCTTCGGTCACCGCGCCGGCGGGAAGGTCGGTGTTTTCCGCCGCCAGCGCCGCCGCGATTTCGGAGGCGCCGATGCCAAGCGCGGCCTGTCGGTCCGGGTCGATCAGCACATGGACCTCGCGCGGCAGCCCGCCCACGACCGAGGCGCGGCCCACGCCGGGGATGTTGGACAGCCGGGTCGCCAGCTGATCCTCTGCCAGGGCGGTCAGCACGCCGGTGTCATAGCGATCCGACGACAGCCCGACCGAGATGATCGGCAGCTCCGAGGGGTCGAACCGCAGGATCTGCGGATCCTCGGCGGTGTCGGGCAGGGTGCCCTCGATCTGGGCGATGCGGTCACGCACGTCCTGCGCCGCGACGGAGCTGTCGATCTCCAGTTCGAACTGGATCAGCACCAGGGAGGAACCCGTCTGCGCGGTGGAACTGATCGTGTCGATGCCCGACAGGGTGGATACACTGTCCTCCATCGGCTTGATGATGTCGGCCTCCACCGCTTCCGGGGTCGCGCCGGGGTAGGAGGTGACGACGGCCACCACCGGGAAATCGACCTCGGGCAGCTGTTCCACCGGCAGGCGCTGGTAGGAGAACAACCCGATGACGAAGATCGCGACCATGACCATGGTGGCGAAGACAGGTTGGTTGACGGAAATCCGGGTCAGGAACATGGCTCAGTCCCCGACCACGGTGATCTTGGTATCCGGTTGCAGCCGTTCCAAGGGAGCGGCGACGATCACGTCGCCCTCGGCCAGGCCCGCGGCGATTTCCGCCTTGCGGCCCCGGTCCCACATGCGGGCCACGGTGACGGGTTGGCGGATGACCCGGTCGCCGTCGCGTTTCAGAACGAAATCGCCCGCATCGTCGCGGCGCAGAGCGTCGGCTGGGATGCCGATGGCGCCGTCCTTGCTGTCCAGCACCAGCACGCCCGAGGCGAACATGCCGCCGCGCAGCTCTCCCTGGGGATTGTCGATGGTGGCATAGATCGGCAGGATCCGGGTGCCAGTGGCCGCCACCGGGGCAATCCGTTCCACATTGCCCGCAAAGCTGCGGTCGCCAAAGCCATCGACGCTGATTTCCACCCCCTGGCCAATGCGGATGCGCGGCGCGTAGAACACCGGCACGGCGCCCTCCAGCTCCAGCGTGGAGATGTCGACCAGCGTCATCAGCGCGGTGCCAGGGCTGACATAGGCGCCGGGATCGACATTGCGGGCCGAAATCATGCCATCGAAAGGCGCGGTGATCGTGGCCTTTTCCAGCGACTTTTCCGTCGTCGCCACCTGGGTTTCCAGCGCGTGCAGATTGGCCTGCAATTGCTGTACGTTGGCCTGATCGCTGTCCAGGGTGGAAGACGTCGCCACCCCCCGGTTCACCAGGCTTTGCGTCCGCTCCAGCTGGGCGCGGGCAAATTCCAGCTGGGCGCGGGTGGCGTCGGCGGTTGCGCGGCTCTGCTCCACCTGGTTGCGCAGGGTCTCGATGTCGATGCGCACCAGGACCTCACCGGTGGCGGCGGGTTCACCGGCACGTTTCTCCACGCTGTCGACGCGGCCCGCGACCTCTGCCGGGATGCCCAGTTGGCGGGCGGGGTCCAGCGAACCGGTAAGGCGCAGCGTCTCCCGCAGGGGGCCGCGCGCCACCGTCGCCAATTCGGAGGGCAGCAATTGCATCACCACCTCGCGGCGGGGGGGCTCCGCCTCCGTCTCCGCTTCCGGGGCGGCGCTTTCCGTCTCTTCCGTCGGAGGGGTGCCGATCAGGCCGCGATCGGCGGCGACCCACAGGCCGGCGCCCAGCCCTGCCAGCCCCAGCACGACCCAGGGCCAGCGCCGGCGCGGGCCGCGTCGTCCTTCGGCCCGGGCAGCCTGCGCCTTGCGTTCGCGACCGGTCAGCGCCCAGTCAGGCTTGGGCGGTTCCTTGGAGGATCGGGTCATGTTCGGGTGTCTCCCTTCGGGGACGGGCTGGGCTGGCCGGCGCGGGGATCCGCGCGATCCGGCGCCTCCGGGGTCAGGCATTCGGTCCAGTCGCGCAGGAAATCCGCAGACCGGCGATAGAAATCCGCATGATCCGCGACCTTCTGGCGGGCAGAGGGGGCAGGGGCCTTGCCCTTCCCGTCACCGTCCTGCGGCGCTTCTGTCAGCTCGGCGGCGATGGCGTCGATGGTTCGGGCGTGGCGGTCAAAGCGCTGCGCCATGGCGGTCAGGACACTGTGCTGCGGCGTTTCCACCGCCCGCCACAGATCCTGCCGCGTGCCCTTGTGCGCCTCTCGAACGGCGGCGCCCCAGGTCTCAAGTTGCCGCAGGTTGGTCGAGACGGAGGCCTTGGACACGCCAAGTGCCTGTGCGATGCGGGTCAGGCTGCGCGCCTCTCCGGCGAGGACAAGGTAGCCCACGATTCGGCCGGCGATGCGCGGCGCACCCTCCTGCTGGGAGATCAGTCCCAGGGTTTCGATGAACCTGTCCTCTGCCGGGGTGGGCGGCGGGTCCGGGGGTGTGAAGGTCATGGTCGGTCCTGCATGGCGCGGCACATGTGTGTTCGCATCGTTCAGTATGGACTGAATTCACGCGGTGGCAATGGCGGTCAGCGCCACGCGCGACCACTTACGCCACGTTATTTTACCGGGATGGGAACCGGGACTGGATCGGAATCAGGAGGCGCCGGCCCCGCCCCAGGGCGCCAGCCCCGGCCAGGCGCGCGGCAATGGGTGCGTCACTGCCGGCTGCGGGCGCAGCCGCGACAGCGCGCTGAACAGTGCCGCCCCCTCCGCCGAGAACAGCGCCCGGTAGAGCGCGAACACCCCCGGCCGCAGGTAGGACGACCAGTGGCAGACCCGCCGCTGGCGCGGTGCCACTGGATGGCCCAACCCGTGCAGCGCGGCCAGGATGGCCGGATCGTCCAGGTGCAACGTGGCAAGGTTGGCGGCGTCTTTCAGCCCGCGCGACATCACCCGGTCACCGGCGATGGGCGGTGCGATCACGCGCTCCAGCAGCCAATCGTATGGGCGGTTTTCGCGGCTGGTGACATGCAGCACCCGCGCCTGCCGTCCGGCCGGGCTGTCCAGCGCCGCATGCGCCGTTGCCGCGTATTCCGCCCCCGACAGCAGCACTGCGCGGCCCAGAGCGCCGGGTGCAATCTGGGGCAGGGCTGCCAGCACCACCCGCACCCCCAGGGAATGCGCGATGGCATGGACCTCGCGCCCGGGGTCCAGGTGGTGGATCAAGGTGATCAACCGGGCCAGGGCCTGCCCGGTCCGGCCGGCGCGGGCATAGGCGTCCCAGATGCTGCCCCGCGCGGGCCAGCCCAGGGCAATGCCCAGGGCCCCGTCCGGCCCGCCCGGCGTGACGCCCAGGGCACGTGGCCAGCTGCGCGCCTTGGGGCAGCGGTGGTCCACCCGGTCGGAAAGGATGTGACGGTGCGGGCAATGCAGCGGATCGCCGGGGCTGAACCGGAACCCGTGCAGCATCACGATAACCGGCCCCCGCTGTGCCGCCGCGCCCTGCCGCTTCAGCGCCGCCTGCAACGGCCCCGCCGGATCGCCGGCCCTGCCATGCAGGCGCAGGCCCTCTTGCGTCGCATCCATCCTGAGCAGTGCCATGCCGGCGATCCCGAACAGCGTGGCCCGCAGGGGCCGCAAACCCTGTGTCCGGGGGATAGGGGCAGGGTGCGAAGAACCGGTGACGACATCGTGACAGCGCGATGACGGCGGATCCGCCGTGCGCATCCCCCGCGCGCGCCTGAGGAAACCTGAGGATGCTTGACCGGTAACGCGACGCGGGCTAAGGGGGGCATGTGGCGATTTGTTACCGGATTGCGGGCCACGTTAAATATTCCGCTAAAAGGTCAGGAGAGAAGGTGCACCCCTTTCGCTTGACCGCGTCAGGGGTTTTTTCGTGGCCCGGCACCCCGTCCAAGCCGGCCCAGGAGACAGGACAATGACCAAAGACCGCATCTCCCGTACCACGCTGGTTCACGGTGGCGCCCGCCGCTCGCAATATGGTGAGGTGGCAGAGGCCGTCTACCTCACCCAGGGGTTCGTCTATGACAATGCCGAGTCCGCGGAGGCCCGGTTCATCGAGGCGCAGACCGACGAATTCATCTATGCCCGCTACGGCAACCCCACCGTACGCATGTTCGAAGACCGGATTGCCCAGCTCGAAGGGGCGGAAGACGCCTTTGCCACCGCCTCGGGCATGGCGGCGGTGAACGGCGCGCTGGTGTCGTTGTGCAAGGCGGGCGACCACGTCGTCGCGGCGCGGGCGCTGTTCGGCTCCTGCCTCTACGTGCTGGAGAACGTGCTGGGCCGCTTCGGAGTGGAGATCACGCTGGTCGACGGCACCGATCTGGACCAATGGCGCGCCGCGATCCGCCCCGATACCCGCGCGGTGTTCTTCGAGGCGATGTCGAACCCCACGCTGGAGGTCGTCGACATCGCCGCCGTGGCCGAGATTGCCCATGCCCATGATGCGGTGGTGGTGGTGGACAACGTTTTCGCCACCCCGATCTACAGCCGCGCGCTGGAGCAGGGCGCCGATGTCGTCGTCTATTCCGCGACCAAACATATCGACGGGCAGGGCCGGGTTCTGGGCGGCGTCGTTCTGGGCAGCAGAGACTACATCCGCGGCACGCTGGAGCCCTATCTGAAACACACCGGCGCGGCGCTGTCGCCCTTCAGCGCCTGGGTGCTGCTGAATGGCCTGGGCACCATGGATCTGCGTGTCCGCGCCCAGGTCGCCAATGCGGAAGCCCTGGCCGAGGCGTTGCACGATCATCCCAAGCTGGCCCGCGTCATCTACCCCGGGCATGCCGACCACCCCCAGCACGCGCTGGTGCAACGTCAGACCGGCAAGGGCGGTACCCTGATCGCGATCGACCTGACGGGGGGGCAGGCGGCGGCCTTCCGCTTCCTGAACGCACTGAAGGTCGGCATTATCTCCAACAACCTGGGCGATGCGCGCACCATCCTGACCCATCCCGCGACCACCACCCACCAACGCCTGCCGGAGGACCAGAAAGTCGCCCTGGGCATCACGCCGGGGTTGGTGCGGATTTCGCTGGGGATCGAGGGGACGCAGGATATCCTGGACGATATCCTGTCCGCGCTGGACGCCGCCTGACCCGGACAGGTCGTTTTCGGATGCAAAGTGGCGCCGCGATGGAAAGACGCGGCGGGACCCCCTACATAAGAGAGGTCAAGGCAGGACCGGCGCAAGGCGAGGGCGTGGCATGAATATCCACCCGAACGAGTTGAAACCCGAGGATGCGGAAGCGCGCGCGGCGTTGGATCTGCTGCGCAGCTGGGCTGCGCAGGCCAGCGATGCGCAGATCAACGCCCTGGACCCGGCACTGGCGCGATTGTTGCCTGGACAGGCGGGTTATCCCCTGATGTCAGATATTTATCCGGCGGAGTTCATCCCGGATGCGGCCTATCGTGCCACTCTGCCGGATCTTCAGAACGGCCCCGCCAGTCTGATCCGGGGGGCCGACCTGGCAATCCAGCATGTCGGGATCTCCAACTTTCGCCTGCCGATCCGCTATCGCACCCGTGATGGCGGCGACATGGTGCTGGAAAGCTCCGTCACCGGCACCGTCAGCCTTGAGGCCGGCAAGAAGGGCATCAACATGAGCCGCATCATGCGGTCGTTCTACGCGCATTCGGAAAAACTGTTCAGCTTCGGCGTGATCGAGGCGGCGCTGGACGATTACCTGGCCGATCTGGACAGTCCCGATGCCCGCATCCTCATGCGCTTTTCGTACCCTGTACGCCGGGAATCCTTGCGTTCCGGCCTGTCAGGATATCAATATTACGACATTGCGCTGGAATTGGTCGAAGAGGGGGGGCGTCGCCGTCGCTACCAACATCTGGACTATGTGTATTCCTCCACCTGTCCCTGTTCACTGGAATTGTCGGAGCATGCCCGGCGGGAGCGCGGACAATTGGCGACGCCGCATTCACAACGCTCCGTCGCACGGATCTCCGTGGAGGCGCTGGCCGGTCCGCGCCTGTGGTTCGAAGACCTGATAGATCACGCGCGCACCGCCGTGCCGACCGAAACTCAGGTGATGGTCAAGCGCGAGGACGAACAGGCCTTTGCCGAGTTGAACGCCGCCAACCCGATCTTCGTGGAAGACGCCGTGCGGCTGTTCTCCGAACAGATCCAGGAGGATCGCCGCATCGGCGATTTCCGCATCGCCGCCAGCCATCAGGAAAGCCTGCACAGCCATGACGCCGTGTCCGTGCTGGCGCGCGGCGACAGTTTCGGGGGCAGCTCCCTGGACCCCCGGTTCTTCGGCACATTGGTGCATGGCGGTTAAGGGAATTGCCTGAAAATTAGGCGGATCGGTGGAAATTCCAGCGATCGGCGGAGTGGCGGTCGATTTCCCTTATCACTGCTGCGCGGCTTGTTAATCTTCTCTGACGGAGGATCGCCGCATCAACGCCAACACGACATTCCCGCAGGTTTCGACCGCGCGCCAGCCCCGGGCCATCGGGCGACTGGACATCGCCGCCCGTACCGGGGGGCGGTTGGAGGATCTGCATCAATCCGGCTCCCTCAAGGCGCTGTTCCCGCATGGGCGCAGGGACGATTTGCAGGCGGTTTTCCTCAATACCGCCGGGGGGATAACTGGTGGCGACAGGTTCGAGATCAGCGCCCGCGCCGGTGTCGGCGCCGCCCTGACCCTGACCAGCCAGGCCGCCGAACGACTATACCGTGCCCAGCCCGGAGAAACCGGGCGCGTGGTCAACCGGTTCCGCCTGGCGCGGGCTGCGCGACTGGACTGGGTGCCACAGGAAACCATCGTTTTCGATGGCGCCGATGTCTCCCGAAGGACGGAGGTCGAGATGGCCCCAGATGCCCGTCTTCTGCTGGTCGAACCCGTCGTAATGGGTCGTCTGGCAATGGGTGAGATTGTGAAGAACGGATATCTGCGCGACGTATGGCGGGTGAAACGGGCGGACGAATTGATCTTTGCTGACAATTTGTCCATTTCCGGCGCCAGCGACGAGATTCTGGCCCGACCGGGCACCGGCGCCGGCGCGCGGGCCTTTGCGACGCTGCTGTTGGCGGGGGAGGACGCCGATCTGCTGCTGGCGCCCCTGCGCGCGGTACTGGGCCGTAGCGGTGGGGCGAGCGTGATCCGCCCGGGCCTTCTTTTTGCGCGCATGGTGGCCGAGGACGGCTATGTCCTGCGCAAGACCTTGCTCCCCGCGATCAAGCTGTTGTCGGGGAGGGAAATTCCAAGAACATGGATGCTGTGACATGCAATTGACCCCCCGAGAAAAGGACAAGCTTCTGGTCGCCATGGCGGCGGAAGTGGCCCGCAAACGCTTGGCCCGCGGCGTTCTGTTGAACCATCCCGAGGCCATCGCCCTGATCACCGACACAGTGGTTGAAGGGGCCCGTGACGGCCGCTCTGTCGCGCAGATGATGGAGGCGGGAGCCAAGGTCATCACGGCGGAGCAATGCATGAGTGGTGTGCCCGAGATGATCCACGAGGTGCAGGTGGAAGCAACATTCCCGGATGGGACCAAACTGGTGACCGTACACAATCCCATCCGCTAAGGCATCACTTCAAGAAAGGCCTGTAACATGTCGGAATTTATCAATAAAATCGGAATGGATCTGGGCCTTCTTCGCCCCCTTCGGCCACAGCCGATCCACGTGGCCCAGCCGCCGAAATCCGTCCTCGACCCCAGGGGGGCGGGCCGGTGATCCCCGGAGAACTCTTCCCCGCGGAGGGGACGCTGACCCTGAATGCCGGGCGCGCGGCGATCACCCTGATGGTTGCCAATACCGGCGATCGTCCGGTGCAGGTTGGCAGCCACTACCATTTCGCCGAAGCCAATCCCGCGCTGGATTTCGACCGTGCCGCCGCGCAAGGTCTGCGGCTGGACATCACCGCCGGGACTGCCGTGCGCTTTGAACCCGGCCAACGGCGAGAGGTGGCGTTGATCCCCATCGGCGGCGACCGCCGGATCTACGGGTTCAACCAGGCGGTCATGGGGCCGCTTTAACCCTTTCCTTTCACGATCACTCCAGGAGCCGCCGATGCCCACTCAGATCTCCCGCGCGGATTATGCCGCGATGTTCGGCCCGACCACGGGCGACCGTCTGCGCCTTGCCGATACCGACCTCATCATCGAGGTGGAGCGCGACCTGACTGCCGAAGCGGTCGGCCAGGCGCAGGGATCGAACGCACCGATCTACGGCGAGGAGGTCAAGTTCGGCGGGGGCAAGGTGATCCGTGACGGCATGGGGCAGTCCCAGGCCACGCGCGCCGAGGGGGCGGTGGACACGGTGATCACCAACGCGCTGATCCTGGACGTGACCGGCATCTACAAGGCCGATATCGGGCTGCGCGACGGGCGGATCGCGGCCATCGGCAAGGCGGGCAACCCAGACACCCAGCCCGGCGTGAACATCATCGTCGGACCGGGGACAGAGGCCATCGCCGGCGAAGGGAAAATCCTGACCGCCGGGGGCTTCGACAGCCATATCCATTTCATCTGTCCGCAGCAGATCGACGATGCGCTGCATTCCGGCCTGACCACGATGCTGGGCGGCGGCACCGGCCCCGCGCATGGCACGCTGGCCACCACGGTGACACCGGGACCGTGGCACATGGGGCGGATGTTGCAGGCTGCTGATGCCTTTCCGATGAACCTGGCCTTTGCCGGGAAGGGCAATGCCAGCTTGCCTGCCGCGCTGGAGGAACAGATCCGCGCCGGCGCCTGCGCACTGAAGTTGCACGAGGATTGGGGCACCACCCCGGGCGCGATTGATTGCTGCCTTTCGGTCGCCGATGCATTTGATGTGCAGGTGATGATCCATACCGACACGCTGAACGAATCCGGTTTCGTCGAGAACACGGTGAAGGCGATGAAGGGCCGTACCATCCATGCCTTCCATACGGAGGGTGCGGGCGGCGGACATGCCCCTGATATCATCAAGATATGCGGCGAAGCTCATGTGTTGCCATCCTCCACCAACCCGACGCGGCCCTTCACGGTGAACACCGTGGATGAACATCTGGACATGCTGATGGTCTGTCATCACCTGGACAAGCGGGTGCCGGAGGACGTCGCCTTTGCTGAAAGTCGTATTCGTCGGGAGACCATCGCGGCAGAAGACATCCTGCATGACATGGGGGCGTTCTCCATCATCGCGTCGGACAGTCAGGCCATGGGTCGGGTGGGCGAGGTGATCATCCGTACCTGGCAGACCGCCGACAAGATGAAGAAACAGCGTGGCGCGCTGTCGGAGGAAACCGGCGACAACGACAATTTCCGGGTTCGGCGCTACGTCGCGAAATACACCATCAACCCCGCCATCGCCCATGGGTTGAGCCATCAGATCGGCTCCATCGAGGTCGGCAAGCGGGCCGATCTGGTGCTGTGGTCGCCTGCGTTCTTCGGGGTGAAGCCGGAGATGGTACTGATCGGCGGCACGATCGTCTGCGCGCAGATGGGCGATCCCAATGCCTCCATCCCGACGCCGCAGCCGGTCTATTCCCGGCCGATGTTCGGGGCCTTCGGGCGGGCGGTGGAAAATTCCGCCGTCACCTTTGTCTCGGCCGCCGCGCAGGCCGAAGGGGTGGGGGAGGCCCTGGGCCTGGCCAAGCAGACTGTGGCGGTGCTGAACACCCGCAACATCGGCAAGGCGGACCTGTTGTTGAACAACGCCACGCCGGAGATCTCGGTAAATCCCGAGACTTACGAGACCCGCGCCGATGGCGAATTGCTGACCTGCGAACCGGCGACGGAACTGCCGATGGCGCAACGCTATTTCCTGTTCTGAGGACGCCGCACTGCAACAGAAATTCACGCTGCATTGCAGCAAACGCATGACGGGGATGTGGGATTGATCATGGTAAGGGAAACAGGGCTGACCTATCTTTCAAGGCAAGGGAGCAAACCCGAACGATTGAAAGACGAGGTATCCAATGGCTACTGCATCCACCACTCTGACGCAAGAAACCGGCCTGCGCGGCAAGCTGGACGCATTCTTCGTTTCCATGGGCCAGGGCTTCAACGCCTACCTGGAACGTCGCGCCCGGACCGAGCAGATCGAAGCGCTGAACGCCAAGTCCGACGCCGAACTGGCCAAGCTGGGCATCACCCGCGACGCCATCCCGGCCTATGTCTTCCGCGATCTGTTCTACATCTGATCGCCGCTGACCAGCCACGGGGACGGGCATGACCATGCCCGTTCCGGCCCACCGGTTCCTGCGTGCCGATGACATGACGCAGGCGGCCGACGATCACGTCGCGCTGGATTACGATGCCCGGTTTTTGCGCCGCAAGGTGCTGGAAACACGAAATGGCCTGAGGATCCTTGTGGATCTGGAGCGGACCATATCGCTGGATCATGGCGATGCGCTGATCCTGGCGGACGGGCGCCTGATCGCCATCCGCGCCGCGGCAGAGCCGCTGTTGCGTGTCACCGGCCCCGACCCCGTTCGGCTGGCCTGGCACATCGGCAACCGCCACACGCCCTGCCAGATCACCCCCGATCACCTGCTGATCCGCCGCGACAAGGTGATCGCCGAGATGCTGCGCCTGCTGGGCGCAACGCTTGCGGAAATCCTGGCCCCCTTCACCCCGGAGGGCGGCGCCTACGGGCACGGGCGGACCCATGCGCATGACCATGGGCACAGCCATGACCACGGGCATGATCCTGACCATGGATCCGCTCAGGACCAGCGTCACAGCCCGGCGCACCACCACTCGTCCGATGCGGACCTGGCGCCATCCCGGACCGGTCAGCCCGACACGGACCCTCATGACCATTGACCCCATGCTGCGGCTGCATCGCTGGCTGTCCCCGGCCTATCCGGTGGGCGGTTTCGCCTATTCCCATGGGATCGAGGCAGCGGTAGCCGATGGTCGGATCGGCGATGCCGCCAGCGCCGAGGCATGGATCACAGATATCCTGCGCCACGGGGCGGGTTGGAACGATGCGCTGCTGATGGCCGCTGCCTACCATGCCAGCGCCGAAGAGGTCGCGGAAATCGGGGGGTTATGTGCGGCGCTGGCCAGTTCTGCGGGGCGACTGCTGGAGACGGAGAAACAGGGCCATGCCTTTGCCGCCACCACCGCTGCGGTGGAGGGGCTGGACCTGCCGCCCATGCCATATCCGGTCGCGGTGGGCCGGGCGGTGCGGCTGGCGGATTTGCCGTTGGACGCGGCGCTGCGGCTCTACCTGATGGCTTTTGCCTCTGCGCTGACCTCTGCCGCCATCCGGCTGGTGCCGCTGGGTCAGACCGATGGTCAACGCATTCTGGCGGCAGCAGAGCCGCTGAGCGCCGACCTTGCGGAAGCGGCGGCTGACGGGGATCTCGACAGGCTTGGAAGTGCCGCGTTTCTGGTGGATATTGCCGGAATGCGGCAGGGTGCCCTGACGACGCGGCTGTTCCGGTCCTGAAGCAAGCAGAAGGAAAGTTTCCGATGTCCTCACCTCATGGTCCCTTGCGTATCGGCCTGGGCGGGCCGGTCGGCGCTGGCAAGACGACGCTGACCGCCGCGCTGTGCGGCGCGCTGCGCGACCGGCTGTCGTTGGCGGTCGTGACCAACGATATCTACACGCAGGAGGACGCCGAGGCGCTGATGCGGATGCAGGCGCTGGCCGGGGACCGCATTCGCGGGGTGGAAACGGGCGGCTGTCCGCATACTGCCATTCGCGAAGATGCCTCCATCAACCTGGCAGCCATCGCGGAGCTGGAGGCACAGTTTCCGGATCTGGATATCGTGTTGATCGAATCGGGCGGCGATAACCTGTCTGCGACCTTCTCCCCCGAATTGGCGGATCTGACGATCTATGTCATCGACGTCGCCGCCGGAGAGGAGATCCCCCGAAAGGGCGGACCGGCCATCACCCGATCGGACATACTGGTGATCAACAAGACCGACCTGGCCCCCCATGTCGGCGCCGATCTGGCGGTGATGGAGCGGGATGCGACCGCGCAACGCGGTGACCGGCCATTTGTCTTTACCGACCTGCGGCGGGGGCTGGGGCTGGACCGGGTGATCGCGTTGATCGCCGAGATCGGCGGCCTGCCGGCGCGCGCGTGAAACCGGCGATGACCTCTCCCGCGGGGACGGTTCGACGGGGTGCGGCCCCGCTGCTGGACCTGCGGCCCGTGGGTTACGTGATCGGAATTCTGGTCGCCGTGCTTGGCCTGACCATGCTGCTGCCGATGCTGGTGGACGTGGCGGAGGGGCGCGGCCATTGGCCGGTCTTCGCCGAAAGCGCGCTGTTGTCGATCCTGATCGGCGGGCTGACCGCGCTGGCCTGCCAGAACGGCAACCGGCAGGGGCTGACATTGCAGCAGACCTTTATCCTGACCACCGCCGTCTGGGTGGCGTTGCCGCTGTTCGGCGCACTGCCCTTCGTGCTGGGGGAGACGGACAGCCGGTTTGTCGATGCGTTCTTCGAATCCATGTCGGGGCTGACCACCACCGGATCGACCGTTCTGACCGGGTTGGACGATCTGCCGCGCGGGCTGCTGCTGTGGCGCGGGATGCTGCAATGGCTGGGCGGGGTGGGGATCATCGTGGTGGCCATGGTCTTCCTGCCCGAACTGCGGGTCGGCGGCATGCAGATCTTCAAGTCCGAAGCCTTCGACACCATGGGCAAGATCCTGCCCCGCGCCACCGCCATCGCGGCGCAGATCTCTGTCATCTACGTAGCTTTGACGCTGGCCTGCACGCTGACCTACCTGTTTCTGGGCATGGATGCCTTTGACGCGTCGGTCCATGCGCTGACGACGGTCTCCACCGGCGGGTTCTCCACCCGGGACGAGAGTTTCGGCGCCTTCTCGGGGAACATGGAATATGCCGCGACGGTGTTCATGGTCCTGGCGGCGCTGCCCTTTGTCCGCTATGTCCAGATGCTGAACGGGCAGGAGGGCGCGCTGCTGCGCGACAGCCAGGTGCGGGTGTTCCTGCTGACCATCGGCACCTTCATCGGCGTGACCTTCCTGGGTCTGCTGAAGATCTACCCCCAGCACTGGGAAATCTCCCTGCGGGAGGCGATGTTCAACATCACCTCCATCATGTCCGGCACCGGCTTTGCCTCGGCCAATTACATGGAATGGGGGCCGTTTCTGGTGACTGTCTTCTTCTTCGTCGGGCTGGTCGGGGGCTGCGCGGGCTCCACCGCCTGTTCAGTCAAGATCTTCCGCTACCAGATCCTGTTTTCCTCCATCCGCACCACGATCCGGCAGATCCATTCGCCGCATGGGATCTTTACCCCCCGGTTCGAAGGCCGCCCGATCACCGAGGACGTGCTGGTCTCCGTCATGTCGTTCTTCGTCTTCTTCACCGTCTCGCTTGGCATCCTGGCGGTGCTGCTGGGGCTGACGGGCCTGGATTTCATCACCTCTCTCAGCGCGGCGGCGACGGCGCTGGCCAATATCGGGCCGGGGCTGGGCGATACGGTGGGGCCGGCGGGGAATTTCCAGCCGCTGAACGACACGGCGAAATGGCTGCTGGCGGCGGGGATGCTGATCGGGCGGCTGGAACTGATGGTGGTCTACACCCTGTTCACCCTGCGGTTCTGGCGCGCCTGATCGGATCCGCAGGAGGGGCGCGGCACCCCCGGTGTGCCGATGAGGGGTGAAGGGGCGTTGCGGCGCGCGGCGGGGTTTGCCATAGACGCGCCATGCCCAGATATGCGTTGCAAGTGGAATATGACGGAACCCCCTTTGCCGGATGGCAATGGCAGGAGGACCAGCCCTCGGTCCAGGGCGCGATCGAGGCGGCGCTGGCCCGGCTGGAGCCGGAGGTGCCGCGCATCGCCGCCGCCGGGCGCACGGATGCGGGCGTTCATGCCACGGGACAGGTCTGCCATTGCGACATGGCGCGGGACTGGGATCCGTTCCGCCTGTCGGAGGCGCTGAACTACCATCTGAAACCCGCGCCCGTCGCGATCCGCGCCTGCGCACGCGTCGATGCGGATTGGCACGCACGATTTTCCGCGCTGGAGCGGCGCTATCTGTTCCGCATCCTGTGCCGCCGGGCGCCGGCGACCTTTGCCGCCAGGCAGTTCTGGCAGGTCAAGCATCCGCTGGACGTGGCGGCGATGCGGGCGGGGGCGGCCCATCTGCTGGGGCGGCACGATTTCACCACCTTTCGCAGCGTGATCTGTCAGGCGAAAAGCCCGGTGAAGACGATGGATGCGATCGAGATCACGCAGGTGCAGGGCCTGTCCGGGCCGGAGGTCGAATTCCGCCTGCGCGCCCGGTCCTTTCTGCACAATCAGGTGCGCAGCATCGTCGGCACGCTGGAGCGGGTAGGCAGCGGCGGCTGGCCGCCCGACCGGGTGAAAACCGCGCTGGAGGCCCGCGACCGTGCGGCCTGCGGGCCCGTCAGCCCGCCGGGGGGGCTGTACCTGACGGGGGTGGGCTACCCGGTGGACCCCTTCGCCGGGTAGTATGAGGCGCGCGCGTCGGGGGCGGGCGGTTCAGCCGGCGGTTGCGGCCTGCGGGGCGGGGGTCATCACCTCCTCCACGGCGCCGATCAGGGCTGCGGCGATGGCGTCGCAATCCGCCAGCGTCAACCGGGCGGGCAGACGGCAATCGCAAGCCCGCATCAGCATGGCGCGGGTGCGGGGCAGATCGGGCAGGTCTGGGATGAACTGCCAGTTCCAGAAGGCGCGGGCATTGTCGGTGGACAGGCCGAACACCTGCACCTTCACACCCCGTTCGGCGGCGGCGGTTTGAAAGGCGCGGGTCTGCGCATCGTCCAGCCCGACCAGATTGAATTGCAGGCTGTCGGGCGCGCGCTCCTCGGGCGGAAGTTTTCCGGGCACGACGATCCAGGGACTGGCCCCGATCGCCGCCGCCGTGTGATCGTGGTTGCGCCGTCCGTCGCGGACCCGGCGGGGCACTTCGGCCAGCTGCGGGCGCACGATGGCCGCCGCCAGGTTGGACAGCCGCAGATTGTACAGCGGCAGGCGGTTCTGCCAGCGTTCCAGGGCCTCTGTCAGATCGTTGGAATTCTCGCCGTGGCGGGGTTTGTGTTTCTTCCACATGTGTTCATAGGCGCCGGACATGATGATCGCGCGGGCCACCAGATCGGCATCGTCGGTGATCAGCATCCCGCCCTCGCCGGAATTCAGCAGCTTGTAGGACTGGAAGGAAAAGCAGCCGATCCGCCCGATCGTGCCGATGTTCTGCCCGTGCCACGTGGTGCCCAGGGAATGGGCCGCGTCCTCCACCACCGGAATGTCACGATCCGCGCACAGCGCCATGATCGCATCCATGTCCGAGGTATGGCCACGCATGTGGCTGATGATCACCGCGTCCACGCCGGGCAGGCGCGATTCGAAATCGGCGATGTCGATGCGGTAATCCTCTCCCACTTCGCACAGGACGGGCCGGCAATCCGCGTGCACCACGGCCGATGGCACCGCCGCGAAGGTGAAACCGGGCAGCAATACCCGCGCCCCGCGCGGCAGGTCCAGCGCCTTCAGCGACAGGAACAGCGCGGCCGAGCAGGAGGAAACCGCCAGCGCGTATTTCGTCCCCATCATCTGGGCGAATTCGGTTTCCAGCAACGTGACCGGCGCGTCCTGCGCGGCGGTATAGCGGAAGAGATCGCCGGTGGTCAGCAGGCGCTCGATCTCCGCGCGGGCGGCTTCGGGGATCGGTTCGGCATCGTAGACGCTGGGGGGGAGGCTCATGTCTTCGGCTTTCCTGAAACTTGCTTTCAGAAAAACTAAACGATCCGCCGCCCGGTGCAAAATGAAATCTGGATGACGCGCAGGTCGGCGAGGCCCCGCCGGGGTGGGCACCGGACCCGGCAGCCCTGCTGGCAACGGGGGTCACAGGCCCAGGCGGTCCCGCAGGGAAAACCAGCTCATCGCCAGCGCCAGCAACGGGCTGCGCATCAGCGCGCCACCGGGGAACGCCGGGGTGGGCAGGGCGGCCATGGCGTCGAACCCCGCCGCCTGGCCTTGCACCGCCAGCGCCATCAGCTGGCCGGCATGGGTGGCCGTGCCAAGACCATGACCGGAATAGCCCGAGGCCGACAGCATGTTGGGCCCCAGCCGCGCCAGGTGGGGCAGGCGTTTCATGGTGATGGCCAGCGTGCCGCCCCAGGCGTAGTCGATGCGGATGTCGCGCAGATGCGGGAAAATCCGGGTCATCGGCGCGCGCACCTTGGCGGCGATATCGGCGGGAAACCGGTAGCCATAGCTTTCGCCGCCGCCGAACAGCAGCCGCCCGTCATGGGACAGGCGGAAGTAGTTCACCACGAAAAGATCATCGGCCACAGCCACGTCACGGGCCAGCACGCGGGCGGCCTGATCCCCAAGGGGCTCGGTGGCGGCGATGAAGTTGTTGATCGGCATGACCCGCGCGGCGACCCTGCGGTCCAGCTGGCCCAGATAGCCGTTGCAGGCCAATATCACGTGATCTGCGATGACATGACCCTGGCCGGTGCGCAGGGTGGCGGGCTGGCCAGGCTCGATCGAGTGGACTTCGGAACCCTCGTGCAGGGTGACGCCTGCCGCCTGAGCCGCCCGTGCCAGCCCGAGGGCAAAGCGCAGCGGATGCAGATGCCCTGCGCCCCGGTCCAGGATGCCGCCGCGATAGGAGGGCGAGGGGCAGATCGCGGCGAATTCCGCTGTGTTATGGGTCGTGATCTGGCTGTAATCGTAATGCCGGGACAGGTGTTCGGCATAATCTGCGAGGTGCCGCGCCTCTGCGTCGGAAGAGGCTGCCCAGGCGACGCCCGGTTTCAAGTGGCAGTCGATATCATGTTCGGCCACCAGTTCCTTGACCAGGGTCTTGGCTTCCTCGCCCAGGTGCCACAGGTGGCGGGCGTCGTCGGGGCCGACCATACGTACCAGCGCCTGCTGATCCTGTCGTTGCCCGGATCCCAGCTGCCCGCCATTGCGCCCCGAGGCACCGAACCCGGCGCGCTGCGCCTCCAGCAGGATGACCGACAGGCCCGCCTGCGCGCAATGCAGCGCCGCCGACAGGCCGGTATAGCCACCGCCGACGATGCAGACATCGGCCCGCGCGGCACCGCGCAGGGGCGGGGCGGGGGCAGGGATGTCGGCGGTGGCGGCGTACCACGAGGGCGGATAACGCCCCGGCGCGTCATTGGCGTGCAGCAGGTTCATACGTTCAGCAGCAGATGCTCCCGCTCCCACGGAGAGATGACTTGCAGGAATTCCTCGTATTCGGTGCGCTTCACGATGGAATAGACGCGCAGGAATTCGGCGCCCAGAACATCGGACACGGCAGAGGCCGCGTCCATGACGTTCAACGCCTCTCCCAGGGTGCGGGGAAAATCGCCCTCGCCCTCATAGGCGTCACCGCGGAATTGTTTCAGCGCGCGTTCTCCCTTCATCATGCCGAGATACCCGGCAGCGAGGGATGCGGCGATGCCCAGGTAGGGGTTGCAATCCATGCCGGCCACTCGGTTTTCCACGCGCCGCGCCTCGGGGTCGGAGATCGGCACCCGGATGCCGGTGGTGCGGTTGTCGCGGCCCCATTCCAGGTTGATCGGCGCGGCGTGGTCCTTGACGTAGCGGCGGTAGGAATTGACATAGGGTGCCAGCAGGGGAACGACTTCGGGCAGATGCGCCTGAAGCCCGCCGATGAAATGGTAGAAGGCATCCGTCTCCCCCCCCTGGGGGCCGTTGAAGATGTTGCGCCCCGTTTCCAGGTCCAGCACGGAATGGTGGATATGCATGGCGCTGCCCGGCTCGTCGCTGATCGGCTTGGCCATGAAGGTGGCGAAACAATCGTGGCGCAGCGCGGCCTCCCGGATCAGGCGCTTGAAGTAGAAGACCTCGTCCGCCAGTTTCACCGGATCGCCGTGGCGCAGGTTGATCTCCAGTTGGCCGGCGCCGCCCTCCTGGGTGATGCCGTCGATCTCGAAGCCCTGGGCCTCGGCGAAATCGTAGATATCGTCGATCACCGGGCCGAATTCATCCACCGCCGTCATGGAATAGGCCTGCCGCGCCGCGGCGGGGCGGCCGGACCGGCCCATCATCGGCTCGATCGGTTTGGCCGGGTCCAGGTTGCGGGCGACCAGGTAGAATTCCATTTCCGGCGCGACGACGGGTTTCCAGCCCTGCGCGGCATATAGTGCGCAGACCCGTTTCAGCACGTTGCGCGGGGCAAAGGGGATCGGCTTGCCCTTGCGGTCAAAGGCGTCATGGATGACCTGTAGCGTCCAGTCCCCGGTCCAGGGCGCGGCGGTGGTGGTGGACAGGTCGGGATGCAGGATCATGTCCGGCTCGGTAAAGCCTTCGTCGCCGGCGGCTTCTCCCCAATCACCGGTGATGGTCTGGAAGAAAATCGAATTGGGCAGGTGAAAGAACTTCTGCCGCGCGAATTTCGAGGCTGGCACGGCCTTGCCCCGGGCGATGCCGGGCAGGTCGGCGATGATGCATTCGACCTCGTCCAGCCGGCGGTCGGTCAGGTAGTCGCGGGCGGATTGGGGGATGGCGTCGGTCCAGTCGCTCATGCCGGTACCCCCTTCAGGACGCGGGCCAGCCGGGCGGCTTCGTCCCGTGCGGTGGTGGGGCTGTCCAGCAGCGCCTCCGCCTGGTCCAGAAGCGGGTCGGGCACGACGCCGCGACCGCGCATGCGGATCAGGTTGGCCAGAACATCGGCGTTGAACTCCGGGTGGGCCTGCACTGTGTAGATCGTCGGACCATAGGCGACGGCGGCGAACTGGCAGCTGTCCGAGGAGGCCAGAACCTGCGCCCCGGCGGGCAGTTCGACCACCTGGTCCTGGTGCCAGGCGTTCAACCGCCCCGGCCCGTTGGCGCCGACATAGGCCTGGGATCCGACAACCCAGCCGCCGGCGAATTTCTCGACCCGGCCGCCCAGGGCCTGGGCGATGATCTGGTGGCCGAAACAGATCCCTACAAGGGGCCGCGCGGCATCGCGGATGTCGCGGATCAGGGTTTCCAGCGGCGCGATCCAGGGCAGATCTTCGTAAACGCCGTGTTTCGACCCAGTGATCAGCCAGCCGTCGCAGGTCAGTGGGCTGTCGGGAAAGATGCCGTCGACCACCGGATAGGTTTCGAATTCGAAGTCGTGCCCCGTCAGGAGTTGCCGGAACAGCAGATCGTAATCTCCAGCCTCCTGAAGAAGGGTTTCCGGCGCGTGGCCGGTAAGCAGAATGCCGATTTTCATGGACCACCGAAAGGTTTGACGGGCAAAGGGTAAGCCCGCCGGGCGCGGGCGGCAAGGGGAGATCGGGGCGCGCCCGATAGCTCAGACCGTTTCCAGGTAGACGGTCCAATGTTCTTCTGGGGGAATATCGGCCAGGCCGCGCAGTTCCTGCCGTTTGGTCATGCACAGGTTGGCGATCAGCTCCGGCGCGAAGATCTCCGCCATCAGGGGATCGGTCTCGAACCGGGCGATGGCGCGCGCCCAATCGGGCATCAGCCCCTCCTGGTCGGTGGCCTGGTCATAAGCGTTGCCGGTGATCGGGGCGGGCGGCTCCATCTTGCCTTCGATCCCCGCCAGGGCCGACCCCAGGATGCCGGCCAGCGCCAGGTAGGGGTTGATGTCGCCACAGGCCACGCGATGTTCGATACGCCGGGCACGGGCCGGACCGCCGGGCACGCGGATCGCGGCGGTGCGGTTCTCGTAGGCCCAGGAGGCGCCGGTGGGCGCATGGGCGCCGGGGCGGAACCTGTCATAGCTGTTGGCATGGGGGGCAAAGACCAGCGTGCCGCCGGGCATCCCGGCCAGACACCCGGCGATCGCCTGGCGCAGCAGATCGGTGCCGCGCGGGCCGCCATCGTCGAAGACGTTGTTGCCGTCCTGATCCAATACGGAGAAATGCACATGCATCCCGTTACCCGCGTCATTGGCAAAGGGCTTCGCCATGAAGGTCGCCGCCATGCCGTGCCGCCGCGCCATGCCGCGCACCAGCGCCTTGAACAGCCAGGCATCGTCGGCGGCGGCCATGGCATCGCGGTGTTGCAGGTTGATCTCGAACTGGCCCAGCCCCGCCTCGGAGGAGGCGCTTTCGGCGGGAATGTCCATCGCTTCGCAGGCCTCGTACAGCTCTGTCAGGTAGGCGTCGAAGGCATCGAGCTGCCGGATCGACAGGATCGCATGACCCGCCAGAGGGCGGCCCGATACGGGGTTCATCGGCGCCGACAGGGCCTGCCCCGCATCATCGACCAGGTAGAATTCCATCTCGATCCCCGCCTGCACGGTCCAGCCGCGCGCGGCATAGCGTTGCAGCACCCGGTCCAGCGCATGGCGCGGATCTCCGGCGAAGGGGCGGCCGTCCTCGTGGAACATCCACATCGGCACAAGGGCGGAGGGGCTGTCCAGCCACGGCATCGGCACCGCGCCGTGATCGGTGGGGTACAGCAGCCCGTCGGCATCACCGGTTTCGAAGACCAGGGGCGAATCCTCGATATCCTGGCCCCAGATATCGACGTTGAGAACGGAATAGGGCATGCGCACCGCGCCCTGTCCCAGCTTGGGGTATTCGGTGCGGGGCAGGCGTTTGCCCCGCATCTGCCCGTTCAGATCGGCGGCGGCGACGCGGAAGGTGCGGAATGTATCGAATTTCATGGGTCAAGCCTGTTGGGACCGGGGCAGCGCCCCCGGCGGGCGATCGGATCTGCGATAGATGAGGGATGCGGCCCTAGCGCACAAGGGTCGCAGCGCGCAGGCGCAGCGGTTTGCGCGCGGTGCGCGGCAAATGACGGGTCAGCCGGCGGTAGGCAATGCCATAAAGGCCGATCACCCCCAGGCTGCCCAGGATGAAGAACCCGGCCAGGATCGGGTAGGAAACGAAGGGGTTGAACGTCTTGTCGGCGAAATAGCTTGCGTAATAAAGCGCATCGCCCTTCTGCTGCCAGGCCGGGAAGGAGGAGAAGAAGACCAGCGTGGTGGCATGAAAGAGGAAGATCGCCTCGTTGGTGTAGGCGGGCCAGGCCAGCCGCAGCATGGTCGGAAAGGACACCCGCCGGAACGTCTGCCAGGGGGTGAAACCGTAGGCCGAGGCGGCCTCCAGGTCACCGCGCGGCACGGCGCGCAGGGCTCCATGGAAAATCTGCCCGGTATAGGCGGTGGTGTTCAGGAACAGCACGATCAGCGCCCCCGCCGCCGCCCGGGTCAGCCACCGGGTTTCGGCGGTGATCTCCGTAAAGCCCAGGGGGATCGTGATCCCCTCCCGCGGGAGGAGGGTGAAGGCCTCGTAGAACAGGAAGAACTGGATGAAGAGCGGTGAGCCCCGGAAGATGAAGATGAACCATTCCGCCGGTTTGCGCAGCAGCCCGTGCCGCGAGTTGCGCGCCAGCGCCACGGCGACGGAGGCAAAGAACCCCATGCAGAGCGCGGCGGTGGCGAAATAGACGTTCCAGATCATCCCCGATCCGATCAGCACCACCTGGTCACAGAGGGTGAAGTCGGATTTCGGCAGCAGCCGCTCGCCGATACCCACGGCCCGCAGGCCGTAGTCCTGAAGGGTTTGCAGGCAGCTCATGCCGCGCCTCCCTGCATGTTGCCGGCGGTGGCCTGGCCGCGCGAGACCCGCGCCGTCAGCCGGGCAAAGCCGAGTTCGGAGAGGCGCGTCATCAACAGGTAGAAGACCAGAAGCGCCAGAAAATACCACAGGCGCCAATCGGGATGCGGATAGGCATAGGCGCGCGTCTTCGCCCCGCCCAGTTCGCGCGCCCAGTAGACGATATCCTCGACCCCGAGGAGGAACAGCAGCGGCGAGGCCTTGATCAGGATCAGCCACAGGTTGGACAGGCCGGGCAGGGCATAGACCCACATCTGCGGCACCAGAATGCGCCAGGTGGTCTGGCGGCGGGTCATGCCGTAGGCCTCGGCGGTTTCCAGCTGGGCGCGGGGCACGGCGTTCATGGCGCCCGACAGCACGAAGGCCGCGAAGGCCCCGAACACGAAGGCAAAGGCCGCGACCGCCAGGGAGACGCCGTAGAGTTCGTGCCAGAACTGGGGGGCAGAGGACAACGGCAGCTTCGCCTGGGCACAGACAACGAAATCATTGCCCTGCCGCACCGGCAATTCCCAATCGGGGCATTTCACCCGGTGGCGCAGGTATTCCAGCCCCTGATCCAGCGCCAGCGGCACGAAGAGGAAGAAGGCGATATCCGGCACGCCGCGCACGATGGAGGTATAGCCGGTGCCCAGCCAGCGCAGCGGTGCCACCCGCGAGCGGCGCGCCAGCGCCCCGGCAAAGCCCAGGCCCAGGGCCACGGGGGCGGTGATCAGCATCAGCCCGATGACCAGCCCGAAGGCCTGGTAGAACAGCAGGTGCTTGCCCGTGGTCAGGTAGCAGGCGAACCAGGCCGCCCTGTCCAGCGTGTCGGGCGCGGCGCAGAAATCGAACATCGTGTTCCCCCGGAGGGGACCGGGCGGTCAGCGCCGCCCGGTCCGGGTCTCATCCGTGCGGATTACTCGTAAACGGTGGCGTCTTCGCCGAACCATTTGCGCAGCATGGTGTTCAGCGTGCCGTCGTCCTTCATGGAGGTGATGGCCGCGTCGAACTTGTCCTTCAGCTCGGTATCGCTTTCGCGCAGGCCGACGCCGATGCCGCCGCCCAGCTGGACGTCTTCACCGACAAAGGTCAGCTCCCCGCCGGATTCCTCGACCACGGGGACAAGATAATCCTTGTCGGCGAACACCGCGTCAGCCTCGCCGTTGCGGACGGCGGCGACGGTCTCGTCGGGGGTGGCGAATTCGACCAGCGTGGCGCCGGATTCGGCGACATGGCCGGCCTGGATGGTAGCGGTCTGGGCCGCGACCACGGCGGTGGCAACGTCCAGATCATCGGTCATCGCCGCATAGGCGGAGGCCGCTGGCGGATAGTAGTTCTGCGTGAAATCAATCACTTCGTCGCGTTCATCGGTGATCGACATGCCCGCGATGATGGTGTCGTAATTGCCCGAGACCAGGTTGGGGATGATCGAATCCCATTCGTTGGTCACCCATTCACAGGTCAGTTCGGCGCGCTTGCACAGCTCGTCGCCCAGCTCCCGCTCGAAGCCGGCAACCTCGCCGTCGTCGTCGATGAAGTTGTACGGAGGGTAGGCGCCTTCGGTGCCCATACGTACGGTCGTCGCGTGGCTTTCGGCCAGGGCAAGGCCCGCCGTCAGCGCCAGCGCGGCGGTGGAAAGGATCAGCTGTTTCATTCGTGTCTCCCGTTGGTCGTCCGGGCGCGCGGCCCGGTGTGTCGGCCTGTTTCGGCCGTTGCGGCTCAGGCGGCTTGTGTCGCGCTGAGAAACTGGCGAAGGCGCTCCGTCTCCGGGGCGCCGAAAATTCGGTCGGGGGGGCCTTCCTCGATGATGCGGCCCTGGTGCAGGAAGACCACGGTATCGGACAGGTCGGCGGCCAGGCGCATGTCATGGGTGACCAGGATCATGGTGCGACCCTCGGCGGCCAGGTCCTTGATCACCTTGACGACTTCCTGCTCCAGCTCGGGATCGAGCGCCGATGTCGGCTCATCGAACAGCAGGGCCTCCGGCTCCATGCACAGGGCGCGGGCGATGGCGGCGCGCTGCTGCTGGCCGCCGGACAATTGCGCGGGCCAGGCGTCGGCCTTGTCGCCGATGCCGACCTTGGCCAGGTAGTCGCGGGCGCGCGGCTCGACCTCCGCCCGGTCGCGGCCCAGCACGGTCACCGGGGCCTCCATCACGTTTTGCAAGATGGTCATGTGCGACCACAGGTTGAACTGCTGGAACACCATCGACAGGTTGGTGCGGATGCGCAGCACTTGTTTCGCATCGCCCGGACGGCGGTGGCTGCCGCTCCCGCGCCAGTGCACGGATTCGCCCTTGAACAGGACATCGCCCTGCTGGCTGTCTTCCAGCAGGTTGGCGCAGCGCAGAAGGGTGGATTTTCCCGATCCCGACGACCCGATGAGAGAGACGACATCGCCGCGATTGGCAGTGATGGAGACCCCCTTGAGCACTTCGAGCGCGCCATAGGCCTTGTGCAGGTCACGGATTTCGATAACGGGCGGTTGCTGGGTCACGGCTCACCGGGGCAATGGAATATTTGCCCGAGTAAGGCGCGGAACGGGTTCAAATGCAACGGGTTCGCGCGGGGTGACGCCGGGAAATGCCGAAAAATCAGGCGTTGCCCTTGCGTCTTGGCGCGACAAAGCGGTCGCGTTGGGCAAGGTAGGTGGCCGAGGGAACCAGCGTCATGCCCGACAGATGCAGCGTGGAACGGTCGTCGGCGGACAGATCGGCGATGGCGCGGGCCAGCGCGCGACGGATCGGATCGGGGTCACGGTCCCGGGCGGTGATCCACGGCAGCGCCGGAGAGGCGGCGCTGCGCCCGATGACCCGCAGCGCGGCGGGGGCGGGATCGTGGTCGCGCAGGATGGCCCAGGTCACGGCGTCGATCCCGGCCAGGTCGGCCGCCCCGGACGCCACTGCCCGGGCGGAGGCCGCATGCGCCCCGGTCTCCAGGAAATCGCCCGGCTGCACCGCCGCCGCACGCAGCGCGGTCATCGGCGCGGCCCAGCCGGATTGCGACAGCCCCTCGTTATAGGCGAAGGCGGCGCCGTCGAAATCGGCCAGCGTCTGGCGCCGATCATCGGCGCGGGCGATCAACACGCTGTCATATTGGCCAGGCGGGCAGGGCAGGTCATGCACCGGGGTGGCGACCAGGGTGACGCGGTCATGCAGAATCTCGCGATAGGGCAGGCCGCAGGTCTGCGCCAGCAGCAGGTCGGGAGAGGTCCAGACCTGCCACGGATCCGACGGTCGGGTCAGCGCGGCGGGCGCGCCGGGCAGGTCGCGGGCGATCAATTGCCACAGCCGGTCGTGTGCGCTGCGGGTGCCGGGGCGGTCGTACATCGGCAGCGCGGCGATCAGCCCGCTGCCGGCACGGCCTGTCGGCCCGTCGGTCACGCGCCGTCGGCGTCCAGCTCCGCCTGGGCACGGTGGCGGGCATGGGCGCTGTCCTGATCGGTGATGCCCAGCAGGCTGGCGACAAGACGCAACAGCGCGTCTTCTTCCTGCTCCCGCTTGCCATCGGCCAGCACGACCTTCCACAGTGCTTCGACCACGGCCAGCCGGTCCTCGAACGGAACCGCGTCCTTGATCGCGCGGGTAAAGCGCACGGTATCCGGCGCCTCCTGTTCCAGGGTTTCGGCATCGGCCAGCAGGCGGCTGGTGTCGGTTTCGTCCAGGCGATAGCGGGTGGCGGCGATGCGGGCGATCTGCGCCCGCTCCCCCGCGTCATAGCTGCCGTCGGAACGGGCGACCCGGACCAGCAGCGCGGTCAGGGCCAGACGGGCGTCGGCGTCGGGCAGAACCTGCGGCGCGGGCGCGATGAGACGGGAGAGGAAATCAGCGAACATGCCGGGGATATAGGCCGCCGCGCGCCCTGCGCCAAGGGCTGGCGTGTCCGGGCGCGCAACGCCGTCGCGTGGCCGCCTGTCGCGCGGTCTGCCGCCGTCGGGCCACCGGCGCGACCAGACGGCGGCCAAGCGCTGACCAAGGGGGGCGACAGGGGTGACGCCAATGCGCCCCGATCTCCATGAGAAGGACACATTTGCGGCCCAATTTTCGCCCAGTCTCAAACGACATTGAAGGCGAGTGGGAATCCGGCTTGGGGGTCGAAATTCATGGTTAGTCTCGCATCGATCGACTGGTCGTCGGCCCCGTCCGAAGATCGCATCCGCGCGCTGAAAGTCGCGCCCTCCCGGCAGGTCTGCGCCATGGCCCGTGCCGTGCGCTGGGACGCCACCGGGCTGGACGTGATCAGCTGGATCAGCGCCCAGCAGGGCGTCGATCTTGGCTCGGCTTTGACGCTGTTCCTGCATGGCGATCCACAGCGGTTCAACGACGTGCCGCGCAATGCCGTCGCCCAGCGGGATCGCCGGGCGTGCAGTCTGCTGGACGCGCTTTGCCAGCGGATCAACGCCGGATTCTACCTGCCCGATCCCGCCCGCCCGGTTAGCGAACCTGACCGCCTGCTTGCCTATCTGCGCCAACAGCGGGAGGATACCCGCCAGGGCCTGCCCCGCCGCTGGGGCATCAACGAGACGGTGCTGGCCCCGTTGCTGACCGACAGCCAGATCATCGCCCGCCGCAAGGGCCGTCAGGCCCATCGCAAGACCGGCCAGAAACCTGGCCTGTTCGGCAATCTGATCAGCCCCCGGTTCGGCTGAACCGCGCCAGCCGCGACGCGCCTCCCCGCCGGCTGTCCTTTCCCTCCCGGTGCCGTGAGGCGCGGGGTGGGTGGCGACGCCCCTTAGTATTTCGACGGCACGTAGAGTTCGGGCGGCAGGATGGAGCGTTCGTAATCACTGTTGTAGACACGTTCGGGCAGGGCGACCTCCTCGTGCGGGACGTCGGTATAGGGGAACAGCGACAGCAAGTGGTCCATGCAGTTCAGCCGGGCGCGTTTCTTGTCGTTGCCGGGCACGATGTACCATGGCGCTTCGGCGATGTTGGTACGAGCCAGCATCTCTTCCTTGGCCTTGGTGTAATCCTCCCATCGCACCCGCGATTGCAGGTCCATGGGCGAGAGTTTCCATTGCTTCAGCGGATCGTGGATGCGGATCAGGAACCGCATCTGCTGTTCCTCGTCGGTGATCGAGAACCAGTATTTCACCAGCCGGATCCCCGATCGCACCAGCATCCGTTCGAATTCCGGTACGTCGTGAAAGAAGTCCTGAACCTGCTCTTCCTCGGCAAAGCCCATGACGCGCTCCACCCCGGCGCGGTTGTACCAGGAGCGGTCGAACAGCACGATTTCCCCGCCTGCGGGCAAGTGGGGCACGTAGCGCTGGAAATACCATTGCGTCTTTTCCCGATCCGACGGGGCGGGCAGGGCGACGGTGCGCACCACGCGCGGATTCAGCCGCTGGGTGATCCGCTTGATCACCCCGCCCTTGCCGGCGCTGTCGCGGCCCTCGAAGATGACGACGACCTTTTCCTTGTTGTGCACCACCCAATCCTGAAGCTTGATCAGTTCCGATTGCAGGCGCAGCAGGTCGCGGAAATATTGCGGGCGCGGGATGCTGCGGCCGTGGGACTTGCGGTAGATCTCCCGGATCTTCATCGAGAGGACGGCATCCTCCATCTCGATCTCGTAATCCTGATCCATCTCGTCCTTCAACTCGGCTTCCAGCCAGTCTTCGGCGTCCTTGAATTCTTCGGGGGACATGGGGGCACCTCGCGCGCAGCAATTGACACCCCGCGCCGGGCCGGGCGGGGCCTTTGCCCCCTGATGCCACGGCTATGTGACGGTTTGATGAGGGGCGTCGAATTTGAGGATGGCGCCTGCCTTGCGCTCCAGGACAGAGAAGGATCCGTCGCTTTCCAGCACGATGGCGCCGACCTCGTCAGGGGTGGCGCGGCGACCGTCGGCGCGCAGCACGGTCATCAGTTCGCCTTCGGTGACGCGTGCGCGGCGCATGGCTGCGTGACAGAAGGCGCCGTCATGCAACAGCAGCGTGGGTTCGGACCGCATGGCGCGGGCAAAAGGGCGCCAGCGCACCGACAGGAACGCCACCGCGTATTGCAACCCAACCAACAGGGTCAGCGCGGTGATCCCTTCCGCCAGGGCGATGGAATTCGACAGCAGGATGGAGGCGAGGGTAGAGCCGATGGCCACCGTCACGACCAGGTCAAACGCGTTCAGCTTGGCCAGCGTTCGCTTGCCCGAGACCCGCAACAAAAGCACCAGCCAACCATAGGCCAGCGTGCCGACGATCAGCACGCGCAACACGCCACCCCAGCCCTGAAAGAACATGTCCTGAGTCATGCGGAACCAATTCCCTCCGGCAGGGGAAGTTCCGTGCCGCGTGGACAGGGCAGGGCCGGACCGGACGGGCCGGGGGGGATCAGGCAGGGCCGATCCTGTAGGGGCTCATCATGCCGGGCCGATCACCAGGGCCCGGGATCGAAACGGCGGCCACCGGGTCAGACCAGGCGGGAGACTTCCTTGGCCGCCCGGACGAAATCCTTGAACAGCGGATGCGGGGAGAACGGTTTCGACTTCAGCTCGGGGTGGAACTGGACGCCGATGAACCAAGGGTGGTCTTCAACCTCCACGATTTCCGGCAGCCGTCCGTCCGGGGACATGCCGGAGAAGGTCAGCCCGTGCTGCTCAAGCTGGTCACGGTACCGGATATCGACCTCGTAGCGGTGGCGGTGGCGTTCCTCGATCGTGTCGGTGCCGTAGACCTGCGCGACACGCGATCCTTCGGTCAGGGCTGCGGTATAGGCGCCCAGGCGCATGGTGCCGCCCTTGTCGTCATCGACCTTGCGGCGCACGGCATGGTTGCCCTGCACCCATTCCTTCAGGTGGTAGACGACAGGTTCGAACCGCTTCTTGCCGGCCTCGTGGTCGAATTCTTCCGACCCGGCGGTTTCCACGCCGGCCAGGTTGCGCGCCGCCTCGATCACGGCCATCTGCATGCCGAGACAGATGCCCAGATAGGGGATCTTGCGTTCGCGGGCGAATTGCGCCGCCTTGATCTTGCCCTCGGTGCCGCGCTCGCCAAAGCCGCCGGGCACCAGGATGGCGTGGAACCCTTCGAGATGCGGTGCCGCGTCCTCGTGATCGAAGATCTCGGCATCCACCCATTCGGTCGTCACCTTGATCCGGTTGGCCATGCCGCCGTGAATCAACGCCTCCTTGATGGATTTGTAGGCGTCTTCCAGCTGCGTGTACTTGCCCACCACGGCGATCTTGACCTCACCATCGGTGGTGTGGATGCGGTCGTAGACATCCTGCCAGGTGGTCAGGTCCGGTTTCGGCGCGGGAGAAATCTGGAAGGCGTCCAGCACCGCCTGGTCCAGCCCTTCGTGGTGGTAGGCCAGGGGGGCCTCGTAGATGGAGGCCAGGTCATAGGCGGCGATCACCGATTCGGGGCGCACGTTGCAGAACAGGGCCAGCTTTTCCCGCTCCTTCTCGGGGATCGGCTGTTCGGAGCGGCAGACCAGGATGTCCGGCTGCAACCCGATGGAGCGCAGTTCCTTGACGGAGTGCTGGGTCGGCTTGGTCTTCAGTTCCCCGCTGGCGGCCAGCCAGGGCAGCAGCGTCAGATGCATGAAGATGCATTGCCCGCGCGGCTTGTCCTGGGCGAATTGGCGGATCGCCTCGAAGAAGGGCAGCCCCTCGATGTCACCGACGGTGCCGCCGATCTCGCACAGCATGAAATCGACCTCGTCCTCCCCGACAGAGAGGAAATCCTTGATCTCGTTGGTGACGTGCGGGATCACCTGAATCGTCTTGCCCAGATAGTCGCCGCGACGCTCCTTCTCCAGCACGTTGGAATAGATCCGGCCGGAAGACACGCTGTCGGTCATCCGCGCGGCGACCCCGGTGAAGCGTTCGTAATGCCCCAGGTCCAGGTCGGTTTCCGCGCCATCGTCGGTGACGAAGACTTCGCCGTGCTCGAAGGGCGACATCGTGCCGGGATCGACGTTCAGGTACGGGTCCAGTTTGCGGAGCCGGACCGAAAAGCCGCGGGCCTGCAACAACGCGCCAAGCGCGGCAGAGGCCAGGCCTTTCCCGAGGGACGACACCACGCCGCCCGTGATGAAGATATACCGTGCCATGTCGAAGGCTCCCGTGAATTCTGCGCGAAACGCAAGCAAGCGTAACGCAAATCCCTGCTGAGAACGGCCCAACGGGCCGCAGCATCACGGGATTCAAGCACTACCAGATTCGCGGCGAAGCGGCAACCGCTTCGCTAGATGATGTTTAATCGCCGCGTCGGATCCGCAAGGTGTTGTGAATCAATCGGCGGAGGGCGTGAGGCCACCGGTGTCATTGCCGCCTGCGGGCGGCGGGATCAGCGATCCGCCATCAGGCAGGACCGGCGCGGTGGGGTCGGCGGGTTCCGATGCTTCGGGCGTGCCGAACCGGTCCAGAACCGAAGTTCCGGCGGATTTTTCCGCCGCGATGATCGTCAGCGTCAGCGACGTGATGATGAAAGCGATGGCCAAGCCCCAGGTGACCTTGCCCAGGGCCGTGGCCGCGGCGCGGCCCGAGACGGCACCGCCGCCGCCGCCGCCCATGCCCAGCCCGCCCCCTTCGGAACGTTGCAGAAGCACGACACCGATCAGCGCAAGCGCCAGGATCAGGTGGACGATGAGAACGACGTTTTCCATTGCTCAGCCTATGACTCGGGACGTCCGCGGACGTCGGTATTCCGTCTGTATCGCGTCGGGCCGCCAGCAGCACGACGGCAGCGGCGGTTTGCGGCTATCTATGCCACAGGAAGGAGTGCCGCAACCCTTTAGGCCGGGATCGTCCGCATGCGGTGCGCCCTGGCCCCGGCAAAGGCGCGGGGGCCGTGTGAAACACGCGGCGGGGGAGGGCAGTGCGGGGCTATTCTTCGTCCACGTCGTCGATATCGACCTGACCGGACAGCCGGCGGCGGATCAACGACCAGCTCAGCCCGATTCCCAGCACCAGCGACAGCGCGAAGATGCCCAGCCAGACGTTCTGGTTGCGGTTGCCCAGATCAAGAATGCCGTAATCGTACAGAACCCACAGCAACGCGCCGGTGATCGCCAGCACCAGCCCCATGCCGAACAGCCCGATCGACCGCAGCGTGGCGCGCAGGTAGATCAGGTATGCGACGAACAGTAGCAGCCCGAACAACAGGGCCAGCGGCATCTGCTCCTCCCAGTGCTGACTGCTCCAGCGGACGTAATTCCACTGCGTCGGATTGAAGGTCAGCGCCAACAAGACAAAGGCTGCAACCCAGCGAACAAAGAACCCCATGCCGGACCCTCTCGTATAAGAATTGAACACAATGCAGGGGTTTTACCTGAGCGCGGCGTTCTGTCCAGTCCAAGTGACCGCCCCCGCGAGAGCGGCCCGGCGCGCAGGCCGCAGATTGTGGTTTCACGCCCGACCGGCCTTCGCTATACCGGCGCGGGTTTTCGCCTCAGGGAGTATGAGCATGGCCAATGTCGTCGTCGTCGGAGCCCAGTGGGGTGACGAAGGTAAGGGAAAGATCGTTGATTGGCTGTCCGAACGGGCAGACGTGATCTGCCGCTTCCAGGGCGGTCACAACGCCGGTCACACGCTGGTCATTGATGGCGAGGTGTTCAAGCTGCACGCGCTGCCGTCCGGCGTGGTGCGCGGCGGCAAGCTGTCGGTGATCGGCAACGGTGTGGTGCTGGATCCCTGGCATCTGGTGACCGAGATCGAGACGGTCCAGAAACAGGGGGTGGAGATCACGCCCCAGACGCTGATGATCGCGGAGAACACGCCGCTGATCCTGCCCCTGCACGGGGAGTTGGACCGCGCGCGGGAAGAAGCCGCATCCAAAGGCACGAAGATCGGCACCACGGGCCGTGGCATCGGCCCGGCCTACGAGGACAAGGTCGGCCGCCGTGCCATCCGTGTGGCGGACCTGGCCGACGAGGCGACGTTGATCGCCCGTGTTGACCGCGCCTTGCAGCACCATGATCCGCTGCGCCGCGGCCTGGGCATCGACGCCGTGGACCGCGATGGGCTGATCGCCCAGCTGAAGGAGATCGCGAGCAAGATCCTGCCCTATGCCGCCCCGGTCTGGAAGGTGCTGAACGAGAAGCGTCGCGCCGGCAACCGCATCCTGTTCGAGGGCGCGCAGGGCGCGCTGCTGGATATTGATTTCGGCACCTACCCCTTTGTCACCTCGTCCAACGTGATCGCGGGGCAGGCGGCGACGGGCACCGGGGTTGGCCCCGGTTCGATCGATTTCGTGCTGGGCATCGTCAAGGCCTACACGACCCGCGTTGGCGAAGGTCCGTTCCCGACAGAGCTGGACGACGAGAACGGCCAGCGCCTGGGGGAACAGGGCCATGAATTCGGCACCACCACCGGGCGCAAGCGGCGCTGCGGCTGGTTCGACGCCTGCCTGGTGCGCCAGACCTGCGTGACCAGCGGCGTGACCGGCATCGCCCTGACCAAGCTGGACGTGCTGGACGGGTTCGAGACACTGAAGATCTGCACCGGCTACGAGCTGGACGGGGAGCGGCTGGATTATCTGCCCATCGCCGCCGATCAGCAGGCCCGTTGCACGCCGATCTACGAGGAAATGCCGGGCTGGAGCGAATCGACCGAAGGCGCCCGCAGCTGGGCTGATCTGCCGGCCAATGCGATCAAGTACGTGCGCCGGGTCGAAGAGCTGATCGAATGCCCCGTGGCCCTTCTGTCAACCTCGCCTGAGCGGGAAGACACGATTCTGGTCACCGATCCGTTCTCCGATTGACCGTCCGGGGCGCTGCCTCTCGGGCTCCGCGCGCATGTGCGGGCCCATCCTTGCCCCCGGCGCGGCCGGGCCAACCTGAAGGAGCCCGGCCATGGCGCTGAGCTACAAGGCACGGCGCCGCTGGGCGTTGGTCATCCTGCTGATCGGTCTGCCGGTCTACATCGTGGCTGCGATTTCCATTCTGAACTGGCTGGACCGACCATCGATGGTGGTGGAACTGGTGGTCTATGTCGGGCTGGGCCTGTTGTGGGCGCTGCCGTTCCGCGCGGTGTTCCGGGGCATCGGGCAGGCCGACCCCGGAGCGGCCACAGGGGGCAACCCGGAAGCAGACCTGGCGGCGACGCAATCGGACGATTCAGGGGCCGACCAGGACCGGCCGGGCCGGACGTAACCGCCGCCACCGCCGGCGGCGCCCCGGCGGCGGTGGCGATTTGACTCGTCAGACAATACATTTGCCATTCGGTCAGTCCCCGTGCCAGATGCGCACGAAACTGCGACGGACCCCTGAATGCTGCGCCCTGCAAAGACCCCGCCCCACCTGCTGACCCTGATCATGCTGACCGGCGCTTCGGTCATGTCGCTGAACATGTTCGCGCCCTCTCTGGCCCACATGGCCGCGGATTTCGACGTGGATTACGGGGTGATGAGCCTGGCCATCGGCGGCTACCTGGCGGTGACAGCGGTGGTGCAGGTCCTGGTCGGGCCGCTGTCGGACCGCTACGGGCGGCGGCCGCTGCTGCTGGGCGGGCTGGCGATCTTTGCCTTGGCCTCGCTGGTCTGTGCGCTGACCGAAAGTTTCACGGTCTTCCTGGTCGCGCGGATCTGTCAGACCGGCGTCGGCGCCGGCATGGCGCTGAGCCGGGCGGTGATCCGCGACATGTTCGAGACCAGGGAGGCGGCGAAGAAGATGTCCCTGGTGGCCTTCATGATGGCGGTCGCGCCGATGGTGGGACCGACGATCGGCGGATTTCTCGATTCCGCCTTCGGCTGGCGGGCCAGCTTCTGGGCCTATTGCGGCGGTGGGGCGATCCTGTTCGCCATCGCCTGGCTGGATCTGGGGGAAACGCATCACCAGCGCTCTCGCAGCTTTGCCACGCAATTCGCTAGCTATCCCGAGCTGTTCCGCTCTCGCCGGTTCTGGGGCTACGCGACCTGCATGGGGTTCTCCGTCGGTACGTTCTACATCTTCATCGCCGGCGCCCCGTTGGTGGTGAAGGCGGTGTTCGGCATGACCACTGCGCGGCTGGGCGTCTTCATGGGCACCATCACCCTGGGTTTCATGCTGGGGGCCGGGCTGTCGACACGGCTGAATGCGCGGGTGTCGATCACCGCGATGATGCTGGCCGGGCGCGTGGTCGCACTGGTGGGGCTGGGCGGCGCAACGGTCCTGCTGGCGTTCGGCATCGTGTCCGTGCCGCTGTTCTTTGGCGCGATGGTGCTGTCGGGAATCGGCAACGGGCTGACCACGCCCAATGCCTCCGCCGGGGCGCTGTCGGTGCGGCCGCACCTGGCCGGCACGGCCTCCGGGGTCAGCAGCGCGATGATCGTGGGATTTGGCGCCGTGCTGTCGACGCTGACCGGGGCCGTCGTTTCGGCCGAGCAGGGGGTGTGGTTGCTGCCGGGTCTGATGGCGTTGGCCAGCCTTGCGGGCCTGGTCTCGGCCCTGTCGGTCCTGCGCATCGACCGACGCGAGGGGGCACTTGCCAAGCGCCCTGGCGCGGGGGCGTAGCCGGACCGGTCAAAGCGGGTCGCGGGCGCAGCCACCGGAATGTGAAGAGGCGTCGCATTTTCGTCGAAAAAGGCCGGGCCCCGCACCTTTGCCTTTGGGAATCTGCCGCTACATTGAGGCGAAGCAGGGCGCGCATCGCACGCCCCGACCCGCGTTCAAGGAGACGATCCCGTCATGAAAACCACCATCCTACTCGGCACCGGTCTGGCCCTTGCGCTGGCGGGGTCCGCACAGGCGGACATTACCGTGTCCTCCAAGATCGACACCGAGGGCGGCCTGCTGGGCAACATCATCGCCCTGGCCCTGGAAGACGCCGGCCTGCCCGTCGAACGGCGCTTGCAGCTGGGCGGCACCCAGGTCGTCCGGGAAGCCATCCTGGCCGGGCAGATCGACATCTACCCCGAATATACCGGCAACGCTGCGTTCTTCTTCAACGAGGCCGACAGCGACGTGTGGAAGGATGCGGCCAAGGCCCATGCCCGCGCCGCCGAACTGGATAGCGATAACGCCATCACCTGGCTTGACAGCGCCCCCGCCAACAACACCTGGGCGATCGCCCTGACCGGGCCGGTCGCCTCGGAGAACGGGCTGACCACCATGTCGGAATTCGGCACCTGGGTCGCCGGGGGCGGAGAGGTCAAACTGGCTGCATCGACCGAATTCGTCTCCTCCCCCGCCGTGCTACCGGCGATGCAGGAGACCTACGGCTTCTCCCTGTCGCAGGACCAGACGGTAATCCTGTCGGGCGGCGACACGGCGGCGACGATCCAGGCGGCGGCGCGCGGCACCTCGGGTGTGAATGCGGCGATGGTTTACGGCACCGATGGCGGTGTGGGTGCCACCGGGCTGGTGGTGATGGCGGATGACAAGGGCGTGCAGCCGGTCTATGAACCCGCCCCGATCATCCGCGACGCCGTGCTGGCCGAATATCCCGCCATCCCCGAGATCCTGAACCCGATCATGGCCGGGCTGGACATGGCCACCCTGCAAAAGCTGAACGGCCGCATCCAGGTTGGCGGTGAACCGGCCGAATCCGTCGCTCGCGACTACCTGACCCAGGCCGGGATCCTGGACTGATCGACAGGGTCATGACCCCTCGCGGGGCCGCAACGGCCTTGTCCCCGCCCGGCGTGCTGTTCGCGGTGTTGGGACTGGCGCTGACCACGGCGCCGGTGCTGACGCTGGCCGCCAACCGCATTGTCACGGGGCAGGGGGCGCGCGCCTGGGAGCTGCCCGGCGCGACCACCGGCCTGTCGGGGCTGTTCGCGGTGATCGCGGGGCTGCTGCTGGGCCTGCCCGCCGCCTGGCCGCGAGTGCGGCTGGCGGGGGCCGGGCTGGGGCTGGCGGGGCTGCTGTGGCTGCTGACGCGGGGCGCTTCTGCCCTGTTGGAGGGCGCGGGGGAATATGCCCGCGTTTCGCCGGCCGCTGGGTTCTGGTGCCTGCTGGTGATCCTGTTGATGCTGCTGGCCGACGCGCTTGCGCAGATGTCGCCGGGACCGCGCCTGCGGGCGGTCCTGCTGGCGGCGGGATTGGCGGCCCTGGGGGCGGTGCTGGCCTCAGGCGCGCTGGCGGATCTGTCGATCGCGCAGGAATATTTCAGCCGCGCCGATGCCTTCGCTGATGCGGCGTTGCGTCACCTGGGTCTGGCCTTCGGCTCCTTGGCGGCGGCGGCCTGCATCGGCTTTCCGCTGGGAATCTACTGCGCCCGCCGGATGCGGATGCGCGATGCGGTGCTGCCGGTTCTGTCGTTCTTGCAAACGATTCCGTCGCTGGCGATGTTCGGCCTGATGATCCCGGTTCTGGGCTGGGTGGGCGACAGCCTGCCGGGCGCGCGTGCCCTGGGCATCGCGGGCATCGGGTTCGCCCCGGCCTTCCTGGCGCTGGTCCTCTACTCACTGTTGCCGGTGGTGGGCAACACCGTTGCCGGGCTGGCCGCCGTGCCCGCCGCCGCGCTGGAGGCCGCGCGCGGCATGGGAATGACCCCGCGCCAACGCCTGTTTCGGGTGGAGTTGCCGTTGGGCCTGCCCGTGCTGCTGGCCGGGCTGCGCATCGTGCTGGTGCAGAACATCGGGCTGGCGGTGATTGCCGGGCTGATCGGCGGCGGCGGCTTCGGCACCTTCGTCTTCCAGGGACTGAACCAGACGGCGACGGACCTGATCTTGTTGGGCGCGCTGCCGACGGTGCTGTTGGCGCTGGTGGCGGCCATCGTGATGGATATCCTGGTTGACCTGGCGCGTCCCTCCGGCCGCGGTACGCCGCCGCCGCCCAAGACCCCCAAAGCGGAGGCCCCCGCATGATCGAGATCGACGCCATAACCAAGGTCTACGACGGGCGCCGCGCCGTCGATGCCGTGTCGATGACCGCCGAGACCGGCACCATCACGGTGATCGTCGGGACCTCCGGTTCGGGCAAGACGACGCTGCTGCGGATGATCAACCGGTTGGTGGAACCCACATCGGGCGAGGTGCGGATCAATGGCGATGCGACCCACAGGATGAAGCCGCATCTGCTGCGCCGCCGCATCGGCTATGCGATCCAGGGCCATGGTCTGTTCCCGCATCACGACGTGGCCCGCAATATCGGCGCGGTGCCCGAATTGCTGGGGTGGTCGCGGGAAGAGATCGCGGCACGGGTGGACGCGCTGCTGACGCTCTTTTCCCTTGCGCCCGAGGAGTTCCGCCACCGGTACCCGTCGGAATTGTCCGGCGGCCAGGCGCAGCGGGTCGGCGTGGCGCGGGCGCTGGCCTCGCGACCGGACCTGCTGTTGATGGACGAACCCTTCGGCGCTCTGGACCCGATCATCCGGGCCCGTGCGCAGGACGATCTGCGACGGATCCAGCGGCAATTGGGATCTACCATCCTGCTGGTCACCCACGACATGGAGGAGGCGATCCGCCTGGGCGACCGCGTGGCGGTGATGGATGCCGGGCGGCTGGTTCAGCATGGCCCCCCGGCCGAGATCATCGCCCGCCCGGCCACCGATTTCGTGGCCGAGATGGTGGGCGACGTGGACCGGCCGCTGCGCCTGTTGTCGCTGATCCCGGTGTCGGAGCTGCTGGAGGACGGCGCCGCCGACGGCCCTTCGCTGGCCCCGGACGCCAGCCTGCGGGAGGCGCTGTCGGCCTGCCTGTGGACGGGTCGGGAGGCCGTGCCCGTCGTTGACGGGAACAGGCCATTGGGCCGCGTAACCCTCACCGCGCTGCGCGCCCGGGCGGAGCAGCACGGATGAACCTGCCCCGGCCCTCGCGTGGCGGCGCCTTGCGCGCGGCGCTGGTGGCGCTGCTGCTGGCGCTGGTGCTTCGGCCAGACTGGTTCGCGCCGGTGCTGGCGCCGCTGGCCCCGGCGGGCGGGCCGGTGATCTACGAGCGGGTGTCGCTGTTGTCGCTGTCGCTCAGCCACCTGGGGCTGGTGGTGTTGGCGGCCGGCGCGGCGACGCTGGTGGCCGTGGCGCTGGCGGTACTGGTCACGCGACCGTCGGGCGCGCCGTTCCGGCCGCTGTCGCGCACCATCACCAATCTGGGCCAGACCTTTCCGCCGGTGGCTGTGCTGGCGCTGGCGGTGCCGGCCCTGGGATTCGGGGCGGGGCCGACGCTGGTGGCGCTGTTTCTCTATGGCCTGCTGCCGATCTTCGAGAATGCGGTGACCGGGCTGACGACGCTGCCCCCCGCCACGATCGAGGCAGCGCGCGGCATCGGGTTGAACCGTTGGCAACGGCTGCTGCGGGTGGAATTGCCGCTGGCGTTGCCGGTGATGCTGACCGGTATCCGGCTGTCGGTCGTGATCGCCCTGGGCACCGCGACCATCGGTTCGACTGTCGCGGCCCGGACCCTGGGAGAGGTGATCATCGCCGGGTTGCTGACCAACAACACCGCCTACGTGGTGCAGGGCGGGTTGATCGTGGGGTTGTTCGCGGTGCTGATCCACGACGGGCTGGTGCAGCTGGAACAGCGGCTGGCCCGGCGGATGGGGCGGGTGGGGCGCTAAGGCCCGGCGCCTGGTTCTGCGCGGCTGCGCGGCGGATTTGCCGGGTATGAAGGAGGAGAAGGGGGACGCTGTCCCCCTCTTGAGCTGCGCTCAATTCACCCCCTGCGGTATTTTCGCCCGAAGGGATTGGGGAGCCTCTCGGTGCGGGGTCGAGGAGGCGGCGCAGATCGGGGGCGGCCCCGGTGGGGTGCGGCGCGCGCGCAGGAGGCGCGCGCCGAGGAGATGTCAGCCCAGTTCGGCCATGCGGTCCAGCGCGGCCTGAAGCTTGGCCCGTTCGTCCAGACGCGCGGCCAGGTTGGCGCGGGTTTCCTCGACCACCTCGGCCGGGGCGCTTTCGGCGAATTTGGGGTTTTTCAATCGCCCTTCCAAGCCGCCGATTTCCTTTGCCAGCTTGCCCAGTGTCTTTTCCAGCCGCGCCTTTTCCGCCGCCACATCGATCACGCCTGCGAGGGGGAGGCCGAAATTGGCGCCCTCTGCGGGGATGGTTACCGTGCCCTTGGGAAAGGCGTCGGCGTCTTCCAGGCTGTCGACACGGGCCAGACGCTTGATCAGCGCGACGTTCCGGTCCCAGGCGGCGCGACCGGGGGCGTCGATCTGGGTGACGACCATCGGGATCTGGGCGCCGGCGGGGACATGCATCTGCGCGCGGGCCGAGCGGATGTTCTCGATCAGGGTGATGACCCAGTTCATTTCGCGATCCGCCGCCGGGTCGATCAGATCGCTGCCATAGGTCGGCCAATCGGCGTGGACCAGCATCCCGTCATGGCCGGTGGCGGACCAGAGCTCTTCGGTCACGAAGGGCATGATCGGGTGAAGCAGGATCATGCATTGATCCAGCACCCAGCCCATGACGGCCTGTGTCTCCGCCTTCTCCGGCGCGTCGTCCTGCAGCAGCGGCTTGGAGAATTCCACGTACCAGTCGCAGACCTTGCCCCAGACGAACCGGTAGAGCGCATTGGCCGCGTCGTCGAAGCGATAGGCCGCCAGCGCGGCGTCGACATCCTCCCGGACGCGAGCGGTTTCGCCGACGATCCAGGTGTTCAGCGTGGCGCTGGTGGCCGGACGGTCGGCGACGGGCGCCCCGTCGGCATAGACGCCGTTCATCTCGGCGAAGCGCACGGCGTTCCAGAGCTTTGTCCCGAAGTTGCGATAGCCCGCGATCCGGTCCTTGGACAGTTTCAGATCGCGCCCCATCGCCGCCATGGCCGTCAGGGTGAACCGCACGGCATCGGCGCCGTAATCGTCGATCAGGTCCAGCGGATCGAGCACATTGCCCAGCGATTTCGACATCTTCTTGCCCTTCTCGTCGCGGACAAGCGCGTGGACATAGACGGTATCGAAGGGCCGGTCGCCGACCACGGCATATTGCATCATCATCATTCGGGCGACCCAGAAGAAGATGATGTCGAAGCCTGTGACCAGAACGGAGGTGGGGAAATACTTCGCCAGTTCCTCGGTGTTTTCCGGCCAGCCCAGCGTGCCGATCGGCCAGAGGCCGGAGGAGAACCAGGTGTCGAGTACGTCAGGGTCGCGGGTCAGTGCCTTGCCCGGGGCCATGGCCTGGGCTTCGGCCTCGGTCGGGGCGCAATACTGGTTGCCTTCGTCGTCGAACCACACCGGGATCTGGTGCCCCCACCACAGCTGGCGGGAGATGCACCAGGGCTCGATATTCTCCAGCCAGTGGAAATAGACCTTTTCGTCCCGCTCCGGCAGGATGGTGGTGGTCTTGTTGCGCACGGCCTCCAGTGCGGGGCCGACGATCTGGTCGGTATCCACGAACCATTGATCCGTCAGCATGGGTTCGATCACCACTTTCGACCGGTCGCCGAAGGGCTGCATGATGGTCTTGGCCTCCACCAGCGGGACAGGGTGTTCGGCGCGGTCCTCCCCGCCTTCCTCCGGGGCGGTGGGGGCCTTGGCGGCGGCTTTGCCCAGGCGCGGATCGGTGGCCTGGGTCATGACGGCCAGACCTTCGCCGGTGATCTGGGCGATGACCCTTTCACGCGCCTCGAACCGGTCCAGCCCGCGCAGGTCGTCGGGGACAAGGTTCAGGTCGTCGGCCTCGGCCTCTGTCAGGCTGCGGTCACCACGGGCAACCTGCATGGCGATGGCGGCGGTTTCCGCATAGGGGGCGCCGTCGGCGCGCATCCGACCGCGGGTGTCCATCAGGCGATACATCGGGATGCCGCCGCGTTTGGCCACCTGGTAATCGTTGAAATCATGCGCGCCGGTGATCTTCACCGCGCCGGAGCCGAAGGTGGGATCGGGATATTCATCCGTGATGATCGGTATCAGGCGGCGGTGTTCTTTCGGCCCCACCGGGATTTCGCAGTATTTCCCGACAATTGCCGCGTAACGTTCATCCGAGGGGTGCACCGCGACCGCGCCATCGCCCAGCATCGTCTCGGGCCGCGTGGTGGCAATGGAGATGTAATCCCGTTCTTCGCGGAAGAGGACGGTGCCGTCTTCGTCCTTCTCCAGATATTCATAGGTCGCGCCATCGGCCAGCGGGTATTTGAAATGCCACATGTGGCCCGCGACTTCGACGTTCTCGACCTCCAGATCGGAGATCGCGGTTTCAAAATGGGGATCCCAGTTGACCAGCCGCTTGCCGCGATAGATCAGCCCCTTGTTGTACATGTCCACGAAGACCTTGATCACCGCGTCGTGGAAATTGCCATCCTCGCCGGCGGGCGCGCCGGGGGCGCCGGACATGGTAAAGGCCTCGCGCGACCAATCGCAGGAGGCCCCCAGCCGTTTCAGCTGGCCGATGATCGTGCCGCGCGACTTGATCTTCTGCTGCCAGACCCGTTCCATGAAGGCGTCGCGCCCCATTTCGGTGCGGGTAGGTTCGCCATTGGCGGCCATCTCGCGTTCGGTGACCATCTGGGTGGCGATACCGGCGTGATCGGTGCCGGGCTGCCACAGCGTGTCAAAGCCCTGCATCCGTTTCCAGCGCACCAGAATGTCCTGCAACGTGTTGTTGAAGGCATGGCCCATATGCAGCGATCCGGTCACGTTCGGTGGCGGGATCATGATGGAGAAGGTCTCCGAACGGGAGGCATTGGCCCCGGCCTTGAAGGCGCCGGCTTTTTCCCAGGTCTCGTAAATGCGCGCCTCGGCTTCGGCCGCGTCAAAGGTCTTGTCCATCGCCATGATCGTCGTGGTCCCTGAAATCGTGTTGGCGCGGGGATACCCGTTCAGGACGCCAAGGGGAAGGGGTGGGCGCGTGGCGCGGCCCTCTTCAGGGCCGGGGCGCGACGGGCCGTGCGCGACGGAGCGGTGAGAAGACGCGAAGCGGCGAGGTGGCGCAAGGGTCAGGACGGGGCGGGCGCCGGGGGCAGGACGGCGCGGGTGTCAGGGCGCGATGAAGGTGACGCCGTCCATCCGCTCGATCGCATCGACGTCTTCTTCGTAAATCTCCGCCAGCACATCCATCATCGTGTCGTCCCAGCCGGGCAGATCGACCTCTTCGGCGATCTTGTCCTCCTCGGCATATTTGTCGAGAAAGGCGGCGATCACCCGGCGCTTCTGCCGTTCGGTCAGGTCGGGATGGGTGTCGATATAGGCGCGGAACCGGCGCATCCCCTCCCGCGACATGATCTCCCGCAGGATATCGTAGCCGCCCAGCACCTGCGCGTCGGGATCCTGCGCCGCGATCTCGCGCACCAGCGCGGCCCAGATCAGGGGCGTGTCCTCGTTGCACCAGACGGTCAGAGCGACGTTGGGCAGGTTGTCCCGCAGGCGGGTGATCAATTCGGACCAGCGCAGGCGGGTCGGGTCGGTGTCTTGCAGGAAGGTCGGGAAATCCTCCTCCGGGGAGGCGGCGAAGATGGCCGGGATGAAGGTGCCGGGATCGCGGATCGCCAGGAACAGCTCTACCTCGTCACCAGCAAAGAGAGTGCAGAAATCCGCCAACCGCCGTTCGGCGCGGTGGTAGAACCGATCGCCGGAAATCGCCAGCTTGGGGTTGCAGAAGAAATTCTCGCTCGACAACAGCAGGCGATTGACGTGGTCCTGCTCCATGATGGCATCCAGCAGGACTTCGCGCGCGCCCGGCTCCACCGCGCCGCGCTCTACCGCGACCATCGCGTCGCGCAGCAATTGCCGATAGCGCGAGGGGCCTGGGGTCGCCACGCCGGTTTCAAGGAACTTTTCCTTGTTGCGCAGCAGGCATTTCACCAGCCGGTCCTCGTCTGTCGCGTGAACGCCGGCGTGGATGACAACTTCCATAGGTAACCTGATCCGGGTCGGTGCGGGATTCGTCCATATATAGGCCTGCCGACTGGACAGTTAAACCGGTTTGGGGCACTCAGCCGCCATGGCGGACGAGGGGAAGACTATGGTTCCGGCGCGCAAGGCCTTGCAGATCCGGTGGCCCGGCCCGTGGTCGGTCGGCGCGGCATTGATCGCGCTGCTGGTGCTGATTCCGATCCTGTCGGTGGTCTGGATCGCCTTTACGCCGACGGAAAACATCTGGCCGCATCTGCTGTCCACAACCCTGCCGCGCTACCTGCGCAGCACGGTGATCCTGATGCTGTCGGTGGGGATCGTCACCGGCATGGCGGGGACCGGGGCGGCCTGGTTGCTGACGCGTTACCGGTTCCCGCTGTCGCGCTGGCTGGAATGGTTGCTGTTGCTGCCGTTGGCGATCCCGGCCTATGTCGGCGCCTATGCGCTGGTGGATCTGCTGGAATATGCCGGTCCGGTGCAGACCGCGCTGCGTGGGCTGTTTGGCTGGCAATCGGCGCGCGACTACTGGTTTCCGGAGATCCGGTCCTTGCCCGCCGCCGTACTGGTGCTGAGCGCGGCGCTTTATCCTTATGTCTACCTGCTCGCCCGCGCCGCCTTTCGGGAGCAATCGGGCGGCGGCGAGGAGGTCGCGATGTCGCTCGGCCTGGGCCCCTTTGCCCGGTTCCGGCGCGTCGGCCTGCCCCTGGCCCGGCCCGCCATCGCCGCTGGCATGGCCATCGTGATGATGGAAACGGTCAATGATTTCGGCGCGGTGGATTATTTCGCCGTACAGACGCTGACCACCGGCATCTTCTCCGTCTGGTTGCAAAGCTCCAATCCGGGCGGCGCGGCGCAATTGTCCTGCGTGATCCTGGTGCTGATCGTCGCGCTGGTACTGATCGAGAAGGCCTCCCGCCGGCGGTCCCGGTTCTACAACCTCTCCTCCCGCCACCGTCCGGTGCCCCGGCAACAGTTGACGGGCATGACGGGCCTGCTGGCAACGCTTGCCTGCCTGGTGCCGTTCGGCGCCGGTTTCGTCCTGCCGGGCGGGGTGATCGCGGGCCATGCATTGGACCAGGTGGAGGTCTGGGGCGATCCCGACCTGGTGCAGGCCTTGTGGAACACGCTGATCGTTGGGGGCATCGCCGCCTGTGTCACGGTGCTGGCGGCGGTCTTTCTGGTCTACGGCGTTCGCCTGTCCGGTGCCGTGCTGCCCCGCGTCCTGCTGCCGGTGACGACGATCGGCTATGCCGCGCCGGGCGCGGTGCTGGGGGTCGGCATCCTGATCCCGTTGGCGGCGCTGGACCATGTGCTGGCCGACGGCATCCTGGCCGCCACCGGCTGGGATCCGGGGCTGTTCCTGACCGGCACCGCCTTTGCGCTGGTGCTGGCCTATTGCGTGCGGTTCTTCGCCATCGCCCAGGGCGCTGCGGATGCGGCGATGGGGCGGGTGGCGCCTTCGCTGCCGATGGCCGCGCGATCGCTGGGCCGCAGCCGCGGGCAGGTGCTGCGGGAGGTGCAATTCCCGTTGATCCGCGGCTCCCTCGCCTCGGCGCTGCTGCTGGTCTTCGTTGATTGCGTCAAGGAACTGCCCGCGACGCTGCTGTTGCGCCCGTTCAATTACGACACGCTGGCCACGCTGACCCATGACAAGGCCAGCCTGGAGCTGCTGGGCGAAGCCGCGCCGGCCGCCTTGCTGATCATCCTGGTGGGGCTGGCCGCCGTGGGCCTTCTGGCGCGGGCGAACCGCTAGCCTTGCGTATCGTTCCCCGTCCGGAGGGCTTGCAGAGCGGGCCGTTCCGGGGTAGCAACGCCCTGCTTTCGCGCGCCAGCGCGCAGGGGCCCCTATAGCTCAGCTGGTAGAGCGCCTGATTTGTAATCAGGATGTCCGCGGTTCGAGTCCGTGTGGGGGCACCATATTTCTCCTGAAAAAATTATCTCAGCCCTGTTCCGTCGCACCTTGTGGGGCTGAGGGGGCTTTGTCCTCGATCCGGGGCAGGCGCATAGATGTCCTATCCTGATGCACAGGTGGGCCTGCGGATGGCACTGGCAGGGCTCCTTTGCGCCGTATCATCGCTCTGCAGGCGCGGGCTAGTGTCACTTAGACCACGAGCAGGGTCAGATCGGCGGCACATGAGGCATGGAAAAACGATGGAGTTTACGGGTTTTTCACGATCAACGGTCAGCAGGGTCCGTGTTTGGCAGCGGCCGCAGCGGTCTCTCATGCACCGCTGGGGGTCTGGCAGGCCTGGCGAATGTGGGGCAGCTCATGGCACCGCTTGACGTTGTCGTCGCCGGTGAACATCCCGGACGCCGGCATAGCCTTGGCCGGCTGATCGAGGGGCTGGGTTATCGCACGCTGTCGGCGGCAGACGGGGTTGAGGCACTGAAACTGTTGCGTCACAGCGGGGCGCAGATCGTGATCAGCGACTGCAAGCTGCCCCAGGTGGACGGGATCGGGCTGACCCGGGCGGTGCGGGAACTGGACCTGGATCACTACGTTCATATCATTCTGATGACCGGGCGCGATCAGGACGACACCCGGTCCGCCGCACTCGCGGCGGGGGCGGACGCATTCCTGCCGCGTGAGCGGGATTCTGCCGCGTTGAAGGCCCGTCTGCGGGCGGCCAGCCGGTTTATTCGGCACGCCGGCGACATGGCCGGGCATCAGCGCACCCTTCGGCAGGCGAATGAGCGTATCACCGCGGATCTGAAAAGCGCGGCGAACGCCCAGCGCCGCCTGCTTCCGGCCAGAAGCCAGAGGATGCTGGATACGCAGGTCGCCTCCGCCTTCGTGCCCTCGGCGGTGGTGTCGGGAGACATGTTCGGGTGTTTTGCGCTGGATGATCGAATGCTGGCCTTCTACGCGGTCGACGTCGCGGGACAGGGCATCCGGGCCGCGCTTCTGTCCGTGGCGATCGGGCATATGGTCACGCCGCATTATTTCGCCACGGCCGTGCTGAAAAATTCGGACGCGCCAGATCCGGCGGCTTTGGTCCGGCGGCTGAACACCCGATTCAGGATACCGGACAATGGCGAGTCTTTCGGCATGTTCTGCGGCGTTCTCGACAACCATAGCGGGCGGCTGTCCTATTGCCAGGCGGCCTATCCCTCACCCTACTACCTGACGCCAGAGGGGGCGGTGGAGCCGGTGGGGTATGGCGGGTATCCGGTCGGGATGTTCCCGGACGCGGATTTCGAGACCAGGGTGATCACCCTGCGGCCGGGCGGATCGCTGGTGGTCTGTTCCGACGCCGCGCCGGAGGCAGAGAATGCGCGGAAAATACCCTTTGGCAGCACCCGGTTGCAGAGGCTGATTCGCGAGGGCCGTGGCGGCGTCAGCGCCGACTTGCCCGACCGGATCGTGGGCGCGCTGTCGCAATGGCGCGGTAGCCCGGCGCTGGAGGATGACCTGTCGATCCTGGCGCTAAAATGGCGGTAGCACCCTGCCCGATGCGCGCAGGCGCGACGTGCCCCTCTTCGCGACGAGGGGCAGGGCTGAGGCATGGGGCAGAGGGGGGCAGGGGCCGGGATGTCGCTGCCCCCGGACCAGGGAGCAGCCGCCAGGCAAAAGGGGGGCAATACGGTGCGGCGATCACGCCAGGCCGGAGCGTCTGGCCCGGTGCCGGGGCGGTTGGCGCAAGGGGGCGCAGCGGCCGCCCCGACATGACCAGCCCCGGCGGTTCAGTCCCGCGTGCCCTGGAAGCGGGCAGCCCAGTCTTCGCATTCCTCGTCGGTGAGTTTGCGAAACAGGTTCTCCGGTACGGTGAAGGCATGGCCGGGAGCCAGCCGCGACAGGGCCAGGACAACGTCGTCCGGCCAGCCGGCACTGTCCAGCGCCAGAGATTTGCGCAGTTCGGCGGCCGCATCGGGAATGAAGGGTGCGGAGAGATCGGCATAGAAGGCAGCCAGGTTCAACGACATGCGCACGATGCCGGCGGCCTCCTCCGGGTCTTCCTTGAACACTGCCCAGGGTGCGGCGGATTGCAGGTACTCGTTGCCCGCCGCCCAGATCGCCCGCAATTCCTGTGCCGATTTGCGGACTTCCATCGCCTCCATATGGGCATCATAGCGGGCCAGCCGCTCGGTCAGCTCGGTGATCAACGCCTGTTCGCGCGGCCCGGTGGCGCCGCCTTCGGGCACGACCTCGCCAAAGCGGGAGCGGCAGAATTTCGTGACCCGCGAGACGAAATTGCCCAGCACATCGGCCAGATCCTTGTTCACCGAGGTCTGGAAATTCTCCCAGGTGAATTCCGCGTCGGAGCTTTCGGGCGCATGGCTCAGCAGCCACCAGCGCCAATAATCCGACGGCAGGATGTCCAGCGCCTGGTCCATGAAGATCCCGCGCCCGCGCGAGGTGGAGAACTGGCCGCCCTCGTAATTCAGGTAGTTGAACGACTTGATGTAATCGACCAGTTTCCAATCCTCGCCGGAGCCGAGGATCGTCGCCGGGAAGCTGAGGGTATGGAACGGCACGTTGTCCTTGCCCATGAACTGGGTGTAGCGCACGTCCTGCGCGCCCGCCCCGGTGCGCCACCAGCGTTCCCAATCTGCGGCCTTGGCGCCGGCGGCCTCCGCCCATTCGGCGGCGCAGGCGATGTATTCGACGGGGGCGTCGAACCAGACGTAGAAGACCTTGCCCTCCATGCCCGGCCAATCCGTATCGCCGCGTTTCACGGGGATGCCCCAGCTCAGGTCACGGGTGATCCCGCGATCCTGCAACCCGTCCCCGTCATTCAGCCATTTCTTCGCGATGGAGGTGGTGAGGATCGGCCAATCGTCCTTGCTGTCGATCCATGTTTCCAACTGGTCGCGCATCGCGCTCTGCTTGAGGTAGAGATGCTTTGTCTCGCGCATTTCCAGATCGGTGGATCCCGAAATCGTCGAATGGGGTTCGATCAGGTCAACGGGATCCAACTGCTTGGTGCAATTGTCGCATTGGTCGCCCCGGGCGCTGTCGAATCCGCAATTGGGGCAGGTCCCCTCGATGTAGCGGTCGGGCAGGAACCGGCCGTCGGCAATGGAATAGACCTGCTTCTCGCTGACCTCGTAGATCAGCCCGGCATCGGCCAGGCGCCCGGCCAAATGCTGGGTCAGCTGGTGGTTCTGCGGCGAGGAAGAGCGCCCGAAATGATCGAAGGACAAGCGGAAGCCCCGGGCCAGCTCGGCCTGGGTGTCATGCATCTCGGCGCAATATTCGGCCACCGGCTTGCCGGCCTTGGCCGCAGCGAGTTCGGCGGGCGTGCCGTGTTCGTCGGTGGCGCAGAGGAACAGGACCTCGTGGCCCCGTGCGCGCTGATACCGGGCGTAAAGATCCGCCGGCAGCTGGGAACCGACGAGATTACCCAGGTGCTTGATCCCGTTGATATAGGGAATGGCGGAGGTGATGAGATGCCGAGCCATGGTGCGCCCCCTGTATGTGTTGTTGTGCCCCCCTTACCCTTCTGTGCGCGCGGATGCCAGACGCTTCCGCCCTCCGGAGGGGCCGGCGCGCTCAGCGGCGTTCGCGTGCGCGGCGCAGCAGGCGTCCGATCACGAAGGTCGTGCGCGGGGCATAGACAAAACTGGTCCGGTCCTCGCGGGCGGGCGCCGGACGGGCGCGCATCCGGTGCAGGGAGTAGCCCAGCAGCGCCAGGTGACCGGCGGCCACCATTCCGAAGATCGCTCTCGGGCCAAGGGCCGACATCAGCAGGGAGGCGCCATAGGGCGCCGCGATCGCCCCCACTGCGTAGAAGAACAGCAGGGCGGCGGACAGTTCGGCGCGTTCCTCGCTGCGGGCGAAATCATGCGCATGCGCGGCGGCCACCGAATAGACCGGGAAGGTCGCAAGGCCAAAGAAGAACGCATTGATCAGCGTCCCCGCCGCGCCGCCGCCGGTCAGTGCTGAGGTGGCGCAGGTCAGGATCGACGCCGCCGACAGCCCGACTAGCACGTGCCGCCGGTCGAACCTGTCCGCCATCCAGCCGGCAGGGTATTGCGCCAGCGCTCCGCCCAGTACGAATAGTGCCAGGAACCCGGCGATCTGCCCGGCCTGGAGTCCGACTTCCTGGCCATAAAGCGGCCCGATCATCCGAAAGGTCGCCGCCGACAGGGCCGAGACGATGACCGCGAAACACGCCAGCGGCGAGGCGGCCAGCGCCAGGCCGGGCCGCAGGCGCGGGGCCTGCGTCAGGGCAGGGGCGGGCGCGCGCGACATGGCCAGCGGCAGCAGCGCGCAGCAGCACAGGATCGCGAGGATATTGTAGGAGATGTAGGAGGCCGGGGCCAGGACCCCGATCAGCAGTTGCGCCACCAGCGAGGCTCCCATGTCCACCCCCCGGTAGATCCCCGTGACCCGGCCCCGATCGGCATTGTCCAGCCGTGCCATCAGCCAGCCCTCGATCACCGTGTAGGCTCCGGCGACGCACAATCCCGTCGCCACCCGCATCAGCGCCCAGGCCCAGGGGTGGACCACCATCATGTGGCTGATCAGTCCGATCGCGCCCAATGCCGCAAAGGCGGAAAAGGCCCGCGCGTGGCCGACCCGACCCAACAGGCGCGGCGCGCCCCAGCAGCCCAGGAAGAAGCCCAGGAAATGCGCAGATCCCAGCATCCCGATCTCGGCCCGGGTGAACCCCAGGGCGATCCCCGACAGGGCATCCAGCGGTCCGACCCCGCCCGAGGACAGTTGCAGCAGGATGACCGACAGGAACAGGGCGGAAAAGCCGAGAAGCAGGCGCATGACGCATTTGTTGTCCCGCGCGCCGAGGAAGACCAGCCCGCATGCGCGATCCCGGCCCGATTTTCTCCGCAATCCGGCACCTGCACGGATGCGGGCGTTTCGGGGGGTGAACATATCCGGCGAATTCCTTACCTTGGCCGGAACGGAACTGGACCGACGCAAGGGGCGCCACACGATGAAGATGAATGAACTGGGCCGCTCCGGGATCGCGGTGACGGAGTATTGCCTGGGCTCCATGACCTGGGGCACCCAGACCCGCAGCGCCGAGGCGCATCGCCAGATCGATGCCGCCCTGGCCCATGGCATCAATTTCATCGACACGGCGGAAATGTACCCGGTCAACCCCGTCAAGGCAGAGACGATCGGCCGGACGGAACGCATCATCGGCCAGTGGGTGGAGCAAAATGCCGCCCGGCGCGGTGACGTGGTGATCGCGACGAAACATTCCGGTCAGGGGCTGGAGGCGGTGCGCGACGGGGCCCCGATCTCGGCCGCCACCATCGCGCCGACGCTGAACGGTTCGCTGCAACGGCTGAAGACGGATTACGTCGACCTTTATCAATTCCACTGGCCCAATCGCGGCTCCTACCATTTTCGGCAATATTGGGATTACGACCCCTCCGGCCAGGCTCCGGCAGAGGTGCTGGACAACATGGCCGAATGCCTGGAGGCGCTGGAACAGGCGCGCCGCGCCGGCAAGATCCGGGCCTTCGGCCTCTCCAACGACACGGCCTGGGGCGTGGCGCAATGGTTGCGCCTGGCCGAGGCGGGGGGCGGACCGCGTGTGGCCGCCATCCAGAACGAATATTCGCTGCTCTGCCGGTTGTTTGACACCGATCTGGCAGAGGCCTGCCTGAACGAGGACATCGGCCTGCTGTCCTATTCGCCGCTGGCGGCTGGTTTGCTGACCGGCAAGTACCAGGGCAACGCCCTGCCGCGCGGCAGCCGCATGACACTGGTCCCCGAGCTGGGAGGCCGCAAGACGCCGCGCGTGTTCCCGGCGGTGGACGATTACCTGGACGTCGCCTATCGCCATAACCTGGATCCGGTGCACATGGCGCTGGCCTGGGCGGCGCAGCGCCCGTTCATGGCCTCGGTCATCTTTGGCGCCACGACCTTCGATCAGCTGGAGCATATCCTGGCCGGCACCGACCTGGTCCTGCCCGACGACGTGCTGGCCGATCTGGACGGGGTGCATCGCGATCATCCGATGCCGTATTGATCCCCGGCTGAACGTGACCTGATCCCGGAACGTACCGCTGCCCCGGACCCTTGACCGGTACCAGTGGCCCGGCCATCCCGGATCATGACTTTCGGACCACATCCCCCGAATGATTGCCGTCGCGCCTGCCTTGACGCTTGCCAGCGGGCGGGTTCCGCGCTGTGCTGTGGGCGTTGCGCCTGGGGGGTGCCGATGTCGTTATGTGTGACAAGTAACCGGGGGATGTGCCCCGTGCCGGCCGTTTTCGCGCCGCGATGCCGTGGCAGGTGGCCAGGGCCATGACCTCGACCGCCGCGATCATCGGGGGGGGCGTGATCGGCGCGGGTTGGGCCGCGCGGTTCCTGCTGCATGGCTGGAACGTGCGGCTGTTCGATCCTGCGCCCGAGGTGCAGGCCCGCACCGCGCAGGTGATCGACCGCGCCCGCCTGGCGTTGCCCGGCCTTGGAGACGTGGCGCTGCCGGAGGCCGGGCAGCTCAGCTTTCACGGATTGATGTCGGAGGCGGTGGCCGGGGCGGACTGGGTCCAGGAAAGCGTCCCTGACCGGCTGGAACTGAAGCAGACGCTCTACCAGACGTTGCAGGATTACATGGAGCCGGGGGTCGTCCTGGGCTCCTCCACCCGAAGTTTCACCCCGACCGACCTTCAGGCCATGTCGAAACGTCCCGAACAGATCGTCGTGGCCCATCCGGTACAGCCGGTCTATCTGCTGCCGCTGGTGGAACTGGTCGGATCGGATCGCAACGGGGCGGCGGTGATGGCGCGCTGTGTCGACGTGTTGGAAGACATCGGGATGCGTCCGCTGCAATTGCGCGCCGAACAGCCTGCCCATGTCTCCGACCGGCTGGCGCAGGCGCTGTGGCGCGAGGCGCTGTGGCTGATCCGGGACGGGATCGCCACCACCCAGGAAGTCGACGCCGCGATCCGCCTGGGCCTGGGGCCGACCTGGGCCCAGAGCGGTCCGTTCGAAGCGGCGCGGATCGCAGGCGCCGGGGCGGATATGGCGCGGGCCATGCAGGCGATCGCGCCAGAGCTCAAGGCGCCCTGGTCCCGACTGACCGACGTGCCCGACATGGATGCTGCGTTGGCGCGCCGGATCGCCGAACAATCGGAGGATCCGCCCGGCGTCGCGGACCTGGCCATGCTGGAGGACGCGCGGGATGCCAGCCTGGTCGCAATTCTGCGCGCCCTGCGGGGACGGAACCAGGGCGCCGGGGCGGTTCTTGCACGGGGTGACGCGCGCCGCCGGGCGGAGGCCGGCCTGGCCTCGACCTATGCCGAGATCACAAGCCCCGAACAGCCGGTGCCCACGGTGGCGCGGGCGGTGCCGCTGGACTGGCTGGATTACAACGGCCACATGACCGAGGCGCGCTACCTGGAGGTTTTTGCCACCGCGACCGATCAATTGATGGATCTGGTGGGCTGCGATGCGGATTATGTGGCCTCTGGAAAGAGTTTCTTTACGGTTGAGACCCATATTCGCCATATCGACGAGGTGCGTGCCGGGGCGCATCTGGCGGTGACCACCCGCGTGCTGGCCGGTGCGGGAAAACGGATGCATCTGTGGCATGAACTGCGGTCCGGCGATCGGCTGTTGGCGACCGGGGAGCATATGTTGCTGCATGTCGACCTTGAGACGCGGCGCAGCTGCGAATTGACACCTGTCCTGGCGGAACGCCTGTCCCGTCTGGCGGAGGCGCAGGCGACTTTGCCACCGCCAGAAGGCGCCGGGCGCCATATCGGACAGGGGTTCTGAGGACAGCCGCACGGAGCCGGGTCTGGCGCCTTGCAATGGCTGGTCGTCTGGATGGGGCCAAGTCCCTTGACGGTGGCGGCGCCATGATTGTGACAGGCGCTTCGACTTGGCGGGCGCTTTGAAGGGGCACCCGCTTTGAGATGCGAACCGCGTCGGAGGGCGCTTCGGCTCTGGCGTCGGTTGGGGTGATCAGGGCATCGGCCCCAGCGGTCCGGGCGTATCGGAAGGGGGCGTCACGCTTCCGTCGATCTCGGCCTGGAGGGCACGCAGGAAATCCGGCATCTGGCGCGCGGTGACGCTGGCCTGACGCAGCAACTCGTCGAAATGCCGGGTCAGGGCGGTGACCCGTTCGTTGTCGCGAAAGGCCAGATAGTGCCGCCCGGCATAAAGCACCGCAAGGCGCGGCCCGAACAAGGTGACCGGAGCAGAGAAAATGCGCCGCGAATCGAACAGGTACAGCCTGAGCCTTGGATACAGGGTTTCGGTGAGGGCGATGAACCGGGTCAGCTGCTCTTTGCGGACCTCGTCGGACAGGCCCCGGTAATAGCCTTCTGCCCGGGCGAAGCTCTGCATCTCATGCAGCGGCAAGGCGATCTCGTAATCGGAGGAGGACGCCCGCATCCAGCTGAGCCGATCCTGCGACGCCCCGATCGCCTGCGCCGTGGTCCGCGCCAGATGCGGCGCATATTCCCATTCCAGCAGGCCCTGTGTCTTCATCATGTCCGGCAGGGAAGCCGGAACATGGCGGATCTTGAACCCCGCCGTCTCCACGTGCCAGGCAAAGATCTGTTCGTCCACCAACGCCCGCGGCGCGGCCGTCAGTTCTGTCGCGTGGGCCAGCATGTCGGCGGCGGTCTCGGGCCGGTCCGACAGCGACAGCAACCAATCCGCCGACACCCCCAGGGCCGCAGCGCATTCGCCCACCACCTGTGCATTGGGCAATCGCGCGCCGCTGCCTCCGATCAGCTGCGAGATGGTGGAACGATCCACCCCGATCCGACGGGCCAGCCCGCTTTGGGTCTGGCCTGCGCTGGCCATCGCCTGACTCAGGCGGGTGCGGAACTGTTGCGCGCGGTCACGCTTGTCGACAAAATCTGGCATATTCTGGAAAATATCACCAAACGACGGATTTGTTAACCGCTCTCCGAATGTTTCACCCGGCCATGCCGCCGTACCCTCGCCAAAATCGCAAAGATGAAGGGGTGACATGGAAACGCGGCGCAGAACGATGGTAAAGGCAGGCCTCTGGACCCTGTTGGGATTGGTGGTGATGGTGGCGGTCGGCTGGATCTTCACCGGGTCGGTAGCCACCGGCGGCAGCATGGCGGTGATCAACGCTGCCAGCGGCATGGTCTGCTATGTCATCTACGAACGGGTCTGGGCGCGCATCTCCTGGGGTCTCGCGTGAGGCGGGTGGCGCCCGCCGTCGAATGGCCGACGCTGGGGCTGATCGTGATCTGCTATGCGGGTTGGGCATTGGCGACGGTGGTGTTGCCGCTGCTCTGGCTGCCCCTGGCGGTGACGGGCGTGGCGGTGACGGCGGCGCTGCATTCCTCCCTCAGTCACGAGGTGATCCACGGCCACCCGACCCGCTGGCCCTGGCTGAACGCGGCGCTGGTCTTCCCGGCGCTCAGCCTGATCGTGCCCTATTGCCGGTTTCGCGACACCCACCTGGCGCATCACCGCGACGAGGTGCTGACCGACCCCTATGACGATCCCGAAAGCAATTTTCACGATCCCGCCCTATGGGCGCGGATGCCGCGCGCGATGAGGGCGCTGCTGGTGGTCAACAACACCCTGGCCGGGCGGATGGTCCTGGGACCGGTGATCGGCACGCTCAGTTTTGCCGCACTGGAAATTCGCGCCCACCGCGCCGGGGATCGCCGGGTGCTGACAGGATGGCTATGCCACCTGGCCGGGCTGGTGCCGGTGGTCTGGTGGTTGACGCAGGTGGCGACGATCCCGGCCGGGGCGTTGCTACTGGGCAGCTACCTGGCCCATTCGATCCTGAAAATCCGCACGTTCCTGGAACATCGCGCCCACGAACGCGCCCGCGGCCGCACCGTCATCATCGAGGATCGCGGCCCGCTGGCCCTGCTGTTCCTGAACAACAACCTGCACGTCGTCCACCACATGCATCCGCGCCGGCCCTGGTATGAATTGCCGGCGCTTTATCGTCAGCACCGGGCGAAATACCTGGCCCGCAATGACGGCTATGTCTATCGCTCCTATGCCGAGGTTTTCACCCGATATTTCGGCCGCACCAAGGACCCCGTGCCGCATCCGCTCTGGTCTCCGGGGGCGGAGTAGGGCAGGGAGGGCCATGCCCGCCTGGATCGCCTTTACGCTGGCGGCGGTCGTGTTCCAGACCGCGCGCTTCATGTTGCAGAAAACCCTGGCCCGTGCCGCGCTCAGCGCCGCGGGCGCGACCTTTGCACGGTTCGTTTTCTCCGCGCCGTTGGTCTGGGTCGCGCTTTGGGCGTTGGCCCCGGGGCTGCCGCAGTTGGGGCCCGAATTCTGGATCTACGCGATGGCGGGCGGCGCGGCGCAGATCCTGGCCACGGTTCTGGTGGTATTGCTGTTCAAAAGCAGGAACTTCGCCGTCGGCGTCACGCTGAAGAAGACCGAGGTCCTGATGGCCGTTCTGGTCGGCCTTCTGGTCCTGGGAGAAGGGGTCAGCCCCTCTGCGCTGACCGCGATCCTGCTGGGGCTGGGTGGCGTCTTGCTGCTGGCCGATCCGCCGCAGTTGAACAATGGCTGGCGCGGCTGGACCCGCAACCGCGCGGCGGTCTATGGCATCGGATCGGGGGTGCTTTTCGCGATATCGGGGGTCACCTATCGTGGTGCCAGCCTGTTGGTGACGGGAGAGGGGTGGTACCGGGCATTGGTCACGCTGACGGCGGTGGTGACGGTGCAGATGATCACCATGATCCTGTGGCTGGCACTGCGCGAACCGGGCCAGATCACCCGCGTTTTCCGGGCCTGGCGCATCGCGGGGTGGGTCGGCCTGGCGTCCCTGGCGGGCAGCTTCTGCTGGTTCAGCGCCTTCACATTGCAGAATGCGGCCTATGTCAATGCCGTGGGCCAGGCCGAAGTGGTGCTGAGCCTGCTGGCCGGGGCGCTGTTCTTTCGCGAGCGGATCACTCGGCGCGAGGGCACCGGTATCGCCCTGATCACCGTCAGCGTCCTGGTCCTGATCGTCGTGGCGTGACGGCCGGCGCGGCCTGGCCCGTGGGCGTCAATCCATCCGCGCCTGGCGGTCTATCTGCCCGGCCAGACGCCGGAATTCGCGATTTTCGTCGTCATTGGAGAAGAACGGAACGCCTTCGGGCGGCGTTGGATCGCTGACACGCTGCGCGACCTCCGCCAGCACGACTTCGGTGATGAAGGGCAGGTCGAAGCTGCGCGCCTCTGCCAACGGGATCCATTGCAGGGCCGACAATTCATCGCAAGCGGCGTCGAAATCATCGAGATCGGTGGCGACTGCATCGGCATCGATCAGGAAGAACCGGGCGTCGAACCGCCGGGGCCGCCCCGGCGGGGTTATCGCCCGAAACACGAACCGCAGGGCCGAGGCGTCAGGCACGAAGCCGCGCGCGGCAAAGGTCTGCCAATCGGCAGGCGGCGGGTTGTCCCAACTGCCGGGGCGGCCCAGGATCAGGCCGGTCTCTTCCCACAATTCGCGGATCGCGGCGGCGCCCAGGGCGTGCACAAGGCCAGGCTGGTCTGTGCCCTCGCTCAGCCGGGTATGGCAGGGTTGCGGAATCGGCGCGGCCAGAGGGATGTCGATATCGCCCCGGTCGACGGCGCCGCCCGGAAAGACGAACTTGTTCGGCATGAACACCGCTTTGGCCCCGCGCTGCCCCATCAACACCTGCGGTGCCGTCTCCCGGTCGCGCAGCACGATCACCGTTGCCGCGTTCCGGATCGCCGTCTTGTCAGTCATTCCGCTTTCCCTGCCGCGCGGCGGGAAAACATCACCCGGAGCGCCCAAATCCGTGCATCAGCCGCGCCCATTGGAATGCGACCAGTGCCCCTTTCAATCTGGGAAGAAGGTATAGGGACAACCCGACGGTTCCAATAGCAAAAGCGGTGAACAACAGCATCGGGTCGGGTTGCCAGATGGTGAACACGGTCAACAGCGCCGGGGCCATCAGGTGCCCGACGATCAGGATCGTCAGGTAGGCGGGGCCGTCGTCGGCACGGTGATGGTGCAGCTCTTCGTGGCAGACCGGGCAGGCGTCGCGCACCTTCAGATAGTCTTTCATCAGGGGGCCTGAGCCACAATTCGGGCATTTCCGGCGCCATCCCTTGATCAGGGCGGCCTTCAGATCCCGCTCGGCGGGTTGGTCTGTCTGCGTCAATGTCATGCTCATGCTTCTATACGGATCCGGGGGTTGAGGGGCGAAAACGTCGGGTCGCCGCCAATCTGGGCTGGAAATCGGGCGGTATAAAGGTGGCGAAACGTCCTTGCGTCCCGATGTCGCGCGCGGACCGCCCGAAGTCCGGACTTTTTTTCGGAGGGTCTGCAATTTTCTGCGACGGAAGCGCCGGGCCGGGCCGTTTGAGTTTGCAGATGACGGGCAGAACACTCCTCGCATCGAGAACCTGAAACGGAGTATCAACGATGAAACGCATCATTTTTCTCGGCACCCTGACCGCGATGGCCCTGACCGGCGCAGCCGGCGCGATGGCCCACCCCCGCGGCGGCGACCGCATGGGCCCCGAGGCCCGGTTTGAACAGATGGACACCAATGGCGACGGCAAGGTCACCCAGGACGAAATCCGCGCCCGCGCCGCCGACCGCTTTGCCAAGGCCGATGCCGATGGCGATGGCTTCCTGTCGGCCGATGAAATGGTTGCCGGCATGAAGGCCCGCGAAGAAGAGCGCGCGAAGGCCCGCGAAGCGGCCAAGGCGGAGCGCATGGACAAGATGGCCAGTCGCATGATCGCGCGCCTGGATGCCGATGACGATGGCAAGGTCTCCGCCGCCGAATTGGAAGCCGGGCCGGACCGCACCACCCGCATGTTCGAGCGGTTGGACAAGGACAAGGACGGCGCCATCTCGGCCGAGGAAATGGCCGATGCGGGCAAGAAAGGCGAACGTCGGATGAAGCGCGATGACCATCGTGGCGGCGAACATCGTCACGAGCACAAGCGCCAGCATCAGCATGGTGACAACGAAGGCTGACCGCGCAGCGTGGCGGGCCCGCTGTCCGCCACGCCCGTCTTCGCACCCGACGGGTGCGGGGCGATGCCCGCACCCTGTGCCACCTTTGCCCCCCCCCTCTCACGTGTGTCGGGGCAAATAGGCCCGGCGCCGGGTGCATTGCCTGCCCCGACAGAAGGCGTTACGCCGGTACCGCATGGACGATATGGCTTTTGATGACCCCAGATCCGCCCCGGACGAGGCCCTGCTTGTGCTCTATGCCAACGGGGATCCCGCCGCGGCACGTCAATTGACGGAACGGTTGGTGCCGCGCGTTTTCGGACACGCCTTCCGCCTGCTGGGCGATCGCGCGGAGGCCGAGGATATCGCACAGGAGGCGATGCTGCGCCTCTGGCGGGTTGCGCCGGACTGGCGCCAGGGCGAGGCAAAGGTCACAACCTGGCTCTACCGGGTGACGGCCAATCTGTGCACCGACCGCCTGCGCCGACGGCGTGGCACTGCCGATATCGACGCGGTGCCCGAACCGGCGGATGAAACACCCGGCGTGGCGTCCCGTATGCAGGAGGCCAGCCGGAACGCGGCCTTGAACGCTGCCCTGGCCGAATTGCCCGACCGGCAACGCCAGGCGGTGGTCCTGCGCCATATCGACGGGCTGGGCAATCCCGAGATTGCCGAGATCATGAAGATCAGCACCGAAGCCGTGGAAAGCCTGACCGCACGGGGGAAACGCGCCCTGGCTGCGCTGTTGGCCGGACGGCGCGAAGAATTGGGGTATTACGATGACTGAGCGCAAGGATTCGAGGGGCACGGTGCCCCTGTTGCCGGAAGCAGAACTGGACGACCTCTTTGCGAGCGTCCGCACCGCTCCGCCAGAACCAGAAGATGCGCTGTTCGCGCGCATCCTTGCCGATGCGGAGACGGAACAGCAGACCCGCAAAGACATTGCGGCCGACAGCGCCGCTGCACGCCTGGCGGCGACCCGGCGTGGCTACGCCCGAAGTGGTTGGTTTGCGCTGTTTGGCGGCATCGGCGGGCGGCGGGGACTGGCCGGGCTGGCAGCGGCCACAGTGGCCGGGGTTTGGATCGGAGCCAACCCGCCCCTCGCGCTGGAAAGCGAGATGGCCCGTTACCTGGGGCAGGAGAGCACCGAGGATCTGTACCTCGTCGATCCTCTGACCCCGTTCGAAATTGCCCAGGTGGAAGGATGACCCATGGCTTCTGACGACAAATCGCCCCGCGACGGGTCGCGTTTCGGTCGGGGACCGGCGTTGACCAAAGGACTGCTATTTCTGTCACTCGCGCTGAACCTGCTGGTGGCAGGGCTGGTCGCCGGTGCCCTGTTGAAGGGAGAGCCGAAGAAGAATGCGCGGCATCACGACCGCTCCGGCGGTCCGCTGACCCTGGCGCTGGACGGCGAGGAACGGCGTGCCATCGGTCGGGAGATCGGCCGCCAGACACGCCCGGACCGCCCTAGCATGGATGAGGTGCGCGCGGAGTACGACGCGGTTCTTCAGGCCCTGCGAGCCACCCCCTACCGCCCGGATGCGGTGCGCCAATCGCTTGAAAACCAGACAGACTTCGTGGTGCGACGGCAGCAGGCGGCCACCGCCGCGCTGTTGAACCATATCGACGCGATGACGGAGGCTGAGCGCATGGCCTATGCCCAGCGCCTCGAAGAGGGGCTGCGCCGGTTCGAAGAACGACTTGATCGAAAGATGAACCGCAAGCCCGAGGCCGCAGCCACGGAGTGATCCCCGCAAGGAACCAGTTTCGCCACTGCGCGACAAGGGCCTGCTTCGAAATTGGCGTAGCCCGTGCAGCTCTGCGATCCCGTCGGCAGCGGGACTGGCGCGCTGGTGACCTTCGTGCTCCGGCTGCCCATTTGCATGGCATGCTTCACCCGGCTTTCAATCCTGCGGTGCGGGGCGCGGGCTGCGCTGGCAGGGTCAGCGGGACCGTCTCAACCCGATTGCGGCCGCGTGCCTTGGCGGCGTAGAGCGCACGATCTGCCAGATCCAGAACCGCGCGTGGCCCTTCCTCGATCGCGTGGGGGCCGATCGGTCGACGCCCCGTTCCCTGCGCCTCCGCCACGCCGGCGGACACGGAAAGTCGCAGCGGCAATGCCAGCCCCGGCACGTCGAAACGCCGTGCGGCCACCCCTTTGCAGAGGTGTCGCGCGATCTGCGTGGCATCCTCCAGCGGGGTGTCGGGCAGGGCCAGCAGGAACTCCTCCCCCCCGATGCGGGCAAGAAGGTCGCCCGAGCGCAGGCGACAACGGAAATGATCCGACAACGCGATCAGCGCGGCATCCCCCGCCTGATGCCCGTGGCGGTCATTCACCGATTTGAAATGATCTACATCTGCGATGATGACAGTGTAACAATTTGATGTTGCAGCGATTTCGGATAGGCGCGGCATCGCGTAGCGGCGGTTGTACAGCCCTGTCAACGGATCGGTGACCGACGCCCGCAGCCGATCGCGCAAGGCCCGGCGCAGGGCGACGCGGCGGGCGTGAATCCCCTGTAGGGCTGCCAGGCGGGCTGCCAGTTCCTTCACCTCGAAACCCGCACGCGTGGCGGCGGTGGCGCCCAGGGCCAGTGCCTCCTTCACCCGGGCAGGGCCGGCGCCGTCGTCGATCAGCAGTATTTCCGTCTCACTGGTGGAAGGGTTGGTCCGCATCTCGGCCAGCAGGCGCAAGGCACGGTCGCAACTGCGCGGCTCCAGCGCCAAAACAACGATTTCACCGCGCAGATCGGCCCCTGTGCAGGCGCTTGCCGTACCAAGGTCCAGTCCGCGAAGGCGAAATGACGTGTGCGGGGCAAGGGTACGGAGCCAATCGCGGGCCGCCTCCTCACTCTGGTGAACAAGCGCGACATGGCCCCGCGCGACCAGCATGGCCGGCGCTTCGGCCAGTCCAGGCAGGGCTGGCTGCGCGCCCACCGGCTGCAAGGCACCATGCTGGGCGCGCAGACGGAAAAGCGCCGCGATCCGGGCCAGGGCCCCTTCGGGATCGGCGGCAAGGTCGATCACGTCATCTGCGCCTGCCGCGATGCAGCTCGCAGTGCTGGCTGGTGCGGGCGCATCGACCACCAGAAGATGCTGACCCAGGCGTGGATGCGCGCGCAAGGCGCCACAGGCGGACGATGGGTCGCCAGTGCCGGTCGCGATCACCATGGCGCTGTCATGATCGGCCAGCGTGCGGCTGGCCTCTGCAATGGAGGCGGCTGCCATCACGTCATAAAATGCGCCGGTCAGAGTGGCACATGCCGTAATGCGACTGGTCAGATCTGGATCGAGAACAAGAATTCGGCCTGGCATTAACGTGTCTCACCTGCTTGTGTTTCTTTTCTGCCCAAGACAGGGATGTTCGAAAGTAGTTAAGAATTCGTTGCGGAGTTCAGGGGAAAGATGGCGATGACAACCGATAGGGCCGAGGAAATCGGTGCACGGGCGCTGGCATGGCTGGCTGCCGATCCAGAACTTCTGGGCGTTTTCATGGGGGCATCCGGCCTTTCACCGGATGATCTGCGCAGCACGGCTGGCGGTGCTGATCTGCCGGGCGCGGTGCTGGATTTTCTGCTGATGGACGACGCCTGGGTGGTCGGGTTCTGCGATGCGGAGGGCCTGGCCTACGAGGTGCCGATGCAGGCGCGCATGGCGCTGCCCGGTGGCGCGCAGACCCACTGGACCTGAACGACGTTTCGGCCCGTGATGGGGGCGATCGGCTCGCTCGCCGAAGGAGGCCTGGGCGGTTTTCTCGCGGTGGGGGAAGATTCACTTCGGATGTGCGAATCACTTGCCCCGCGGAAGGTGTCTTCGCACTCTGCCGTAGCGAGGCTGGGACCGGGGCAGGGCGGTATGACAATCAAGGGCGTGTTGTTCGACAAGGACGGAACCCTGTTCGAATTCGGTGCGACGTGGAATGCATGGTGTCTTGAAATCCTTGCGGAATTGTCCGCCGGAAATGAGGGTTTGCGGCGGGATCTGGCCAATGCGGTTCTTTTCGATCTCGGGGCGGGGCGGTTCCGGCCGGACAGCCCGGTGATCGCGGGGACCAACCGGCAGGCTGCGGAATGTCTGCTGACTTGCCTGCCGGGCATGTCATTGATTGCCTTGGAGGAATTCTTGGCGCGACGCGCGGCCGCCGCCGTTCCCGTGCCGCCCGTGCCGCTTGCTCCGTTGCTGGATGATTTGCGCGGGCGCGGCCTGGGCCTGGGCGTGATTACCAACGACAGCGAGGTCGGAGCCTTCGGTCAACTTGAAGCGGCGGGCCTGTACGGCCTATTCGATTTCGTCGCAGGCTTCGATTCTGGTCATGGCGCCAAACCCGATGCCGCCCCCTTGCTGGCATTTTGTGACAAATTGGACCTACTCCCGGCCAGCGTGGTCATGGTCGGGGACAGCTTGCATGATCTGCACGCCGCCGAACGCGCGGGCATGATCCGTGTCGGCGTCCTGACCGGCCCTGCAACGCAGGCCGAACTGGCGCCCCACGCCGATGCGATCCTGCCCCATATCGGGTATCTCCCGGAGTGGTTGGGACGGCAGGCCCCGGCCAGCTGACCCCCGCACAATGCGAAAAATGTGGCATGGACCTGGTGGGGCGGGTCGGGCAGGTCGCCTTTTTTTCTGGAGGAGGGGCTTCGCTGTCCGAATGCGACGAAAACCGTCGTGATTGGCGCGGCAATTGCAGTCATGTGCCGGTTTTCTGAACCTCAGCACAGGGAGTTTGCACATGCCGGACATAGCGAAACCAGCTGACACTCCCGCCCCGAAACGCCGTCGCAACGGCGGGCGGCGCGGTCATGCGGCGCGGCGCGGCGCGGCCGCGATCGTGCAAAGCGCATGGCGCATTCCTGTCAACACGGACGCCCCGACCGAACCCCTGACGGAGGACGGAGTTCACGCCCTGCACAAGACCGCCATGACGATCCTGGAGGAGATCGGCATTGCCATGCTCAATCCGGAAGCCCGCACCATTCTGGCCGGTGCCGGCTGCAAGATCGAAGGGGATATCGTCTATTTCGACCGGGAATTCGTGACGGAAATGCTGTCCCATGTGCCGTCCGAATTCACCATAACCCCCCGTAATCCCGCCCGAAAGATTGCGTTGGGTGGGCGGAATATCCTATTTGGCAACGTCTCTTCGCCACCGAACTACTGGGATCTTGGCCTGCGAAGAAAGGTGCCGGGAACCCGTGATTACTGTGCGAATCTATTCAAACTGACGCAATATTTTAACTGTATCCACTTTGCCGGTGGCTATCCGGTGGAGCCGGTCGACCTGCACCCCGCGACGCGTCACCTGGACGTTCTGTTCGACAAATTGACCCTGACCGACAAGGTGCCACATGCCTATTCCCTGGGCCCGGAACGGGTCGAGGACGGGATGGAAATGGCTCGCCTCGCGGGTGGGTTTTCGGATGAAGAATTCACTGCAACACCCCACATATTCACGAATATCAACTCAACCTCCCCTCTGAAACACGACCATCCCATGCTGGATGGTTGGATACGGTTGGCGCGGCGTGGCCAAGGGCTGGTCGTCTCGCCTTTTACCCTGGCCGGCGCCATGGCGCCTGTCACCATGGCGGGTGCGGTCGCGCAATCTCTCGCCGAAGGATTGTCAGCCATTGTCCTGGCGCAATACATCCGTCCGGGTTCGCCCTGTGCCTTTGGCACCTTTACCTCCAATGTCGACATGAAATCCGGGGCGCCGGCCTTTGGCACGCCCGAATACATGCGCGCCACCCAGATGACCGGGCAGATGTGCCGATTCTATGGTTTGCCGATGCGCGCCTCGGGCGTCTGCGCGGCCAATGTGCCCGACGGGCAAGCGATGTGGGAGACGTCGAATTCGCTTTGGTCCGCAGTGCAATCGGGGGCCAATATGGTCTACCATGCGGCAGGCTGGCTTGAAGGCGGTCTGATCGCCTCCCCCGAGAAATTCGTGATGGATTGCGAGGTGTTGCAGATGATCCAGCGCTATTTCGAACCGGAAATCTGCGCCACGGGGCATGACGAACTGGCGTTGGCGGCGATGCGCGAAGTTCGCCATGACGGCCATTTCTTCGGCACGCAGCATACGCAGGATCGGTATGAAACCGCATTCTACCAACCATTTGCTTCGGATTGGCGGAATTTTGAGGCCTGGGAAGGGGCGGGCGGTCTCTGGACTGCCGAACGGGCGCATGTGATCTATCAGAATATCCTGGAGGATTATATGCCGCCCCCCATGGCAGACAAGGCGCGGGCCGCATTGGAAGAATTCGTGGAGAAACGGCGCGCCGAAGGCGGAGCGCCGACGGATTTCTGACCGACAATATCCCTCGAATTGCAGGTATTGGGGAATTGTTAAGTTCTGCCGTGCAAGCTGCTCCCGTGAAAGGAGCATGCGGATCTCATGCACGGGTTGGTCAACAAGGCGATTCAGAACTTCCTGATGGATATCTATGGCTCGGAAATGTGGGCGGAAATCGGGCTTCATGCCAATCTTCCCTTCGCCGATTTCGAGGCGATGCTGATCTATGATGCGGGCCTTACACGCGACGTCGTCGTCGCGGCCTGCGATCTTCTGAAAAAGCGACCGACCGCATTGCTGGAGGATTTGGGAACCTACCTCGTGTCACATCCGAATTGCGAAGGTTTGCGACGGTTGCTGCGCTTTGCCGGCGTGACGTTCGAAGATTTTCTGTACTCCCTTGACGATTTGCCGGACCGGGCGCGGCTTGCCGTCGCCGACCTGGACATTCCTGCCATGGAATTGCTGGAACAGGGGGCGGGGCAATATCGCATCCGTTGTCGGGAACCTTTCCCAGGCGTCTCGTTCGTCCTGATCGGGGTGCTGCGCGCCATGGCAGACGATTACGGCGCATTGGTCGTGTTGGAGCGTATCGGCATTGCCGACGGAGTTGCGGAGATCGACGTCAAGATGGTGGAGCAAGCCTTTGCAGAGGGGCGCCAGTTTGATCTGGGCGCAAGCTTGGGATGACCCAACCCGAAAATCCTCGCAAGATGCACGCGCGAAGACTCGCTTTGAGCTGCGGTCCTGCCGCGCATGGGACTGCGAATACTCGGAACGGGACTTCCGAAAAGGAGGGCGCGGTTGTGAAAGCGGCGGATACCGGGGCATGGGGCCTGCCCAATGCGGCGCTGGACCGGTTGATGCCGATGCATGTGATCGTGGACGCGGCAGGTCTGATCCGGCATTCGGGGCCGACATCGCAAAAGATCTTCGACAACCCGTTGATCGGCCGCAGGTTTGACCAAGTATTCTCGATCCTGCGGCCCCGCGCAGTGAGGACCGGGATGGTTCCATTAGAAGCTTGCGCGCGCACTCTCTACCTGCACCCCAGCGCGTCCCCGCACACGCCGCTCAAGGGTATCGTCACACCGATTACCACGCCAGTTGGCGCAGTTCTTGTCAATTTGTCCTTCGGTTTTACCATCCTGGATGCTGTGCGCGACTTTTCGTTGAACAGCACCGATTTCGCTGCGACGGAACTGACCATAGAGGTGCTCTACCTCGTCGAAGCCAAAAGCGCGGCGATGTCAGCCTCCCGACGGCTGAACAGGCAGTTGCAGGGTGCCAAGCTCGCTGCTGAAGTGCAGGCCTATACCGACACGCTGACCGGCCTGAAGAACCGCCGTGCCATGGACCAGGTGCTGGATCGGCTCGTCCGGACCCGGCGCGCGTTTTCCCTGGCCCATCTGGACCTCGACTTTTTCAAGGCGGTCAATGATGCGCACGGCCATGCCGCGGGAGACGCGGTCTTGCAAAGGGTGGCGCGCATCATGGTGGAAGAAACCCGTCAGGAAGACCTTGTGGCACGTATTGGTGGTGATGAATTCGTGCTGATCTTCGAAGGATTGACCGCACGTGCGCGCCTTGCACAGATCGCCCAGCGTTTGATCGATCGTATCAGTGAGCCGATTCAATACGAGGGACAATCCTGCAAGATCGCCGCCAGCATCGGACTCTCCCGCTCTATCGATTTCGCGAAGGTCGAACCCGTGAAAGTCCTCGCCGCGGCAGACAAGGCGCTTTACTCAGCAAAACGAAACGGCCGCGCCTGCTACAGTATCTTCTGACCTGTGTCTTGCGGTGTGCAATTTCTCTGAGCTTTGAATAGGAGGAAACGCCAAGATGCGTAGGAAAATGGCAGCCCGTAGGGGAATCGAACCCCTCTTTCCAGGTTGAAAACCTGGCGTCCTAACCGATAGACGAACGGGCCACTCTGTGGCGTGAGGCGCTATTTAGGGGAGGTTTGGAGGAGGAGCAAGCGGAAATTTTACCGAATCTCAGGATTTTCGCGTGACCATGGGGAAGGTGGCGGAAAGCCGAGGCGATGTCAGCGCTCACTTGCGGGTGCGGCGTCGTCCAGGCGCAGCTGGAGACGCTGACGGCCGCCCCAGTCGTTGATCTCCAACCGGCCGGCAAGGTGAAAGCGGCGGCCGTTGTGGCCCTCCAGGGCGGGGCCCAGCGCGGTGTCGAAGGCGCCGAAGGCGATGGCGTCGAGCCGGGGGGACATGCCGTCGGTGAAAGCGATCTTGAGATGCGTGTCTCCGATTCGGCGGGCGGAGGCGATGCGCATGTCAGCAAAGGCAAAGCGCGGGGCGGCGGCACCCGCGCCGAAGGGGCCGGCCGATTCGACCTGGTGTACCAGATCGACATCGGCGGCGCCGGGCATCAAGAGCCCGTCGAGGCGGAGATCGGCGGGGCCTGCCTCCCCCGCGCCCTGTTTCTCCAGCAGTGCTGAGAGACGGGCCATCGCGTCGGGGAGGGCGTCGCGTGCCACGGTCAGGCCGGCGGCCATCTTGTGGCCTCCGCCCTTGAGCAGGGCGCCCTCCGCGGCCAGGCGCTGGACGGCGGCACCCAGGTCGATTCCGGCGATGGACCTGCCGGAGCCTTTGCCCTCCGCCCCGTCGAGACCGATCACCACGGCAGGGCGGTTGGTGGCCTCCTTCAGGCGGGAGGCGACGATGCCGACGACGCCGGGGTGCCAACCTTCGCCAGCGGCCCAGACCAGTGGCGCGTCCAGGCCGCGTTCCTCTGCCTGGGCCAGGGCGGCGGCACGGACCTGGGCCTCGATCTCCCGGCGTTCCGTGTTGAGCTGGTCCAGCTTTTCGGCCATGGCCTGGGCTTCGGCCGGGTCATCGGTGGCCAGAAGGCGGGCGCCCAGATCGGCGCGACCGACCCGGCCACCGGCGTTCACGCGCGGGCCAAGGATGAAGCCCAGGTGGTGCGAGGTGGGGGCGGTGGTGATCCGGCCAAGATCGGACAGGGCGACCAGGCCGGGGCGTTCTCGGCGGGCCATGACGCGCAGGCCCTGCCTGACCAGGGCGCGGTTCACCCCGATCAGAGGCGCGACATCGGCGACCGTGGCCAGGGCCACAAGGTCGAGCATCGACAGGAGGTCCGGGCCTGTCTGGCCCTGGTCGCGCAGTTGGCGGTTGGCCTCCACCAGCATGAGGAAGACAACGGCGGCGGCGCAGAGATGGGCCAGTTCCCCGCTCTCGTCCTGGCGGTTGGGGTTCACCACGGCGAGGCAATCGGGCAGGGTCTCCCCGCCCAGGTGGTGATCGAGGATGACGACATCGCAGCCCGCCGCCGCGACCGGTTCGTGGCTGAGTGTGCCGCAATCGACGCAGAGGATCAGGTCGTGGGCGGCCCCCAGGTCGCGCATGGCGGGGACGTTGGGGCCATAGCCCTCGTCGATGCGATCGGGGATGTAGAGGGTCGGGTGCAGGCCCTTGCGGCGCAGCCAGTCGATGAGCAGCGCAGCGGAGGTGCCGCCGTCGACGTCGTAATCGGCGAAGATGGCGATCCGTTCCTGCCGTTCCACCGCACGCAGGAACCGGGCGGCGGCGGTTTCCATGTCGCGCAGGCTGCGGGGATCGGGCAGCAGGTCACGGATCTGCGGGTTCAGGAAGGTTGCGGCGCTGCCCGGCGTGACCTGGCGCCGGGCCAGCACACGGCACAGCGCCAGGGGCAGATGGTCGGACTGGGCCAGCGCCTCGGCCTGGCGCTCGACCTCGGGCGAGGGGCCGATCCAGCGGCGCCCGGTCAGCGAGGCGGAGATGCCCAGGAAGTCCAAGCGTCCGCGCCCAGCCTCAGACCGCTTCGATGCGCAGGGCGACAGGCTCGCCGTCGACCACATCCGTCGCGGTCATGCCCGCGATGGCGCGGTCCAGCGCCGCGCGCGGGGTGGCGTGGGTCACGATCAGGACCGGGGCCGCGACGCCGTCGTGATCGTATTGCCGCATGCGGTGGATGGAGACGCCGGCCTCCCCCAGGATCGCGGCGACCTTGGCCAGGGCACCGGGGCGATCCTGCAAGGCAAAGCGCAGGTAGAACGGCGCGGCGGTGTTGGATTGCGACGGGGTCGCGGCGATCAGCGAGCCGGCCGGCTGACCAAAGACCGGGTAGCGGAAGCCGCGTGCGATGTCACAGATGTCCGACAGCACAGCGGAGGCGGTCGGCCCTTCGCCCGCGCCGGCGCCGCGCAGCACGATCTGGCCCACGGAATCGCCTTCGAGGACCACCATGTTGGTGCCGCCTTCGAGTTGCCCCAGCGGGCTGGTCGCCGGCACGAGGCAGGGCGCCATACGCTGTTCCAGACCACCTTCGGCCATCTGGCTGGTGCCCAGCAGCTTGATCCGAAAGCCCATGTCGGCGGCGGCGTTGATGTCCTCGATCGTGATGCGGCCGATGCCTTCCAGCTCCACCCCGGCGAAATCGACCTGGGTGCCGAAGGCGACGGAGGCGAGCAGCGCCAGCTTGTGCCCGGCGTCGATCCCGCCGACGTCCAGCTGGGGGTCGGCCTCCAGAAAGCCGAGCTGGTTGGCCTCTTCAAAGGCCTCCTCGTAGGTCAGCTTGGCGGATTGCATCCGGGTCAGGATGTAGTTGCAGGTGCCGTTCATCACGCCCAGGATCCGGGTGATGCGGTTGCCGGCCAGCCCTTCGCACAGGGATTTGATCACCGGGATGCCACCGGCGACAGCGGCTTCGAAGCGGATGACGCGGCCCATGCGTTCGGCCTGTTCGGCCAGGGCCTGGCCGTTGATCGCCATCATCGCCTTGTTCGCGGTGACCACGTCCTTGCCGGCGTCCAGCGCCGCTTCGGTCGCGGCCTTGGCCGGTCCGTCGGAGCCGCCCATCAGTTCGACAAAGATGTCGATGTCGTCGCGGCGGGCCAGGGTGACGGGATCGTCCTCCCATTCGTAGCCGGACAGGTCGACGCCGCGATCCTTGGCGCGGCTGCGCGCTGAAATGGCGTTCAGCACGATGCGGCGTCCGGTGCGGGCCTCCAGCAGGTCGACCTCCTTTTGCAGGATGCGCATGACGCCCACCCCCACGGTGCCCAGACCGGCGATCCCAAGGCGAAGCGGTTCGGTCATTCTGTAGTCTCCTGTCAGGCGGTCACGTCGGGTGCTGCACTATTGCCTTCGGCGGCGCGGCGCAACGCGGCAAATGGGATTTGGCGCCCGACACAGGTCAGCGGGGTGTGGGGAGCGGGGCCATGCGGTGGCGGCGCAACCGGTCGGCCCGGGCGCGCAGCCCGGCGGCGCGGGCGTCCAGGCTGTCGCCATCCGCGGGGGCCAGGCGGGCGGGATCCTCTGCCACGGACAGGACGTCCGAGATCGGCAGCAGGTCGGGGTAGTCGGCGGCGCGGGCCTCGGCGGTGATGGTGGCATCCAGGTCGGGAAACCGGGCGCAACCTGCGGGCAGGAACAAGGCCAGCGTCAGAAGCGCGGGCGACAGAAGGCGGGGCAGGTGGCGCATGGGGATGGTTTGCCCGACGCCGGGCGCCAAGGCAAGAGGCGAGACGCCCGCCCGACCCGCCTGGCCTGGGCGTGCGCGGCCCAGGCCGGGTTGGGGCGGGTGCGGTTCCGGTGCGGGGCGTGCCGAAGGCGCGCAAGGGTGGCGATGGGGACTTGTGAGCTGAACGGCTGTTCATGTAGTTTGGACGGATGGCACGCCCGTCTGGATCTTCCACCGCATCGACCGCCGACCGCCTGCGCAGGGCGGCACTGACGTTGTTCGCCCGCCACGGCTATGCCGCCGTTTCCATGCGCCAGATCGCGGCGGAGACCGGCGTGCAGGTCGGCGCGCTCTATAATCACGTTGCCGACAAGCAGAGCCTGCTGGCCGGATTGATGCACAGCCACATGGCCGAGCTGCTGTTGGCGCTGGATGCCGTCGCCCTGCCCGATGATGATCCGGTCGCGGCGCTGGAAGCATTCACCCGGTTCCATATCCGGTTCCATTCCGAACGTCCGGATGAGGTGTTCATCTCCTACATGGAACTGCGCAACCTCTCGCCCGCGAATTTCGCTGAGATCGAGGCGCTGCGCGGCCGCTACGAGGCGCGGCTGGGCGCGATCCTGGAGGCCGGGGCAGCGCAGGGCCGGATGCATCCCGAGGACGCCAAGCTGACGGCGCTGGCGATCATCGCCATGCTGACCGGCGTCACGACCTGGTTCCGCGCCGGCGGCCGCCTGTCCCTGGTGGAGATCGAGGCGCGATACTGGGAGATGGTGCGCCGTTTGGTGGCGGCCTGACCCGACCGCCCGTGCCGTGCGCCGCGCCGGTGGCGGCAAATAGGGGTGCGGCGCCCGTGCCCGTGCAGATGTGGTTGGGGGCATGGGCATGGGCGCCCCCGGGCGATCAATGGGCGGGGCGGATGAAGGTGCCGTTCTTCAGCTCCGCCAGAGCCTGGCGGATTTCCTCGGCCCGATTCATCACGATGGGTCCGTGCCAGGCGACCGGCTCCTGAATCGGTGCGCCCGAGATAAGGAGAAAGCGCAGCCCTTCCTCGCCGGCCTGCACCGTGACCTCATCCCCGGTGCCGAAACGGACCAGGGTGCGGTTGCCGGACATGTCGCGGATGTTGACCTCCTGGCCCATGACCTCCTTTTCCAGCAGCACGCCTGTGGGCGCGCTGGCATCGGAAAAGGCGCCGGAGCCTTCGAAGATATAGGCGAAGGCGCGGCGGTAAGTGTCCACCGGGAACGTCTTCTTCACTCCTGCCGGGACAAAAATGTCGAGGTATTGCGGGTCCGCCGCGATCCCGTCCACCGGCCCGGTCCTGCCCCAGAAGGTGCCGATGATCACCCGCACGCGGGTGCCGTCATCGTCGGTGATCTCTGGAATTTCTCGCGAGGGCACGTCCTGGTAGCGCGGATCGGTCATCTTCAGCGCGCCGGGCAGATTGGCCCAAAGCTGGAAGCCGTGCATCTGCCCCGATTGCGACCCGGTCGGCATTTCCTGATGCAGGATACCGGATCCGGCCGTCATCCATTGCACATCCCCCGCGCCGAGCGTGCCTGTGTTGCCCAGGCTGTCGGCGTGATCGACACTGCCTGACAGGACATAGGTGATCGTCTCGATCCCGCGGTGGGGGTGCCAGGGGAACCCCGCCTGATAATCGGCGGGCGTCTCGCCGCGAAAGTCGTCGAACAACAGGAAAGGGTCCAGCTGCGACGGGTTGTGAAAGCCGAAGGCGCGGTGAAGATTCACACCGGCGCCCTCGATCGTGGGCTGGGCCAGGCGGGTTTCAAGGGTCGGTCTGATGGACATGGCGGTCTCCTCTCGCTGGGATGGATGTAGTTGCCAGAACGGGGACAACCAAGTAGGGGCAGGGCTGCATCAGGGCAGGGGGATGGCGCATGAATGCACAGCCGAACGAGACACGGGACAGCGCCGGGCGGGGTGACGGCACCGGAAGCGCAGGAGGGAACAGCGGCGTGTTGGCAATGCTGGAGGTCAGCCAGGCACGCCGGGTGACCGGGCTGGCCGTTCTGGGCGGGCTGGCTGCGGTGCTGACCCTGCTGGCCCTGGCAGAGGCGCCGGCCGCGCTGCCATGGCGGATGATGCTTCTGGCGATGGCGGGGCTGACGGGCTGGGCGGCGTTGCGCATGTACCAAGCCACCGCGCTGACCCTGACCCTGACCGAGGAGGCGCTGTGCGACAGCAGCGGCCACGAGATCACGCGGATCACCGATATCGCCAGCGTGGATCGCGGGTTCTTTGCCTTCAAGCCATCGAACGGGTTCATCCTGCGACTGTCCCGGCCGGTGGCGGCGCGCTGGCGGCCGGGGGTCTATTGGCAGGCGCGGCGTCGGGTCGGTGTCGGCGGGCTGACCCGCGCGGCGGAGGCGCGGGCCATGGCCGATGTACTGTCGGTGATGCTGGCCCGCAGGGAGGGCTGAGCCGGGCGCCGGGCCTCAGCCGTCGGGGTCGAACTTCAGCTGCGCGGCAAAACGCGGCCGGGTGAAGACGAAGGTGGTCATGGTGAAATCGTCGATTCCGGTTTCCACGGGGAACTCGTAATCGTTCCATGTCTCGACCAGGATCAGCTCGTCTCCGGAGGCGAGGATGGGCAGGTGATCGTGGTAATCGTAGATGTCGCTGCTGGTCAGGGCGGACTGGCCGCCGCGGACCTGGGACCAGGTGATCTTGTACTGATCGTCGCTGTCGGAATAGCGCACGGAGCTGACGCGCAGCGCGCTGTTGTTGCCGCCGTTCAGCAGGTAATCGTAGAACTTCTTGGTGTTCGAGATATAGGTCGGCGTGATGTACTGCGTTTCCCGCGAGAGCATGTCCGAGATCGAATAGGCGGCCTTTTCATTCTGCACCTTCACGCGCATCACGTCGTAGAAACCGTAGATCGCAAGGAAGGCCCAGATCAGCAGCGGGAACATGATGATGAACTCGGCTGCAAGGAACCCGTCCTCGCGGCGGGCAAAGCGCAGGATATGGCGGCGAAGGGCTGTCATCACTTCGGCTCGTTCACAAAGGCGCTGAGGGAGAAGATGCTGATTTCACCATTGCCGTCCTTCATCACCTGTTTGCCCAGCCCGGCACCGGGGAAGATCGGCTTGATCTTCACGCAGGCGCGCAGCAGCATCAGTTCGTTTTGGCCACCGTTGGTGAATTGGCGCACGGGCGTCACCTCTTCGCTGCGGTCGATGCAATCGGTGCTGTTGGTGAATTCCACGTAGTTGGAGCGCAGATTGGTCGGTTTCATCTCCAGCCGCAGCGTTTCCTCGCAATCGGGGATGAACCCGGCATAGGAGCAGATCCGATCCTTGATGTCCGCGTGCTGCACCTCGTTGCCCGAAATCAGGCGCAAGTCGCGCACGGCCAGGTCCAGCCCGCGTTCCAGCATGGTCTGTTTCAGCGTCATCATGCCCTGTTCAACCCCGGACATCGCGGTGATGAACAGGATGAAGAAGGCAAAGGCGAATTCCACCGTGGAGGTACCACTTTCGTCGCCGGAAAACCGGCGGAGACGGGACAGGATGCGGTGTCTCACTGGATCAGCCTCAGCTGGTTCAGTTGCCGTGCGATGGAGCCGAAGGCCTCCGAAAGCTCGATCCCCTCCACACGGTAGAAATGCGCGGGCGAGGAGGCGCAATCTTCCATCACATCGGCCCCGTCATTGTTGACTTCGAAGCCGATGGTCCAGACGATTATGCCCTTTTTCTTGGCTTCGGTGCAGATCCGGTCCAGCAGGTCGTCGCCCTCGTCGGCGGTATAGGCCGTGCGGTAGTAATCGTCGTGCTTGTCTTCGTCGACATGCTCGTCCAGCCAGCTGGACAATTCGTTGTAGGCCCAGTGATAGCGCATCGACGGGGTTTCGTAGGCCTCGTCACGGATGCGGATGGTCTTGACGTTCTCGCCGTCGGTCATCAGCACCACGGTTTTCAATGCGCCGGCGGTCCAGGCGGTCGGGCGGTCGGCAAAGACGTCGGGCACCAGTTCGCTGCCGCCATTGTCATCGGCCTCGGCCATGGATTGGATAATCGGCTGGAAGGCCGGATCCAGAAGGCCCACACCCCATTTCATGCCCAGGTGGATCGACGTGTTCTCCCGTGCCTGAAGATCGCCGATGACGTCCTTCAGCTTGGCCGTGCTCTGCGAGAAGGGCACGATTTCCTCGAAGCTCTCGTCCGGGCATTCCGGGCTGTCGATGTAGCCGCCGGTGTCGTAATTGTCCGCGAAGAACGGGAATTGCGTATAGGACGTGTCGGGCGAAATCGCGGTGGTGTCGAAATCGCTGTCCTTGAATTCGATGCAGTGGGAATAGTCATGCAACTGCGTGACGTTCAGCCGGGTCATGATATCGCGGCCAGGATTGACCTGCGAGGAATAGGTGACAAGAGACACGGAGACGAGGTCTTCGGTGTCCTCCTTGATCACCGTGTCGACGAATTCCTTGGCCGCGGTCCGCATGTTGCTCAGCCGGCTGCTGCGCCCCATGGAGCCGGAAATGTCCAGCACCAGCGACACTTCGGCATTGCCGATCGATTCCTCGGCGATGCCACGGGCGGACACATCCAGCACATCTACCCCGACCTGGCCGATGAACTGGGTCGAGATCTGCTTGTTCGCCTGGGCCTCGACCCGGCGATACCCCGCCCGGTTGATGACCGAGATGTCATCGGGGTCAAGATAGCTGGCCATGTCTGCCTTGGCGAAATAATCCTTCACGATTTCCTTTGGTTCAAGGTCGTTCTTGGTGTTGGCGGCAGCCAGCAGGGCGCGATCCATCACCGCCTGAAGGCGCACGCGCTCCATTTCGAAGCGCATGAAATCATAGGCCATGCCGCCACCGATCAGCATGATCAGGAACAGAAACAGCGTCAGCGGAACCATCACGCCGTTTTCGTCGCGTGCGAACCCGACCAGGCGGGACACCACGGCGGCGCGGCGCGGGCGGGGCCCGGCTCCTTGTCGCTTCAGCTTCTTGGTGTTGTTTACCATCTACCCACTTTCCAGAGGCGCATGATGATTCCCCTCTCATCACAGGCCGTGGAGTAGAGGCGTAGTTTCTCTATCGGGCGAAATTAGGGCGGCAATGCGGTTCCGCCGCGCCCTGCTGCCGCGCTGCGGCGGACAATTGCGGGGCCGTTGGCGCATTGTTCGCGGCCCGGAACAGGCAAGGCGGGGCCGGTGCGGGGCAGGGGCGTGGCAGAGGCTGGGCAGGAACGGGGGAGAATCGGGGTAGGTTTGTCTCGAAACTGCGATAATCCCGTGCCACACTTCCCCGGCGACGGAGGACACGGGGCAGCTGATCGGCCCCGCGCCGGGATCGCACCAGGATGGAGGGATGCGGATGTCAGCCGCCAGAGAACCGAGCTTTCGCGAGAGTGTCGACCTGATGTTCAACCGGGCGGTGGCCCTGATGGACCTGCCGCCGGGGCTGGAAGAGAAGATCCGGGTCTGCAACGCCACCTATACCGTGCGGTTCGGTGTCCGGCTGCGCGGCCAGATCCATACCTTTACCGGCTATCGTTCGGTCCATTCGGAGCACATGGAACCGGTCAAGGGCGGCATCCGTTTTGCCACCGCCGTGCACCAGGACGAGGTGGAGGCGCTGGCGGCGCTGATGACCTACAAATGCGCGCTGGTGGAGGCGCCGTTCGGCGGCTCCAAGGGCGGGCTGCGCATCGACCCGCGGGCGTGGGAAGAGCACGAGCTGGAGCAGATCACCCGCCGCTTTGCCTATGAACTGATCAAGCGCGACCTGATCCACCCCGCCCAGAACGTCCCCGCCCCGGACATGGGCACGGGCGAACGGGAAATGGCCTGGATGGCCGACCAATATGCACGGATGAACACCACCGACATCAATTCCCGCGCCTGCGTCACCGGAAAGCCGCCCAATGCAGGCGGTATCGCCGGTCGGGTGGAGGCGACGGGCCGGGGGGTGCAATACGCGCTGCGCGAGTTCTTCCGCTATCCCGATGACATCGCCAAGGCAGGGCTGTCCGGTACGTTGGATGGCAAGCGGGTCATCGTGCAGGGGCTGGGCAATGTCGGCTACCACGCGGCGCTGTTCCTGCGCGAGGAGGATGGCGCGCGGGTCACCGGCATCATCGAACGCGACGGGGCGCTTTTCAATCCCGACGGGCTGGACGTGCGCGCCGTGCACGAGTGGATCGCCAAGCATGGCGGTGTGCGCGATTTTCCCGACGCCATCCATAGCGCCGATGGCGCCGCCGTGCTGGAGGAGGAATGCGACATCCTGATCCCCGCCGCGCTGGAGGGGGTGATTTCCATGGAGAATGCGCCCCGGATCAAGGCCCCGTTGATCATCGAGGCCGCGAACGGCCCGATCACCGCCGGCGCCGATGACATCCTGCGCGCCAAGGGCACGGTGATCATCCCCGACATGTACGCCAATGCCGGCGGCGTCACGGTCAGCTATTTCGAATGGGTCAAGAACCTCAGCCATATCCGGTTCGGCCGAATGCAGCGCCGCCAGGAGGAGGCCCGGCACGAACTGATCGTGCAGGAGCTGGAGCGGCTGGACCGCTACCTGGGCGGGGCCTGGTCCATGTCTCCGGATTTCAAGGCAAAATACCTGCGCGGCGCGGATGAGCTGGAGTTGGTCCGCTCGGGCCTGGATGACACGATGCGCACCGCCTACCAATCCATGCGCGAGGTCTGGCACGGTCGGCCCGACGTGCAGGATTTGCGCACGGCGGCCTATCTGGTGTCGATCACCCGCGTTGCCTCAAGCTACCGGGCGAAGGGGCTGTAACGCCGCGCCGTTCCGGTGGCAGGACGGGAAGGGGGGACGCTGTCCCCCCTCTTGCGCTGCGCGCAATTCACCCCCCTGCGGTATTTGCGCCCGAAGGGGGCAGAGTGAGGAACGAACGGGGTCAGGCGCGGGAGGGGGGGATCGTGCCGACGCGCCGGGCGGTGGCGCGGGTGGATCGTGAAAAGTCGCGCGGGGGCATTGATCCCGACGCGCTTAATTGCTTCTCTTTGCGCAGATGGCGAGGAGCGGCAGATGCGGTTTTCGGGATGGCGGGTGATCCGCGAAGGTCTGACCGGCAACAGGGGCTGGGGGCCGCATTGGCGCGACCCTGAGCCCAGGCCCGCCTATGATATCGTCATCATCGGCGGCGGCGGCCACGGGCTGGCCGCCGCCTATTACCTCGCGCGCGCACACGGGCTGAGCAATGTCGCGGTTCTGGAAAAGGGGTACCTGGGCGGCGGCAACGTCGGGCGCAACACGACCATCGTGCGGGCGAATTACTTCCTGCCGGGAAACAGCGAATTCTATTCGCTGTCGATGAAATTGTGGGAGGGGCTGGAACGCGATCTGAACTACAACGTGATGCATTCGCAGCGCGGGCTGATCAACCTGTTCCATTCCGACGGCCAGCGCGATGCCTTTGCCCGGCGCGGCAATGCGATGATCAACCAGGGCGACGATGCTGTCCTGCTGGACCGGGAGGGGGTGCGCGCCATGCTGCCCTATCTGGATTTCGAGCAGGGGCGGTTCCCGATCTACGGCGGGCTCTACCATCCGCGCGGCGGCACGGCGCGCCATGACGCGGTGGCCTGGGGCTATGCGCGGGGGGCGTCGGATCGCGGGGTGGACCTGATCCAGAATTGCGAGGTCACCGGGATCGACATGGAAAACGGCGCCGTCACCGGGGTCCGGACTTCGCGCGGGGCGATCCGGGCGCGCAAGGTGGCCATCGTGACCGCCGGACGCTCGGGTCAGGTGGCAGCACTGGCCGGGATGCGCCTGCCGGTGGAAAGCCATATCCTTCAGGCCTTTGTCACCGAAGGGCTGAAGCCGGTGATCGACCACGTGGTGAGTTTCGGCATGGGGCATTTCTACATCAGCCAGTCGGACAAGGGCGGGCTGGTGTTCGGCGGGGATCTGGATTTTCATCCCTCCTATGCGCAGCGCGGCAACCTGCCGATGGCGGAACATGTGATGGAGGCGGGGATGACCCTGATGCCGGCGATCGGCAAGGCGCGGGTGCTGCGCAGCTGGGGCGGGATCATGGACATGACGCCGGACGGCTCGCCGGTGATCGATCGCACGGATATCGGCGGGCTCTACCTGGATTGCGGCTGGTGCTACGGCGGGTTCAAGGCGGTGCCGGCCTCCGGCTTTGCGCTGGCGCATCTGCTGGCGACGGACCGGCCGCATCCGGCGGCGGCGGGGTTCCGGCTGAACCGGTTCCGCGATGGGGCCGGGCTGATGGACGAGGAGGGAACCGGTGCGCAACACAACCTGCATTGAGGGCGCTGTTTCAGGGCGGCGGCCGGGGTTTCGTCCACAGCGGGGCCGGGGCAGTTCCTGCGCGGGGCATCTGCGTATTTCGGGAACGACGAAGGGGGCAGGCCCATGCGGCTGAGCTGTCCGTTTTGCGGGACGCGCGACCGGCGCGAATTCACCTATGGCGGTGCCGCGCTGGCACGGCCGGACGGGGCCGAATGGGGGGCGGATTGGGACGCCTACCTGCATCTCCGGGACAATCCCGCGGGGGTCTCCGTGGAATATTGGGTCCATGCCATGGGCTGCGGCGCCTGGCTGCGGGTAACGCGCGATACGGTGACCCATGCGGTGCAGAACGTCGTTGTCGCAAGCGGGGAGGGCGCGGCATGAGGCTGGCCACCGGCGGGCGTATTGATCGGGACCGGCGCATCAGCTTTCGGTTCGACGGGCGGGAGTATGCGGGGATGGCGGGCGATACCCTGGCCTCCGCGTTAATGGCGAATGACATCCGGGTGGTGGGGCGCAGTTTCAAGTATCATCGCCCGCGCGGTGTCTTCACCGCCGGCAGCGAGGAGTCGAACGCGCTGGTCACCCTTGGCCGAGGCGCGACGCAGGAACCGAACATCCGCGCCACCACCCAGGAGCTTTTCGCCGGGTTGGAGGCGCGGGCGCAGAATTGCTGGCCGTCGGTGAACTGGGATCTGATGGCGGTGAACGACCTGTTCAGCGATTTTCTGGGGGCCGGGTTCTACTACAAGTCGCTGATGGGCCCGCATCTGCCCCGGCTGAAGGTCTGGGAACGGATCTACGAACCGCTGATCCGCCGGGCCGCAGGTCTGGGCGCATTGTCGGGCCGCGCCGATCCCGACCGGAACGAGACGGCGTTCGCCCATTGCGACGTGTTGGTGATCGGGGCGGGGCCGGCTGGGCTGATGGCCGCGCGACAGGCGGCGGAGGCGGGTGCCGATGTCATTCTGGCGGATGAGGATGCCCTTCCCGGCGGGCGTCTTAACGCAGAGCGGGAGACGCTGGACGGCACGCCCGGTGCCGATTGGGCCGCGGCGCAGGTTTCGGCGCTGGAGGCGATGGACAACGTGCGGGTGATGCGCCGAACCAGCGTGACCGGCGTCTATGACCAGGGCACCTATGGCGCGCTGGAACGGGTGTCGCGCCATGTCGGGACCCGGCCCGAGGGGGCGGCGCTGGATTGCTTCTGGCGGATCGTGGCGCGGCAGGCGGTGCTGGCCGCCGGCGCGCTGGAACGCCCCGTGGCCTTTGCCAACAATGACCGGCCCGGCGTGATGCTGGCCGGTGCGCTGCGGGCCTATGTCAACCGCTGGGCGGTGGCGCCGGGGCGCGCGGTGACGGTTTTTGCCACCAATGACGACGCCCATCGCACGGCTGCCGACCTGCGCGCTGCGGGCGTGCATGTGGCCGCGCTGGTCGATCCGCGCCCGGATGCGACCTGTGGGCTGGATGTGCCATTCTATCCGGGTGCGGTGATCTGCAACACCACCGGCCGGACAGAGCTGGAATCCGTCACCATCCGCAATGCCACCGGGGCAGAACATCACCTGCGCACCGATTGCCTGGCGGTGTCGGGGGGCTGGAATCCGTCGCTGCACCTGACCTGCCATTTGAATGGGCGCCCGGTCTGGGATGCGGCGCGGGCCATGTTCCTGCCCGCGCCCGACGCGGTGCCGGGGCTGGTCCCCGCCGGGGCGGCGGCGGGGGTTATGGGCCTGCGCGGCTGCCTGGCCTCGGGCCGGGACGCGGCGCGGCGGGCGCTGGCGGCGCTGGATCTGACCGCACCTGACATGCCTGTGCCCGAAGTCGCCGACAGCCCGGAGGGCGCGACACCGCTGTGGTACGTGCCGGGCAGGGGCCGTGCCTGGCTGGATCTGCAAAACGACGTCACCGTCAAGGACGTGCGCCAGGCGGCGGCAGAGAACTTCCGCTCGGTCGAGCATATGAAGCGCTATACCACGCAGGGCATGGCCCCCGACCAGGGCAAGCTGTCGAACATGGCGGCGCTGGCGGTGCTGGCCGATGCCACGGGGCGCGACATTGCCCAGACCGGCACGACCACCTACCGTCCGCCCTATGTGCCGGTGCCCATCGCTGCGATGGGGGCGGGGGGCGGCGGCCAGGGGTTCGCGCCGCGCCGGCTGACCACCAGCCATGCGGCAGCATTGGCCATGGGCGCCCCGATGGTGGAGGCCGGGCTGTGGTTCCGCCCCTCCTACTTCCCGCGAAAGGGCGACGTGACCTGGCGCCAATCCTGCGACCGGGAGGTCGCGATGGTGCGCAACGCGGTCGGGGTCACCGATGTCTCAACCCTGGGCAAGATCGACATCCGGGGCGCGGATGCGGCGCGGTTCCTCGATTTCGTCTATGCCAATACCTTCTCCACCCTGGCGGAGGGGCGGGTGCGCTATGGCCTGATGCTGCGCGAGGACGGGCATGTCATGGATGACGGCACCACTGCGCGGCTGGGGCCGGATCATTACCTGATGACCACCACCACCGCCGCCGCCGGACAGGTGATGCAGCATCTGGAATTCGCGGCGCAGGTGTTGCGCCCGGACTGGGATGTGCGCCTGACCTCCGTCACCGAACATTGGGCGCAATTCGCTGTGGCAGGGCCGCAGGCGCGCGATCTGCTGGCGGATCTGGTTGATGGTCCGCTGGACGATACGGCCTTTCCCTTCATGTCCTGCGGGGCGGTGCGGGTGGCGGGGATCGCGGGGCGGTTGTTCCGCATCTCCTTCTCGGGAGAACGCGGCTACGAGATCGCCGTGCCCGCGCGATTCGGAGAAAGCCTGTTCCGTCTGCTGGTTGCGCGGGCGGAAGCGCGCGGCGGCGGGGCCTACGGGATGGAGGCGCTGAATGTGCTGCGCATCGAGAAGGGGTTTCTGACCCATGCGGAGATCGACGGCCGCACCACCGCCGGGGATCTGAATGCCGGCCGCATGATGTCCACCCGAAAGGATTTTATCGGCCGCGCTGCCGCAAGCCGTCCGGGCCTGCTGGACGAGGACCGGCCCCGGCTGGTCGGGCTGCGCCCTGCGGGAGCGGTGAAACAGTTGACTGCCGGGGCATTCCTCTTTGACGAGGGGGCAGAGCCGGTCCGCGAACAGGTACAGGGGCATGTTACCTCTGTCGGGTATTCGCCGACGCTGGGCGGGTTCCTGGGGCTGGGATTCCTGATCGGGGGTCTGGAACGGGTCGGAGAGCGGGTGCGGATGGTCGATCACCTGCGTGAGGTCACTGCCATTTGTGAGGTCTGCGACCCGGTGTTCTACGACAACAAGGGGGAGCGCCTGCGTGGCTGAGCATCATACCACACCCGATGTCGGCGCGGCCCCACCGCTGGAGAAGGGCCGGGCGATCCGGCTGGGCGAAACCACGCTGACCGCCCTTCCCATGACGCGGCTGACCGCGCTGATGCCCTCGCCGTCCCTGTCGTCGGTGGCGGGGGGCGGCGGCCCCGCGCTGGCGGGTGCGTTGCGCGAGGCGGGGCTGGATCTTCCGGCGCCCGGTTCAACCCATCGCGGCGACATGGCCGAGGTGCTGTGGTTCGCGCGCAACCAATGGCTGGTGATCGGTGCCTGCCCGGAGGGGCTGGACGAACACGCCGCGCTGACCGATTTGTCCGACGGTTGGGCGATGCTGGCCCTCGACGGGCCGGACGCCCGCGCCACGCTGGCCCGTCTGACATCCCTGGATCTGCGCGCCGGGGCCTTTGCCGACGGGGCCACGGCCCGGACGGAGCTGCGGCACATGATGGCGGCGATCACCCGCACAGGGCCGCAACGGTTCCGGGTGATGGTGTTCCGGTCGATGGCCGAAACGGCCTGGCACGATCTGGAAACCGCCCTGCGCGGGGCGGCGGCACGACGGGCGCTTCCACGCTGAGGCGAAAGATTGATCGGCGGGCATCTGGACACCGGGCGCGGGCTTTCCGATATTGCCGGTCATGAGTCTTTCCGACGGTTTCCTGGACGAATTGCGCAGCCGCATCAGCCTTGGGCAGGTGGTCGGGCGCAAAGTCATGTGGGATCAAAGAAAATCCCAACCGGGAAAGGGCGACCTCTGGGCCCCTTGTCCGTTCCATCAGGAAAAGACGGCTTCCTTCCACGTCGATGACCGCAAGGGATTCTATTATTGCTTCGGCTGTCACGCGAAGGGCGACGCCATCTCCTTTGTCCGGGAGACGGAGAATGTCGACTTCATGGAGGCGATCGAAATCCTGGCCAAGGAAGCGGGGATGACCCTTCCCGCCCGCGACCCGCGCGCCGCCAAACAGGCAGAGGCGCGCGACCGGTTGGGAGAGATCATGGACCAGGCGGTGCGCTATTTCCGCCGGGCGCTGTCCACCGGACCGGGGGCGGAGGCGCGTGCCTACCTGGATCGCCGGGGCCTGAGCGAGGCGGCGCGCGACCGCTGGGAGATCGGCTTCGCCCCCGCCGGCTGGCAGGGGCTGCGCGATCACCTGACGGGGCAGGGGGTGGCGGAGAAGGATCTGCTGGCCTGCGGGCTGATCAAGGACTCGTCCAGGGGCGGCAAACCCTATGACACGTTCCGCAACCGCATCATGTTCCCGATCCGCGACCCGCGCGGGCGCTGCATCGCCTTCGGCGGCCGCGCCATGGATCCCGAGGACAACGCGAAATACCTGAACTCGCCGCAGACGCAGCTGTTCGACAAATCCGTCACCCTGTACAATCACGGCCGCGCGCGGGAGGCCTCGGGGAAGGGGGCGCAGATCGTCGTGGCCGAAGGCTACATGGACGTCATCGCCCTGGGCGAGGCCGGGTTCACCGCCGTGGCCCCCCTGGGCACCGCCGTGACTGAGGCCCAGCTGGACATGCTGTGGCGGATGAGCGGGGAACCGGTGGTGGCGCTGGACGGCGACCGCGCCGGGCTGGAGGCCGCGAAACGGGTGATGCGCCTGGCCCTGCCCAAGCTGAAGCCGGGCCAGACGTTGAATTTCGCCCTGATGCCGCCGGGCAAGGATCCCGATGACGTGATCCGCGCCGAAGGTCCGGAGGGCATGCAGAAACAGCTGGCCGCGGCCGTGCCGCTGGTCGATCTGCTGTGGCAGGAAGAAACGGAGGGCCGGACTTTCAACACGCCCGACCGCCGTGCCGCGCTGGATGCGGCGTTGAAGACGCGCCTGGGCGCGATCACCGATGAAACCCTGCGCTACCATTATTCCCAGGCCCTGCGCGACCGTCAACGGGAGCTGTTTCGCCCGGCGCCGCGCCCGCGCACCGGTGCCACCGGCCGGGGCTTTCCGCCGCGCCTGCCTTCGGCCGCGCTGCCGCTGGACGGGACGCGCCGGTCTTTTCTGGCCGCCGCCGACGAGGGGGCGACAGACCGGGTCCGGGAGGCGGTGATCCTGGCCACCTGTCTGGCCACGCCGCAGGTCGTCGGCGATTTCCTGACGCGCCTGGAATTGATGGAATGCCGTGATCCGCTACATCTACGGGTGCGGGACGCGATCCTGACCTGCCACGGGGAGGGCGACGCCCCCCTGAAGGAGGCGGTGATGGCCAGGTTGGGGCCCGAAGCCCTTGACGAATTGATGGCGCGGGACCATGTGGCACTTTGCCCGGCGGTACGGGATGCCGGGAATCTGGAAACTGCGGAATTGACCCTGGAGGGGGAGTTGGCGAAGCTTCGGGCCTTCCGGGGCTGGGCAGAGGAAATGGCGGAGGCGCAGGAGGAGATCGCCGCCGCGGAGACCGAAGCGATGACCTGGCGGTTGAGCCAGGCCGCCGTGGCCCGCGACCGGGCCGCCCGACAGGAACAGGAGGACCGGGCCGAATATGACCAGGGCGATAACGGGGCACGAATCAACCGCGCTGAACGCGGGGCTCTGGATGCCATATTGGGGGCGATTCGGTTCTCGAAGACCAAGAAATCTGCGGATTCTTGATAAGTTGCTAAAGAAATAAGGGTAAACGGGTGTGCGAATCATCCAAAGAGGCTATTGATTCGATCTTATCGAATCACGCCGCGCCCGACCGCCACAGCCAGGAGCTTGCCGATGGCCGCCAAGGACAATGATGACACCCAGACCGACGACCAGGAAACCGAGGTTTCCCTGGACATGAGCCAGGCGGCGGTCAAGAAAATGATCGCCGAGGCGCGGGAAAAGGGGTTCATCACCTATGACCAGCTGAACCAGGTCCTGCCCCCGGATCAGGTGTCCTCCGAACAGATCGAAGACGTGATGTCGATGCTCTCCGAAATGGGCATCAACATCATCGAGGACGAAGAAGCCGAGGAGGAGGAAAGCAAATCCACCGCCGTGGTGGAAGCGGCCTCCAACCGCGAAGTCGCGCTTGGCTCCGGCGGGTCGGAAAAGCTGGACCGGACCGACGATCCGGTTCGCATGTACCTGCGCGAAATGGGGTCGGTCGAACTGCTGTCCCGCGAGGGCGAAATCGCCATCGCCAAACGGATCGAGGCCGGGCGCAACACGATGATCGCCGGGCTGTGCGAAAGCCCGCTGACCTTCCAGGCAATCACGATCTGGCGCGACGAACTGCTGTCCGAAGACATCCTGCTGCGCGATGTCATCGACCTGGAAACCACATTTGGCGACCAGCTGGGCGACGAGGGGGAGCCGGTGGTCGAACCCGCCAACGTCCAGTCTGCGCCCAAGACCGACAACGGGCCGGAGCTGGACGCCGACGGCAACCCGATCGCCAAGGAAGACGACGACGACGAGGACGAGCAGGCCAACATGTCGCTGGCCGCGATGGAAGCCGCGCTGAAGCCGACCGTGCTGGAAACGCTGGACCGTATCGCCGACGATTATGCGCGCCTGTCCGAATTGCAGGACAGCCGCATCAGCGCCACGCTGAACGAAGACGGATCATTCAACGCCGGTCAGGAGCAGGTTTACCAGAAATTGCGGTCCGAGATCGTCCTGTTGGTGAACGAGCTGCACTTGCACAACAACCGGATCGAGGCGCTGATCGACCAGCTCTACGGCATCAACCGGCGGATCATGCAGATCGACAGCTCCATGGTGAAGCTGGCGGATCAGGCGCGCATCAACCGTCGTGATTTCGTCGAGGCCTATCGCGGTCACGAACTGGATCCCAACTGGCTGGACCGCATGGGCGAGAAGCCCGGTCGCGGCTGGCAGATGTTCATTGAACGATCTTCCGACAAGGTGGAGGAGCTGCGCGCCGACATGGCGCAGGTCGGGCAATATGTCGGCCTCGACATCTCCGAATTCCGCCGCATCGTGCAGCAGGTCCAGAAAGGCGAGAAGGAGGCCCGGCAGGCCAAGAAGGAAATGGTGGAGGCAAACCTGCGCCTCGTCATCTCCATCGCCAAGAAATACACGAACCGTGGCCTGCAATTCCTTGATCTCATTCAGGAAGGCAATATCGGTCTGATGAAGGCCGTGGACAAGTTCGAGTATCGGCGCGGCTACAAGTTCTCCACTTACGCCACGTGGTGGATCCGCCAGGCGATTACCCGGTCCATCGCGGACCAGGCCCGCACCATTCGTATCCCGGTCCACATGATCGAAACGATCAACAAGCTGGTTCGCACCGGACGTCAGATGCTGCACGAGATCGGCCGCGAGCCCACGCCGGAAGAGCTGGCCGAAAAGTTGCAGATGCCGCTGGAGAAAGTCCGCAAGGTGATGAAGATCGCCAAGGAGCCGATCTCCCTCGAAACGCCGATCGGCGACGAGGAAGACAGCCAGCTGGGCGATTTCATCGAGGACAAGAACGCGGTTCTGCCGCTGGACAGTGCGATTCAGGAAAACCTGAAGGAAACCACGACGCGGGTTCTGGCCAGCCTGACCCCGCGGGAGGAACGTGTGCTGCGGATGCGGTTCGGCATCGGGATGAACACCGACCACACGCTGGAAGAGGTCGGCCAGCAGTTCAGCGTGACCCGCGAACGGATTCGTCAGATCGAGGCCAAGGCCTTGAGAAAGCTGAAACATCCCAGCCGGTCGCGCAAGTTGCGGAGTTTCCTGGACCAATAGGCCGGCCCCGGCCTGGCCCGATACCAGGGGCGTCGCCGATCCGTTCGGCGGCGCCTTTCCTTAATTTACACGCCGAAAGACAAGCGACGTGTCTCACCAGGAAGCTCCGCTTTGGGCTTTGTGGACCAGGTAACCTCCATTTCAACTGGGACCCGCAAGTCTTCCGCCAGGAGAGCGATTGCCTTGCAGGCGCGGTTGGCGTCGACCCCTTGAAAGGCAAAGCCGCTATTGCCGATCCTTCTATAACCGTTGTTTTCAAAAGGTTCCGAAAGCAGGCTCAGTGGTAAATGCTGCCGAAGCCAGCTCAAATCCCGAGGGGCATGTAACGCTTTTTCTAGCAGGTCGCTTAACAGCTCGTTCCAATACTTCGGGGCGGCGTTTCCGCCGATCGAGGCCCTGCGGATCGAAGTATGGGTAACATTTGGCAGATGGTCGGAAGAGCAAGAGATCACCGTTGTTCGGCTGGTTTTCTTCGCATTTTCCCTGCGAAGTTCACGATGCTCGGCGATCAGTTTGTCCAGAGCCGTTGCAGGTGTGTCTATCAGCGGAATCGCCATCGAGCTCAAATAATCGAAAGCGGCTTCAGAGATTGAAATATTCTTCATGGTAGCTCTCCTCTATATCATCCCATATCAATTGATATCAATATCCTCTTGATACGCAAGGGCGAGCTTTTTTGCATGACAGCTATGTGACATCGGTGTCTTGCCGCCGATCGGGATGGCCCCCATATCCGCGATGCAACCGAATGCGGTTTCGCGCGTTGAGAGATGCACAGTCACGGAGACTTCCAGCCATGCGCCCCTTTGCCCTATCCCTTGCCGCCCTTCTGATCGCGAACCCCGTCCTTGCTTCTGTCGGATCTGAGGCGGAGCCGGAGGCGCTGCGGCCTGACACTCTTTCCCTGGCGCAGCCGATGATAGTGCATAACGATGAAATCGCGGCCGAAATCGCAGATTGCCGGGCCACCCTTGCCCAGGCCCTTGGCGCGCCGTTCCCCGGTCAGACGGCGACGGATCTTCGCGATCCCTCGGCGTTGGCACCGGCAACGGCATGCGTGCTGGCAGACGGCCGCGGCTGATCCGGCTGCGTCCCGAAATCGTACCCCCCTGAAACTTCTGCCGCTTCTGGTCAGATCCCACCGGATCTGGCACCCTCTCGCCATGGCGCTGACCCGTTTCGACATCGCGACCCATGGTCCCGGCCTTTACGAGTTCACCGGCCAGGTCATGACCTGGCTGGCGGGGCAGGGCGACGGGCTGCTGACATTGTTCATCCGCCACAGCTCGGCCTCGCTGCTGGTGCAGGAAAACGCAGATCCGGAGGTCCGCCGCGACCTGACGGAATTTCTGCATCGCCTGGTGCCGCCCGCCGACAATCCCGCCATGTCCTACCTGACCCATGTCCATGAGGGGCCCGACGATATGCCGGCCCATATCAAGGCGGCGCTGCTGCCGGTCAGCCTGTCGATCCCGGTGCGGGCCGGGCGGATGGAATTGGGCACCTGGCAGGGCATTTACCTTGTCGAACACCGCGCTGCCCCGCATCGACGCCAAGTTTCAGCACATCTAGGCGGCTAAATTGGGGCCTACCCAAAGTTCTGTAGACGCCCTATAGTCGCTGTGGACAAGTGGGGAAACCCCACGGCATACGGTGGCAGACAAGGGGACGTGGCGAATGCGGTGCCCGTTTTGCGGAAATATCGACACGCAGGTCAAGGATTCCAGACCTGCGGAGGACCATGTTGCGATCCGGCGGCGGCGGTTCTGTCCGGCCTGCGGGGGCCGGTTCACCACCTATGAGCGGGTGCAGCTGCGCGACCTGGTGGTGATCAAGTCCAGTGGCCGGCGCGAGGATTTCGACCGGGACAAGCTGGAACGCTCCATCCGGATTTCCATGCAGAAACGCCCGGTGGAGCCGGAGCGGATCGACCAGATGATTTCCGGCATCGTGCGGCGCCTGGAAAGCATGGGGGAGACGGATATCCCTTCCAAGACCATCGGCGAGATCGTGATGGAAAGCCTGGCGCGGATCGACACGGTGGCCTTTGTCCGCTTTGCTTCGGTCTACAAGAATTTCCAGGCGGCTGATGATTTTGACAAGTTCGTCAGTGAGCTGCGCCCGACGGCCAAGCCGGACGGGTGATCCCGCGATGACCGCGCAGGACGACGACAGGTTCCTGGGATTGGCGCTGTCGCTGGGACGGCGCGGGCTGGGACGGACGGCACCCAACCCGGCGGTGGGCTGCGTGATCACACGTGCGGGCCGCATCGTCGGGCGCGGCTGGACCCAGCCGGGCGGCCGCCCCCATGCAGAAGTCATGGCCCTGGCCCAGGCCGGCGCGGCCGCGCGCGGGGGCACGGCCTATGTTTCCCTTGAACCCTGCGCGCATCATGGCAAGACACCGCCCTGTGCGGAGGCCCTGATCGCGGCGGGCATCGCGCGCGTTGTCGCCCCGATCGAGGATATCGACACCCGCGTCGGCGGCGCGGGCTTTGCCATGTTGCGGGCTGCGGGGGTCGAGGTGACGACCGGCCTGCGCGTGGCGGAGGCGATGGAGGATCACGCCGGGTTCCTGATCAATCGCGAACACGGGCGTCCCCTGGTTACGCTGAAGCTGGCGCTGTCACTGGACGGGCGCATCGCCACGGCCACCGGTGAAAGTCAGTGGATCACCGGGCCCGAGGCGCGGCGTCAGGTGCACGCGATGCGGGCGCGGCATGACGCGGTGATGGTGGGGGCGGGCACGGCGCGGGCCGATGATCCGGCGCTGACGGTGCGCGATCTGGGGATCAGCCATCAGCCGGTGCGGCTGGTCGTGTCGCGGCGGCTGGATCTGCCGTTGATGGGGCAATTGGCGCGGACGGCCGCGGACGGAACAGTCTGGATCTGCCATGGCCGCGACGCCGATCCGCAGTTGATCGAGGCGTGGCAAGGGCTGGGCGCGCGGTTGATCGCGGTGGAGGGGCGGGGGCGCCAGGTTGATCCTGCGCCAATGCTGACTGCCCTGGGTGCGGCCGGTCTGACGCGTGTGTTCTGCGAAGGCGGCGGCGCGCTGGCGGCCAGCTTGCTGGGGGCGGATCTGGTGGATCGGCTGGTGGTGATGGGCGCGGGCCTGGCCCTGGGGGCGGAAGGGCAGCCTGCCCTAGGCGCGATGGGCCTTGATCGCCTGGCGGAGGCGCCCCGGTTCACCCTGCGCGATACGCGGCCCTGCGGGGGCGATGTGATCACGCTGTGGGACCGCGCTCCGGGCTGATCCCGGCTATCGCCAGAGCGACGCGCGGCTGGCCAGAAGTCCCTGCACCCGTGACAACATCCGCAACGCCGGGGCCCGGCGCAGGCCCGCGCCACTGACCAGCCGTTCGGCGGCCACCTCCACCGGGCAGGGCAGGCCGGTGACCGGGTCGCGGTAGCGTGGGTAGTCGATCAGCGTCGCGTGGACCAACCCGGCCAGACCGGGCCGGGCCACCCGGCGGGGCAGGGGCGCGCCCAGGTCGCGCGTCAGCCCCCAGCCGGCATAGAAGGGTTGGCCCAGCACTGTGACTGGCAGGCCGCGCAGCAGTGCCTCGAAGCCCAGAAGCGACGTCATGGTCCAGACCTCGGTGACCTGCGGCAGCAGGCTGGCGGGATCGGCATCCGTCAGTACGCGATCGGCCAGTTGGTCAAGCGCCCAGGCCGGGACCTGGCCGGGGCGCAGCCCGGCTTCGACATCGGGGTGGGGCTTGTAGAGGATCACCGCGTCCGGCCGGGCCTCCCGCGTGGCGCGCAGCAGCGACAGGTTGTCCCGTACCTGCCCCGCGCCCAGCCGGATGGAGGCATCATCCTCGACCTGGCCGGGGACCAGGATCCGGGGACCGGGGGGCAGGTCGTCCAATGCGCGCGGCTGGCCGGTGTTGTATTTCGACAGTCCCGACCGTGTCAGGAAATCCACCAGAGCTTCGGCCCGCAACTCCTGGTCAGAGCGCAGTTTCCAGCGTTCGGCGATCAGCCGTTCCAGCCGGCTTTCGCGCGACGGGTCGTAGTAGATGCCAAGGTCGTCCAGCACCAGCGACAGTGGCGGCACCAGCGCCGCGCCCAGCCCGCGCGAGCGCAGGAAGCCGTCCTCCACCCGCACGACATCCGCATCCTGGTCGGTGCGTGCGGCCCAGGCCATGTGGCGCCGCCCCGCCCCGGACGCTTCCGGGGCGGGTGGGGGGGCGTTCGCGAAGGTCATCCGCCGGTGGCCGCCAAAAAATCCCTGCAAGGCGGGCCGTTTCCACAGCCGCATCCCGTGCCCGGTCCAGCCGTCGCGGTCCTCACGCCAGGCACGGCTGCGGGCCTCCAGCGTCGCCAGGACGTCCTCTACCTGGCAAAGCCTGTCGCGATAGGCGTCGTACCACAGCGGGTGCAGGATCAGCGCCGCCGCGACCATCTGCGCCGGGGTCAGGCGGCGGCCTCGGCGCGGGGCGCCCAGGGCCAGCGGATGGCGATCGTCGGTCAGGCCCCAGCCCGCATACCACGGCTGGCCAAAGGTGACGGGGCGGTGCCCGGCGATGATCGCCTCGGCCCCCATCTGCGAGGTAACGGTATAGACGGCGACGGCATTTTCCATCAGCACCCAGGGGCTGATCGGACGGGTGAACAGGCTGATGCGGCCCTGAGCATCGCCGCTGTCGAAATGGCCCTGGCGGTGGCCCTGCGCTGTTTCGGGATGGGTCTTGATCACGATGCGCGCGGCGGGGTGATCCTCCTGCGCCCAATAGAGCATTTCGCGAAAGCTGTTCTCGTCCCCGCCGCCCAGGGTGATGGAGGCATCGCCCCGGGTCTGATCGATCACCAGCACGTAGCCGGGTTCGGGCGGCGTCAGGTCGGGGCGGGTGGCGGAATACTTCGACAGGTGCCCCTCCCGCAGGCGGGCCATGACAGCGCGCGCGCGGTCCAGTAGGGCGGTGTCGTCCAGCGGGTGATCGGCCAACAGCCGCTCCAGCCCCGAGGGCTGGCGCGCGTCGAAGGGCATCACCGGATCGACGATCAGGCCCAGTGGCGCCTCTCCGCCACGTCCCGGAAACAGGGAGCGGAGTGGCGCATCCTCGACCCGCAGCAGCGCAGCGCCGGTACGGGCGGCAACGGATTCGCCGCGCGCGGCATAGGGGGAATGACCCCAGACGGCGATCGTGCCATCGGCGCCGGGCCAACCCAGCCGCAGGTCGTAGCCTGCCAGCGACAGGATCCGCCGCAGCCGGCGCTGCCGCACGAACCCGGCGGAGAAGACATGTAGCGGCTGGCGCGGTGTGTCGGCCCCGCCCGGTGTTGCGGACAGGGCCGAGGCTGGCGTCGAGGCCGGGTGCGGGGTCAGGGGCGAGGACATGCGAGGCGCGGGGCCACGGCGCGGCGGCCTAGAACCCGCTGGCGGCGTTGCTGACGGTGCCGACCGATCCCAATGTCCCGGTCAGGGCCGAGATCGTCTTGTTCCACTGGGTGAACGGTGCCTCTGTCACATAGAGCAGATCGCCGTCCCGGATCATGAAGTCACGGGCCATGAACATGCCGTTGGGCTGGGTCAGGTCCAGCACGTAGACCATCCTTTGCGCACCGATCAGGTCGTCGCGGCCCAGTACCTGGCCTGCGATTTCGGCGGCCTCGTTGCGAAAGACGAAGACCCCGGTGGGGTCGGCGGCGGTGGCGGTCAGGCCGCCGGCCTGGGCGATGGCCTCGATCCCCGACAGCGTCTGCGATTCGAAATCTATCCGTGCCTGCGACCCGGTGGCCCCCAGAGCGGTGAAGGCACGGGTGTCTTCCTCGATCAGGATGCGGTCGCCGTTGCGCAGGGCGATGTCATAGCGGGCATCGTCGAACATGTCCTGAAACCAGATGGTCGAGCGCATGTCTCCCCGGATCACGGTGATCTGTGCCAGCTCCGGCTCGATCGCCAGCCCGCCGGCATTGGCAATCATCGCCGACAATGTGCGGGTCGGCCGTTCGATCGGGTAGACGCCCTGGCCGCCCAGGGCGCCGACCAGTGTCACGGTGGCCCCGTCGCCGGCCTCGCGCCGGACCTCGACCTGGGGATCGGGGGTCTGCTCTTCCAGCTTGTCGGTGATGATCCGGCGGATCGCCTCGGGGGTGTTGCCGGCAGCGCGGATGCGCCCGGCATAGGGCACGAAGATGAAGCCCGCACCATCGACCTGCACGGCTTCCAGCACGGTGGAATTCTGCGCCTCGCCCGCCAACAGCCCGTCATCGACGTTTTCCCAGATCGTCAACGAGAGCACGTCGCCCGGCCGGATCGTGTCAGAGCCGAGTTGCGCGGCATTTCGGAACGCGTCGGAAAAGCCCAGGGCCGGGATCACCGCGGTCGCACGGGTGACGCGGTCATTGACCGCGACGATGAAGGCGTCCCCTTCCTGCTGCACGGAGCCGGCGTAGATTTCGCGCTTGTTCGGGCCCGTGCGGGGGAGCACGGAACAGGACGACGCCAGCGATACGGCCGCCACGATCGCGACGGATCTCGCCCATCGGGTTGCATTGGATTTCACTGCCCGGTCTCCTCGACCTTGTATTTTTTGCTGCCTGTTTTCCGCACATGTTACGGGAATCGCGGCGCAAAGGCCAGTCTGATGATCCTGCGGGGCCTAGTTCACGACGCGCAACTGTTGCCGCGGCGCCGCGGTCCCGGACTTCAGCGCGTCATAGGGATCGGCAGGATCCAGCATCATGTCGACCACCAGCCGCAGCAACTGCCGCCGCGCCCGGGCCGAGTAGAACCCGCCCGCCACCTGCGAGGTCTCCAGCAGGAAACGCCGGTAATCGCGATAGGCGGTCGCGTCCGGACGGGCGGCGCCGGCGAAGAAATCCGCCAGCGGCTGGGAGGAGACGAATTCCGGTTTGGCAAAGACCGCATCGCCGAAGACCTTCAGCGGAATCCCGCGGAACAGCACCTGCTGGGCGGCGGTGGAATTCACTGTCACCGCGCTACGGGCATCGGCCAGCAACTGCGCCAGCTTGCCGCCGCGCACGTAGTGGACCCGGCCGTGCAGGTCCAGCTCGGCGCGCAGCCGGCGGATGGTGGCGCGGATGGGGGCGCGGCCGTCCTCCAGCGGATGGGCCTTGATCACCAGGTGATGGTGGCGCGGCGCGCCTTCGGCAAAACCGCGCATCACCTCCTCGATGAACTCGGCCATGGAGGCAAAGGGAGAATGGGTCTGAAAGGACGCGTCATGTTCCAGTTGCAGCAGCGCGACATGATAGGGAAAGCCGCCCCGCCGGATGCGGGAAGACGCGGCGATCCGCTCCAGCGCGGTGAAGGGCATCAGCAGCAAGCGTTTGAGATACAAGCGGAATTCCTGGGTCACGCTCAGGCTGCGATGCGGCCGGAATCCGCGATAGCGCCGGTTGGCCAGCAGGACCAGCCCGTGATAGGCGGCGCCGTAGAAGATATGGTGGCGCATATCGCCCCATTTCGCCGGTGGCAACGGCGTGTCCAGATCGCAGTTTTCCAACGCCCGCCGCATTTCCGGCAGGCCCATGCGCATCAGCCGGGAATGACCGTTCGAACCGTCCCGTTCGTAGGTCACCCAATAGGGCCGGATGTAACCTTCCTCGAAGACATGGACCCGCAGCCCGGCCTGACGGGCGCGGGCGATGGCGCATGTGTGGATGGTGCGCGTGTCGCCGTACAGCACCAGGTCGGTCACGCCGCGTTCGGCCACGATGCGGTCGAAATGGTCGGGCCAGTCGGCCACCGCGCCGGTATGGGGGATATAGCTGTCGGCCCCGGGCCAGAAAGCGGCGTCGCCGGCGTTGAACCCCGCGCGCCAGACCTCGGCCCCGGCCAGCCGCAGCATGCGTCCCAGCCGGGCAAAGAACGGCCCATGCGGGCCCTGTAGGAACAGAAACACCTGTCGGTCCTGGGGTTGCGCTGTCATCTGGTTTCGATCCGGTCCTGCCAATCGTGACGATGGTCTAGCCTGCGGGAGGGGCGGAAATATGGCGGGGGCTTGCCTTTTCCCCGTCGGCGAGGCTACGCAGATCGCGACCTCCTGTCAGCCCAAAAGCGGAGAAACGCGCATGTTCACAGGCATCATCACCGATATCGGCACCGTGCGTGCGACCGAGCGGCGCGGCGATCTGCGCGCCCGGATCGCCACCGCATACCAGACGGCGGGCATAGCGCTTGGCGCCTCCATCGCCTGTGACGGGGTTTGCCTGACGGTGATCGAAACCGGCGCCGACTGGTTCGACGTGGAGGTCAGCGCCGAGACGGTGTCAAAGACCAACATTGCCGCCGACGGCTGGCCGGAAGGCCGACGGCTGAACCTGGAACGCGCGCTGAAGGTCGGGGACGAGCTGGGCGGGCATATCGTCTCGGGCCATGTGGACGGCGTGGCCGAGGTGCTGAGCCTGACGACGGAGGGCGACAGCACCCGTGTCACCTTCCGCGCGCCTGACGCGCTGGCCCGGTTCATCGCGCCCAAGGGGTCCGTGGCGCTGAACGGCACGTCCTTTACCGTGAACGAGGTCGAGGGCCCGACCTTCGGCATCAACATGATCCCGCATACCAAGGCCGTGACAACATGGGGCAATGTGGCGGTCGGCGATGGCGTCAACCTGGAGATCGACACCATGGCCCGCTACGTCGCGCGGCTGCAAGAAATGCCCGGCTGAGTTCGGCCCGGTCCGCCGGTCCGGTGGTCCGCTGATCCGGGCGGTGCGCGGGCGTGCCGGCGGGCCGACAGATCCGCCCTGACGGGCGGGCCTCCGGCGGCGGTATTTGTCGCCCGAAGGAGGCCGGGACGGCGCGAAGACGCCGCGGGCGCGCGTGGCGATTGTGCGCAGTCGCGCAGCCCCGGTGCATCGCGCGGCTGGCCTTTCGCCACCACCTGCGCTATCTGCGGCGCACCGCGTCAGGAGGGAATGGCATGTCCGACAACGTGATCTACGAACAACCCGGCCCCGTCGAGGAGGGATGGTCCGATGCCATCTCCCCGGTGGAGGAGATCATCGAAGACGCCCGCAACGGGCGCATGTTCATTCTGGTCGATCACGAGGACCGCGAGAACGAGGGCGACCTGGTGATCCCCGCCCAGATGGCCACACCCGATGCGATCAATTTCATGGCGACCCACGGCCGGGGCCTGATCTGCCTGTCGTTGACGGGCAGACGCGTGGACGAGCTGGGCCTGCCGCTGATGGCGTCGCAGAATTCGTCGCGCCACGAGACCGCGTTCACCGTCTCCATCGAGGCGCGCGATGGCGTCTCCACCGGGATTTCCGCCCATGACCGTGCCCTGACCGTGGCCACCGCGATCAACGCAGCCAAGGGCGCGCAGGATATCGCCACGCCAGGCCATGTCTTTCCGCTGCGCGCCCGCGACGGCGGCGTTCTGGTCCGCGCCGGTCATACGGAGGCGGCCGTGGACGTGGCGCGCCTGGCCGGGCTGAACCCCTCGGGGGTGATCTGCGAGATCATGAGCGATGACGGCACCATGTCGCGTCTGCCCGAACTGGTGGCCTTTGCCCAGAAACACGGGCTGAAGATCGGCACGATCTCCGACCTGATCGCCTATCGTCGGCGTCACGACAACCTGGTCCGCCAGCGCGCGTCCGAAACCATTACCTCGGAATTCGGTGGCGATTGGGATATGCGGATCTATGCGGACGAGACCCAGGGCAGCGAACATATCGTGCTGGTCAAGGGCGACATCACCGGCGATGCGCCCGTACTGACCCGGATGCACGCGCTGGATCCCTTGCAGGACGTGATCGGCACCGGCCCCTTGGGTAAATCCGACGAATTTCGCAGGGCCATGCGCCTGATCGCCGCCGAGGGGCGGGGCGTGCTGGTTCTGCTGCGCGACACCCACATGAAGATCGCCGTGGGCGACGAGGTCTCTCCGCAGGTGCTGCGGCAATACGGGCTGGGCGCGCAGATCCTGTCCTCGCTGGGCCTGTCACGGTTGGAGTTGCTGACCAATTCGCCGAAGCCCAGCATCGTCGGGCTGGACGCCTATGGCCTGGAAATCACCGGAACCCGCAGGATCGAGGACGCGTAATGGCCGCCAACGAACAGCATTACACCCTGCCGCGCGGCACTCTGGACCGCCCTGCCAAGCTGTTGATCGTGGTCGCGCCCTATTATCGCGACATTGCCGACCAGCTGATCGCCGGCGCCCGCGCCGAAGCCGAGGCCTGGGGCGCCAGCCATGACCTGATCGAGGTCCCCGGTGCGCTGGAAATCCCCACCGCCATCGGCATGGCTGAACGGATGTCCAGTTTTGACGCCTTCGTCGCCCTGGGTTGCGTGATCCGCGGTGAGACGACCCACTACGAGACGGTGTGCAACGACAGCTCCCGCGCGCTGACGCTGTTGGGCTTGCAGGGGCTGGCCATCGGCAACGGCATTCTGACCGTGGAGACCCGTGACCAGGCGCTGGCCCGCGCGCGGGTGGCGGAACAGAACAAGGGCGGCGGTGCCGCAGCTGCGGCCTTGCATCTTCTCGCGCTTTCGCGCAAATGGGGCGCCCAGCGGAAAGGTGTGGGCTTTCGCCCCTCCGAAGGGGAGTTTCGGCTGGCAGGACATTCCGACGACACCCCCACCGCCTGAGAGGGCCCCATGACAGACGATACCAATTCCGACCTGCCCGAACCCAAGGCCGCGCTGCCCCTGTCGGGCAATCGCAAGCGGCGGATGCGCTCTGCCTCGCGGTTGTATGCCGTGCAGGCGTTGTTCCAGATGGAGGCCTCGGGCCAGACCGCGCAACGTGTGATGGTGGAGTTCGAGGACCATCGCCTGGGCGCCATCTACGAGGAAGGCGAGATGGAGGAGGGCGACCTGACCCTGTTCCGCTCTGTCGTGGAAGACGCGGTCAACTGGCAGGCCAGGATCGACCAGATGACCGACCGTGCGCTGGTCGCCAAGTGGCCGATCGCGCGCATCGATCCGACCCTGCGCGCCCTGTTCCGTGCCGCCGGCGCGGAGCTTCTGGAAGGGGATGCGCCGCCCAAGGTGGTGATCGTCGAATATGTCGACGTGGCCTTTGCCTTCTTCCCGCAGGGGAAAGAGGCGAAATTCGTCAATGCCGTGCTGGATCACATGGCGCGGGAGGCCCGGCCAGAGGCGTTCTGAAGCTTCGGCCCGGGCGCCTTGACCGGTGTCGCCGCGCGGTTCGGGAATATGGGCCAATAGCCAAGCTTTTGACAAATCGACTGATTTTAGCAACGCGCGCCCGCTGTGGCGCGCGTTTTCGTATGCTGGTGTTGGGCAGGGTAGGCGGGCCCGCACGCGACCGTTTGGTTAACGCATTCCCGAGGACCTGTTCATACAGGTGGGCGCCAGGTAACCGGACCAGGGCCCGGACAGAGCCAGCTCCCTCGGATTTGCTTAAGGCCACCGGAATGTAACCGAGCACGGGAAGGGCAGCACCCGCCTGTCCGAAGATCTAGGCCCTCGCTGGGGGCTTCGCAAGGGGGCGCGGCATGCCAGGCGCCGGGCGGTGGTGAAAATGCGCCTTTGTCGCTGAAGTTGACGAAATCTTCATTCTTCGGGCGCGATGGTCAGAAGATTGTAACGTGTCAGCTCCTCGGGCAGGAGGAGGTAGATTTCATCCGGCGGCGTGACCAGCGCGTGGCTCATCATCATCGGGTCCACTCCCATGTCTGACAGGTAGCGCATGACTTCGCCCTGTCCGCGCTGGATGTCGGATACGGCCGTGAAGGCGGGGAGAAACGTGTTTTCCCCGAAATAATGCTGATGCACACCGATCCGCGCGCCGGACGCGGCGCTGCGCGTGGTGCCCGCAGCCAGAAGATAGGGGCAGGCGGACAGGCAGATGTCCGCCTCCTCCATACGGGTGGTGACCCCCCGCTTGCGCAGTGCCCGGCCCAGGGCCAAGGCGTCCTGGACCGATCCGCCGGGCGAATTCAGGATGAAGGTCTCCGGGGCCGGCTCCACGGTGTCGAGCTGGGCGAGTATACGCTCCGCATCACCGCCCGCGATGCTGCCAGTCAGGCGATAGGTGCCGCCGCCCTCCTGTTCCAGCATCAGCCGCTCTGGCAGAGGACCATTGGTCTGCACGCCTGGGCTTGCAGGGCGCGTGACCTCCGTAGGAGAATAGCGTCGGGTCTGGTCGCCGGGATTGACTGGCTGGTCCATGCGCGGTGCGGTGGGACCGCCCAGGCGGGGCAGGGCGAAGTCACGGCCCAGATCGCCCAGAAAAAGGAACAGCGCCAGGCCAAGCTGGAATACCAGGACCGCTGCCATCGCCCGCCGGATCGCTCGTCCGTCAGATCGGTCGCCGGTCTCTGCACTCATTCTAGCGCCTCTTTCGGATGGGCGGAGGGGGGCGTGTCCTGGTCCGGGCGTTGGGTCTGAGGAGAGGCCTTTGTCCCGGCGGGCGGTCTCGCAGTCTGGGCAGCGCCCGGCTGGATCAGAGCCATGTCGATATCCCGCGCGGCCTTCAGGGCGGCGCGCAGCTCCGCGATGGTCATCACGTCCTCCATCGCCTTGCCTTCCTTGCCGGAGCGGATGGCGCTCTGCGTGATGGCGAGGATCAGGACCAGCACACCGGGTAGCAGGTCGATGGCGATGGCCCCGGCCCAGGACGGAATGAAGTTTCGCGCGTATAGGATCACGGCATCGGCGGCGGAAATCGGGGTATATGTCGTCTCCACCGGCGGGGGCAGGGCTATGACCTCTTCCGCCGCCGCCTGCAAGGTTCGCGCGCGCTGGCCCAGAACCTCGAGCACGGAGGTGATCGTCGCGCCCTGGGCATCCCGGCTGGCCGCGCTGCTGCCGTCCAGTTCCGGCAGCACGACCGAGGCCGCAAGGTCCTGCGCCGCCCGTTGCACCAAGGGCGCTACCGACAATTGTCGCAAGCGGGTGATGATTCCCGCCAGCCGTACGGCCTGTTCGGAAAATTCCACCGACCGGGTCTCCACCGGGCCCGGTTCCACCGTCAGGGCCCGCATCCGCGACAACAAGGCGTTGCCTTCGGCGAAAGCGCTGGCCACAAGCGGTTCCTGACTTGAGATCTGGCGCTCAAGGCCTTGCAATTCCTCCGACTTCTGGCGCAGGACACGAAACACCGCCCCGCGCCCCGCAAGGCCTGACAGATTGCCTGTCGCCTCCTGTTCGGACAGATCTTCGAACGATTGCCGGGCGCGGGCGACGTCTCGCTCAAGCCCTTGCGCCCGAAGGGAAACTTCATGCGCACGCTCCAGTGAGACCTGGTATTCCTGAACCGTCGCGGCCAGGTGTTGCTCCACCGCGGCGGCCCCTGCCAGGGCGGCGGCATTCAACCACGAGGACATCGCCACAATTGCCAATGATCCCAAGCCCATGGCCCCCAGCAACCCGCTGCGCGCCCGCGCCGTGCGCATCGCCGGGAACAGGCGCATCATGTAGGACCAGAAGACGAAGATCCCGACCGAGACGGCGACCGAATAGGCGATTGCGGCAAAAGCCGTCATGGCGCCGTCGCCATCCAACAGGGAGGACACGCCAAGGTAAGTGTAAATGCCTGATGCTACGGACAAAATGCCCAGGGCCGCGCCGGTGAAGCTATCCAGGACCCCCAGGTGTCCCTCCAGCTCCCGCGCCATGCGCGTGCCGCGATCGCCTGCCTGACGGGCATCCTGACCCGAATCCGTGCCACCCAATTGCTTTCTCCCGACATACCTGTCGCGCGAGGATCGGCGACGGGCCTGCCCGAGAAGATAGGCATGTAGGTGCCAAAAGTCATGCAAACAGCCCTGTCGCCTTGCATTTGTTCACGAAATGTTCATTGTTTGCGGATGGTATTGACGACATTCACCCCCACCCCGGTGCCGCCGCAACCGGGGCAGATTCTGGCCCGCGGTGTTTGCCGCCTGCTGGCCAGTCACGGTTTCGCCTGTGTGGAGGAGTTCGTGCCAAAAAGGGGGAAGCGGCTGGATGTGATGGCGATTGGCCCGAAGGGGGAATTGTGGATCGTCGAATGCAAATCATCGCGGGCGGATTTCACCTCCGACGCGAAATGGCAAAGTTATCTGGAATGGGGCGACCGCTTCTTCTGGGCCGTGGACGCCGATTTCCCGGTCGACCTTCTTCCGGAGGAGAGTGGCCTGATCCTGGCCGATTCCCATGGTGGGGAAATCCTGCGCATGGGGCCGGAGACGCGGCTGGCCGGGGCCCGGCGCAAGGCGCTGACCACGAAACTGGCGCGCGACGCGGCGCGCCGGCTGCAAGGTTTGCGCGATCCCCGATTATAGTGCGGGGAAAACGGGCGCCGCGCTGTAGTTCAGCGACGCTTGCTCTTCTTGCCAACCTTTTCGGCCGCCATGGCGGCTGCGCGAATCTCTTCGGCAATCTCGATCGCCTCACCGGGTTCGAAATCCATCGGGATTTCCATTCCGTTGGCTTCGATGAAAAGTCGAACCATCCCCGTATCGGTCGGTCCGATCTGAAGATTCGCTTCGATGTCGCGTTCTGTGTCGATGCCCATGTGCATGCCTCCGAATTTCGCCAGTCGCTACTCCCGACGGCCATGATTTGCAAGTCTGTCACCAGGTTGCGCCATTCATACACGCCGCGTGTTTGGGCGGCTGTCCAGATGCGGGATGGCCCTGTGCCCTCTGGACGCATGCCGCCCGGGAAATTCGATTCCCGTGTAAAGATGGCGTGCCGACCCTCTTGCATTCAGCGCGGGAGGGGGGTATTCGGCCCTCCACGTGCCGCCTTAGCTCAGTTGGTTAGAGCGCTGGATTGTGGATCCAGAGGTCCCCCGTTCAAACCGGGGAGGCGGTACCATAGCTTCCCTGCTTCTCATTTATTTTGGTATGTGCGAGTTTCGGCCGCCGTTTGGCCGTGGCAATCCGCTACCTGTCCGTCACGATCTGAATGTCCTGCCGCAGCGCGCCAGTTTCGGCGGAGTAGATCAGGATGCGATCGTCCGCCGTGACCACGGCGAACCAGTCGGTCCCCCGTGTGAAGGCGGCCGGTATCATACCCTCAGGCAAGGTGATCGTATCGGGAATCCCGGCCTCCGGCACGGCGGTAAAGCGGATGACAACCACGACAAGGAGGACTAGAAACCCCGCAATCATCACAGCGGTCAGCACGGTCACGAGCTGACGCAGCAAGCGCAGGTTGGCGGGTTCTTCCACCGGGTCCGCCTCCGGCATGTCGTTACGAGGATTCTCGGCCATGGTCACCGCTCCCGAGGCAGATCATATCATCGTCCGGATCGCTGACGATCCGCCTGCCCGTCTTGATAAGGCGCTTGCCCGCGATGTGCCAGTGGCGGCGGCGCTGTCGCGGACCCGGTTGGCGCGGCTGATTGCAGAGGGAGCCGTCCGCCGCGGCGGAATAGCATTGACCGATGCGAAAACGCGGGTGACGGCGGGGGAGGATATCGTGATCCATGTCCCCCGGATCGTCGATATCCCAACAGCGGCGGAGGCGATTCCCCTCGACATCCGGTACGAGGATGCGGATCTGGTGGTCGTTCTGAAACCGGCCGGCATGGTGGTGCACCCGGCGCCAGGCGCCCCGAATGGCACCTTGGTCAACGCGCTGCTGTCCCATTGCGGGGACACGTTGTCCGGGATCGGTGGCAAACGCCGCCCGGGGATCGTGCACCGGATCGACAAGGAGACCTCGGGCCTTCTGGTGGTGGCGAAATCGGACCGGGCGCATCACGGCCTGGCGGCGCAATTCGCCGCCCACACGGCGGAACGGGCCTACCTTGCCCTGTGTCACGGGGTGCCGGATCCGTCGGATCCCAGGTTGCGCGGCCTACGCGGCGTCGGTTGGGAAAGCGGCGCGATCCTGCGGATGGCCACACAGCTGGACCGCCATCGCGGCGATCGGCAGAAGCAGGCGGTGACCTTTGACGGGGGCCGCCATGCGGTCACGCGGGCGAAGGTTCTGGAGCGGTTCGGCCAGCCTGCGGCAGCGGCGCTGTTGGAATGTCGGCTGGAAACCGGGCGGACGCATCAGATTCGCGTGCACATGGCCTATGCCGGGCACGGGCTGGTCGGCGATCCGGTATATGGCGGGCGCAGGCGGGCCTCTGCCAATGCGTTGGGCCCGGTCGTGGCGGCGGCGCTGACCGGGTTCCGGCGGCAGGCCCTACATGCCGCCGTGCTGGGGTTCGATCATCCCGTCACCGGCGCCGAGATGCGGTTCGAGGCGGAATTGCCGGACGATTTCGCCGATCTTCTGACCCGCCTGCGCGGATAGAGCCGCGCGTCCAGCGCTACAGGCCGGTCGGCCTTTGTGCGGATTTCGCCAAGGGCGCACATTGGTCCTGCGAAAATACCGGAAGACCCGGACGCCGGAGTGTAACATTGTGGGCTCCCGCACAAGATGGCGTGAATTTGCCGAAACACGCGGACGGTGGGCGACGGAATCCGTTAGGCGAACGTTAAATAATCTCAGGCAAGAGAGTTGAACGGAAAGGTTCAGCTGACTAGATGGATGTTAAGGCCGTTTACATCGGCCTCCGAACAAGGAAGGACAGGGTCGTGAGCAATTATGCAAATCTTCCGGCACCAACCCCGGAAGGCGGGCTTAACCGCTACCTTCAGGAGATTCGCAGGTTCCCAATGCTGGAGCCGGAGCAGGAATACATGCTCGCCAAACGCTGGGTCGAAGACCAGGACACCGAGGCCGCGCACCAATTGGTGACGTCGCACCTGCGGCTGGCGGCAAAAATCGCCATGGGCTACCGCGGCTATGGCCTGCCCCAGGCGGAGGTCGTCTCGGAAGCCAATGTCGGGCTGATGCAGGCGGTCAAACGCTTCGATCCTGAGAAGGGCTTTCGGCTTGCGACCTATGCCATGTGGTGGATTCGCGCCTCCATCCAGGAATATATTCTGCGTTCCTGGAGCCTTGTGAAACTTGGCACGACTTCGGCGCAGAAGAAACTCTTCTTCAACCTCCGCAAGGCCAAGGCCCGGATCGGCGCGCTGGAGGACGGTGACCTGCATCCCGACAAGGTCAAGCAGATTGCGACCGACCTGGGCGTGACAGAGGCTGAGGTCATTTCCATGAACCGGCGGATGTCCGGCGGCGATGCGTCCCTGAACGCCACCGTGGGTGCGGAAGCCGACAGCGCCATGCAATGGCAGGACTGGCTGGAGGACGAGGATGCCAACCAGGCAGAGGATTACGCGGAGCGGGACGAATTGACCGCGCGTCGCGAACTTCTGGCAGAGGCGATGTCTGTCCTGAACGATCGGGAGAAGGATATCCTGACCCAACGCCGACTGAGCGAAGAGACCGTGACGCTGGAAGACCTGTCGGAAACCTACGGCGTCAGCCGCGAGCGGATTCGCCAGATCGAGGTCCGGGCGTTTGAAAAGCTGCAACAGAAGATGCGCGATCTGGCCCGTGAAAAGGGCATGCTGGCGATCGCCTGATCACGGCGTCGCCTGGCCCCGCCCCTCGGAACAGGGGGCGGGGCGATGAATCAGGCGGCCGGGCCGCCGGTTTCGCCGATGTCCCAGAAGACGCCGGCCATGACGCGCAGGGCATCGCGGCTGACACCTTTCAGCACATGCTCATTCGGTGCGTGCTGCGAACAGCCGCGGTAGGAATGCGGCACCCAGATCGTCGGCAGGTCCAGGATGTCGGTGAAGCTGTCGTTGGGCAGCGATCCGGCGAGGTTCGGCAGCACATGCAGATCACCGCCGCTGGTGGTGCGGATCGACTGGCCGACGAATTCGGCCCAGGGGTGGTCCGGGTCCAGCCGCGTCGCGGCAAAGAAGCCGCGATCATGGGGGGTGATGGTCACATTCTCGAACCCGTGCGCATCCAGATGGCGGCGCAGGGCGGGAATCACGTCCTCGGGATCTGTGCCGACGACATAGCGCAGCTGGCAGGTGGCCCGTGCCCAGCCCGAAATCGCGTTCACCGGGGCCTCCGGCACGCCGGAAACCATGGCCAGCACGGCGAAACTGTTCCAGCCAAAGACGCGTTCGGCGGGGGTCAGGTCCGCTTCGCCCCAATCGGGGTTCACCTCCGGGCCCTCGCCGCCGGTGACGGGCAGATCGCGCACGGCGGCGCGGACCTTGTCGGTCAGGCTGTCGGGGCGCCATTCGGGCAGCTTGATCTGGCCCCGGCGGTCGGTGATGCAGGCCAGCGCATGGGCCAGGATCATCGCCGGGTCGGCCAGCAGGCCGCCCCAATTGCCGGAATGGTGCGCGCCTTCATGCGTCTCGACCGTCAGGTCGAAGGTCGTTCCGCCGCGCGAGCCCATGAACATCGTCGGCACGTCCGGTTGCAGGCGCGGCCCGTCGGAGGCGATCAGCACATCGGCGGTCAGCTTGTCCTTGTGGCTGCGGAACACCTCCGGCAGCCCGCAGGAGCCGACCTCCTCGCTCATCTCCAGGACGATCCGCAGGTTGAACCCCAGCCGCCCACGCACGGCCAGAACGGCCTCCAGCGCGGCGATGTTGATCAGGTGTTGCCCCTTGTTGTCCGCAGCGCCCCGGCCATAGAGGCGGTCACCTTCCTCCACCAAGGTCCAGGGGTGCAGCCCCTCGCGCCACATGCCCTCCTGTCCGCGCACGGTATCGCCGTGGCCATAGGTCAGGATCATCGGCAGGTCATCGCCTTCGCGCCGTTCCCCGATCAGAAGCGGCCCACCGCGCGGATCGGGATTTTCCAGCATCTCGCAGTCGAAGCCCAGGGCCTGGAGCCGGGGCAGCATCGCCTCGTCCAGATAGCGGCGCAGTTCAGGTGCGCCTTCAGGATCCTGGCTGGTGCTTTCAAAGGCGACCAGATCGGCCAGTTCGGACTGGAACGTTCCCTGATCGAAATAATCGCTGACCTTGGCGATTGCGGCGTCGCGGCTCATGCGGGCTCCTGTTCGTCTTCCAATGCGGCGTCGCCCCAGGGCGACATGATTTCGGTGCAGCCGGAATTCATCCCCTCGCGGCGCATCACCCCGGCAGGGCAGGCGAAGGCATAGGGCAGGACGGTGCGGCGGGTGGTTTCCACCGGCTTGACCGTTTCCAGGCTGGCGATGACCTCGGTCGGCAGGCTGTCGTCGGCGATGATTTGCGGTCCGCCTGAGACGTCGATGCGCGGCGCGTGAAAGGCGCCGCCCACATCCAGCCCGCCATCCACCACAAAGGAGGACAGCTGCGACACGGCCGACACGATCTTGCGCCCGCCCGATGCGCCGAAGGCAAAGCGCGTGTCGCCCTGTTCGCCCAAAACGGGGCAGACGTTCATCAGGCAGGCCTTGTTCGGCGCCAGGGAGTTCGGCTTGCCCTGTTCTGGGTCGAACCACATGATGCCGTTGTTCATCAGGAACCCGGTGGTGGGGCTGACCACCCGGCTGCCGAAGATCGACAGCAGCGTCTGGGTATGGGTGATCATGTTGCCCGCCCGGTCCACGACGGAGAAATGCGTGGTGCAGCCCGGGGCTTCGGGCACCTCGCCATCGTCGCCCATGCTGCCCAGCCGTTCGGCATAGGCCACGTCCAGCGCGCGGGCATAGGCGGCGTAGGTCTGCGCGGGGGTGGAGAGGTCGGCGCCTTCCAACTGTTCCATCACGCGGGCAAAGGTCGGGCCGGCGGTCAGGCCGGGCATGACGTGGAACATTGCATCGCGATACCCCACCTGGCGCGGCGCTCCCATCCAGGAGCGGTAGCCGGCCAGATCCTCGGTCGTCAGAGATCCGCCCTTGGCCTGCACATCCGCAGCCAGCGCCTGGGCCAGATCCCCCTGGTGGAACGCGCGGGCGCCGCCCCGGGCGATGGTGTCCAGGCTGTCGGCCATGCGCGACTGGTCCAGCCGGTTGTCGGCCAGCGCCGTCCATCCGGAACCCTTGGGCCAGTGTCCGTCATCCAGGAACATGGCGGCGGCATCGGCATCTCTGGCCAGTTCGCGCGCGGTGGAGGCGATGATCAGCGCGGCGTACCAATCGACCAGCATCCCTTCCTTGGCATGGGCGATGGCGGGGGCCAGAAGATCGGCCCAGGGCATCCGGCCCCATCGCTCATGCGCGCGGCCCAGCCCCTCGACCGAGCCGGGCACGGCGATGGCCTTGGCGCCCTGGACGTTGCGATCCTCCACCACCCGTTCCCAGGGGAAAAGATCACCGGCCTTGCCCTCCCCGGATAGGGGATAATCGTTCACGTTCAATCCTTTGGGGGACCTCATGCCGAAGTTGATCGCTGTCGCACTGCCGCTGTCGGCACGCCAGTGGATCGCCGCGCCACCGCCGGCTGGGCCGCTCATCCAGGGTTCCAGCACCCCGACGACAAAGGAACAGGCCACCGCCGCATCCACGGCATCGCCGCCCGCGCGGAGCACCTCGGCCCCGGCCTCGGCGGCCAGGCGATGCTGCGAGGCGACGACACCGCCGGCGGTTTCGATCACATGTTTGCGGGTGTCCTGGCTGGCGGAGAGGGCGGTTCTCATCTCAGGCGGCGTCCTTCTGGTACATCGGGCTTTCGGGATCGTGCAGATGGCATTCCACGCGGCCCGCCCCGGTATCCAGCGGGCGCGGAGCGACCTGTTTGCAATGCGCCTGCGCCATCGGGCAGCGCGGATGGAAGGCGCAGCCGGAGGGCGGATCAATCGGGTTGGGATAAGCGGTGCCAAGCGAGGTTTCCGGCACGCCCATCGTGGGGTCGGGGGTCAGCACGGAGTTCAGCAGCGCGCGGGTATAGGGGTGCTTGGGCGCCTCGAACAATTCGGCCACGGGGGCCTCCTCGACGATGCGGCCCAGGTACATCACGGCCACACGGGTGGCCAGGTGTTCGACAACCGCAAGATCGTGGCTGATGAACAGGTAGGTCAGACCGAATTCGCGGCGCAGCTCTCCCAGCAGGTTCAGGATCTGCGACTGGACGGAGACGTCCAGCGCCGAGGTGGGTTCGTCGCAGATCACGATCTCCGGCCGCATCACCAGCGCGCGGGCGATGGCGACGCGCTGGCGCTGGCCGCCGGACATCTGGCTGGGATAGGTGTTCATCACCCGCTGGGGCAGGCCGACGACGTCCAGGATGTCCTTTACCGCCTTCCGCTGGCTTGCGCTGTCGCCGATCTTGTGGACGCGCAGCGGCAGGGAGATGATGTCGTAGATCGACTTGCGCGGGTTGAGCGAGGAATAGGGATCCTGAAAGATCGGCTGCAACCGGCTGGCCAGCCCGCGCCGGTCCAGATCTTCCAGCGACTGGCCCTCCACCAGAACCTGCCCATTGGTGGGTTTTTCCAGGCCCAACAGCAGTTTGGCCAAGGTGGATTTTCCGCAGCCGGATTCGCCCACCAGGCCCAGAACTTCGCCCTTGTTCAGGGACAGGCTGACCTCGTTCACCGCCGTAAGCGGCTTGCGTTCGCCAAAGAGGCCCTGTTTCACGGTGTAGGTCTTGCGAACCTTGTCGAGCGTGAGGATGGCATTGCTCATGCGGGCTCTCCTTCGGCGGCGGTTTCGGCGGACAGGGCGCCGTCGGGATGCACACAGCGGAAATCGTGGGTGGGGGTGCCACGCACCGGGATCGCCTCCCGGCAGGTGGGGATGGCATGGGGGCAGCGGGTGCGGAAGGCGCAGCCGGTGACCTCCCCGATGAGGGAGGGGACGATGCCCGGAATGGTGCCCAGCTCGGCGCCGCGCTCCGTCTTGCCGGGCTGTGGAATGCAGCGCAGCAAGCCACGGGTATAGGGGTGACTGGGCGCGGCAAAGACCTCCGTCGCGGGGCCGGTTTCGACCAGTTCGCCCGCGTACATCACCGCCACCTTGTCGGCCACGCGGGCCACAACGCCCAGGTCATGGGTGATCAGGATCATGGCCATGTTCATTTCTTTGGTCAGATCGACCAGCAGGCGCAGGATCTGGGCCTGAATGGTCACATCCAGCGCGGTGGTCGGTTCATCGGCGATCAGCAGGTCGGGTTCGCACATCAGCGCCAGCGCGATCATCACCCGCTGCCGCAACCCGCCCGACAATTGGTGCGGATACTGGCCCAGCCGGCTTTCGGCGGAGGTGATGCCGACCTTTTCCAGCAATTCCACCGCGCGCGCGCGGGCGGCGGATTTGGAGACGTTGCGGTGCAGGCGCAGGGTTTCCATCAACTGGTCGCCGATGGTGTAGGCGGGGTTCAGCGATGTCATCGGCTCCTGAAAGATCATGGCGATCCGGTTGCCACGCAGATCGCGCATCACCCGGCGCGGTGCACTGCGCAGGTCCGTCGTGTCGAACCGCATTTCATCGGCTTCGCAGGCGATGGCCTTGTCCAGCAGGCCCATAACGGCCAGCGATGTCAGCGACTTGCCCGACCCGCTTTCGCCCACGATGGACAGGGTTTCGCCGCGCTTCAGATCGAAATCGATGCCGCGCACGGCGTGCAAGGTGCCGCCGCCGGTGCGGATGTTCAGCGTCAGGTTGCGTACGGAAAGAAGGGTGTCGTCTGCCATGATCAGCTCCGTCCTTCGGGGGATGTCACATCGCGCAGGCCGTCACCCATCAGGTTGATCGCCAGCACCAGGAGAAAGAGAACCGCGCCGGGGATCAGCACCAGCCAGGGTTCGAACAGCATCATGTTCTTGCCCTCGGAGACCATCAGCCCCCAGGAGGGCGTCGGCGGTTGCACGCCCAGCCCCAGGAAGGACAGCGCCGCTTCCAGCAGGATGGCGTGGGCCATCTCCAGCGTGATCACCACGATCAGGTTGTTGAAGATGTTGGGCATGATCTCGGTCAGCAGGATGCGCGGGGTGGAGGCCCCGATCACCTGCGCCGCAGCCACGTAATCCCGGCGGCTGATTTGCAGGGTGGAGGCCCGCATGACCACCGCGAACCGGTCCCACAGCAGCAGACCCAGCACACAGATCACCACGGTCAAGGATCCGCCCAGGATCGCCACCACGGCCAACGCCACCAGCACCACCGGCATCGCCAGCCGCACATTGATCAGGAAGGTCACGACGGCGTCGACACGGCCGCCGAAATAGCCCGCCGCCACGCCCATGGCGGTCCCGATCACGCCCGAGATCAGCGCCGCGATGGCCCCGATCAGCAGCGAGATCCGCGCGCCGTAGATCAGCCGGGACAGGTAATCGCGGCCCAGGTGGTCGGTGCCCAGCGGGTGTTCCCAGGTGCCGCCCAGGAAGACGGGCGGTTCCATCCGCGTCATCAGGCTTTGGGCATAGGGATCATGCGGCGCGAGCAATGGCGCAAAGATTGCCACCAGCACCAGCAGCCCGACGATGGACAGGCCGAACAGCAGGCCCATATGCGATTTCGCCCGCGCTTTCAGCATCTGGCGGGGCGTCGGGCCCTGCACTTCGCGGAACAGAGGATCGGTCGTATCGGTCATCTCAGGAGCTCCGCATACGGGGGTCAAGCCAGGCGTTGAGAACGTCGGCAAGGAAGGTGAAGACGATGTAGAACATCGAGAAGACAAGGATCAGCGCCTGCACGGTGGGCAGGTCGTTGCGCGCGATGCTTTCCCACGCCAGGAAGCCGGCGCCATGCAGGGCAAAGACGGATTCCACGACGATGGACCCGCCCAGCATGAACCCCATCTGAACAGCCGCCAGGCTGACCACGGGGATGATGGCGTTGCGCAGCGCATGTTTGAACATCACCCGGCCTTCGCTGGCGCCCTTGGCGCGGGCGGTGCGGATGTAGTCGGAATTCAGAACGTCCAGCATCCCGGCGCGTGTGAGGCGCATGATCGCGGGCATGGCGTAATAGCCCAGAACGATGGTGGGCATGATGAAATGGCGCCACGTTGCCGCGCCCGAGGGCGGCAGCCACCCCAGCTGGATCGCGAAGACGACGATCAGGATCAGACCGAACCAGAACGACGGCATCGCCTGACCGGCGACAGACAGGAACAGCGCCACGCGGTCGATGATGGAATTGGGCCGGATCGCCGCGATCACGCCCAGCGGCACGGCGGTCAGCAGCGCGAACAGGATACCGCAAACGCCCAGCGTCATGGTGACTTGCAGGCGGTCGGCGATCAGGCTCTGAACCGGCAGCTTGAAATAATAGCTTTCACCGAAGTCACCGCGCAGGGCGGCGAACAGCCATTCCCCATATTGGACCAGCATGGGCCGGTCGAACCCGTAAAGCCGGCGGATCGCCTCGATATCCTCGCCACTGGCGGTCTCGCCGGCCAGGGCTGCCGCCGGATCACCGGACAGGAAAAGTAGGGAGAAACTGATGAAACTGACGGTGAGGGCCACTAGCAGAGCGAGGCCCAGGCGTTTCAGGATGAAGGGGAGCATTGCGCTTTCCTCTGGCGTCGAACGGTTCGCAACCGGTCAGGGGAACGGACTTCGGGCTGGATGGGGAGGGGGGAGGGCGGGGGCCCACAAGGGGCCCCCGCCCGTGTCAGATCACTTCCAGGTGACATCGACGAAGCGCAGGACTTCGTCCGGGGTCGGCGTATAGACGACCTCCTGGGTGAACACGTAATTGGTGTTGTAGCTGAACATCGGCGCCCAGAACGCTTCACCGGTGATCTTCTCGATCGCCTTGGTGTAATACTCGATCCGCTCGTCCGGGTCGGTGGAGCTGTCGGCCACGTTCAGCCATTCCAGCACCTCGTCGTCGCGGGTGCTGTCCAGCGAGCCGTGCTTGAAGAACTGCGACACCATCGCGGAGGCGTCGTTGATCGAGTAGCTGCCCCAGGTCTGGAAGGACAGCGGCACCTTGCCATCCATGTTCAGCTCCCGCAGGGCCGAATATTGCAGCATCTTGAAATCGGTCTTGATGCCCACGGCGTTCAGATAGCTGACGATCGCCTCGGCATATTGCCGGTCGCGATAGGCGTAGAATTCGGTGCTGAACCCGTCCGGGTAGCCTGCTTCGGCCAGCAGTTCCTTGGCCTTCTCGGGGTTGTACTCATAGGCGGTCACGTCCTGCACGCAGCCGAACTGGCTGGGGAAACAGGGGGTGTTCACGACCTGGCTCTTGCCCTTCAGCAGCGCGTCGACCAGCTCCTGGCGGTTGATCGCGTAGTTGACGGCCTCCCGCACCTCTTTCTTGGTGAACGGGTTGTCGGCGCCGGACCGGCCGGCGCTGTCCATTTGCAGGTAGCCGACGCGCATGGTCGATTCGTTGGAGACGGTGAACTGATCCATCGTCGCCAGCTTTTCCGCCTGGTCCGAGGGCACCTGCCAGATCAGATCGAGCGAGCCGGAGAACAGCTCGGCCATCTGCGTGTTCACATCCGGAATGGTGCGGATGTCCACGTTCTTGATCGACGGCTGGCCCTTGGGGCTGTCGTGATAATTCTCGTTCGCTTCCAGCACGAAATGCTGGCCGGGCACCACTTCGACCACCTTGTAGGGGCCGGTGCCGACGGGTTTCAGACCCATGCCGGAGGGGCCCGCCTCGGCGTAATATTCATCGGGATACATGGACACGGGGCCTGACAGGAATTCGATGGCCGCCGGGAACTTGTCCTTCAGGGTGATGCGCACGGTGTAATCGTCGATCTTCTCGGCCGATTTCATCCAGTTCACGTTGCGCTGCGTCTTCACGCCGTTCTGCTCGTCCGCGACGTAGTTCACGGTGAACACGACGTCATCGGCGGTGAACGCCTCGCCGTTGTGGAAGGTCACGCCTTCGCGCAGCTTGAATTCCAGGGTGGTGTCGTCGATCCATTCCCAGCTGGTGGCCAGGTTGCCGACATATTCGTTGGTCTCGGGATCACGGTAGATCAGCCCGTCCCAGACCGCGCGTTGCAGCACGACGCCCTCGCGAGAGGAGTTGAAGTAGCTGTCGACGTTCTCCAGCTCCTTGGTGAAGGCAACGCGCAGCGTGTCCGATGCCTTGTCCGCGAAGGCGGGCATGGCCAAGGAGACGGTCAAAGCGGCCAGTCCGGCAGTTCCGAGAAAAATCCGTTTCATGTCTTTTCCCTGTGTGTTGGATTTTCGGTTGTTAGATGTATCACTATTTGACACATCACATTGGTATATGATCATCATAATCGAAATGAACGGGCGGAGGTCAAGTCCTGCTTTTGCCGAACCTTGAAAGGGATGAAGTTTTCGTGACGCACAGCCCAACCCAAAAGCAGCACGCCCTGCATGTCGGCACCCTGGCCAAGGGGCTGAAGCTTTTGCGCGTTTTCGACGAATCACATGCCACGCTGTCGCTGAGCGAACTGGTCACCAGGACCGGGCTGGAAAAAAGCGCGGTGCAACGGCTGGCACATACGCTTCATGCGGAGGGAATGCTGGACCGCGATCCCGCAACGCGGCGTTACCGTCCTTCCCATGCCTGGCTTGAACTGGCCTATGCCTATTACTGGTCCGATCCGCTGATCGCCCGTGCCCTGCCGAAACTGGTGGATCTGTCGCAGGCCCTGGGGGAGACGGTGAACCTGTCGCAGATGTCGGGAGATCACATCATCTACTCGCTGCGCCTGCCCAGCCAGCGCACCCATTTCGCCGCCTCCATCGTCGGGCGCCGCCTGCCGGCACTGGCCACGGCCTCGGGGGGGGCGATGCTGTCGACCTGGCCCGAAGCTGAATGGCAGGCGGCCGTCACGGATTGGCCGGTGCATGGCATGACCGCGCGCACAGTGACCGACCGCGCGGAAATTCGCGCCCGGATTGCCCGCTCCAGCGCCGAGGGCTACATGATCACCGCCCACCAGATGATCCTGAACGAAATCAGCATCTCGGCCCCGATAAAGGGCGTCAGCGGCCGGTCGGAGGCCGCCGTGCAGGTCGCCGTGTCCGCGCATTCCTATGACGAGGCCCGTGTGCGCGCGGAAATCCTGCCCGCCGTTCTGGACACCGCCAACGGTATCCTGGCCTGAGCCGCATCGCCCGCCCGACCCCCGTGCGGGCGGTGCATTGCGCCCGCGGCAGGGGACGGGGCGCAGTCGCCCCCTCCCGATCGTCGGCCCGCCTGGGCCGCGGCCCTATTGCAGCCGTTCGCGCAGGACGCGCAGCATGTTGCCGCCCATGACCTTGGCGATGGTGCCATCGTCCAATCCGGCCTCCAGCAGCGCATGGGTCAACGCGGCCAGTTCCGAAGTGTCGAAGGCCGTTTCCACCGAACCGTCGAAATCCGAACCCAAGGATACATGATCGGCGCCCACCGTCTCCACCGCCGCCACGATCATGGCGGCGATGCCTTCGGGGGCGATGTTGTCACAGGCGACCTCGGCCCAGTAGCCCATGCCGATCACGCCACCGGTGGCGGCGATTTCCTGCATCAGATCATCGGTCAGGTTGCGGGTGACGGGACAATGACCGTGCAGGCCGCCATGGGACAGAACCAGCGGAATATCCGTCATCGCCAGCACGTCGCGCACCACCTGCGGGCTGGAATGTGCCACGTCCAGGATCATCGGCCGGGCAGCGACCTCGGCCACCACCGCGCGGCCGAACTCGGTCAGCCCGTCGCCGCTTTGTCCATGGAGGGATCCGCCCAGCTTGTTGTCAAAGAAGTGTTGCAGCGCGACAAGCCGATAGCCGGCCTGTTCCAGCCGGTCCAGGTTGGCCAGATCGCCCTCCAGCGGATGCGCCCCCTCGATCCCCAGAATACCGGCCACCTGATCGGATCCGCCGGCGCGGGCCGCCAGCACGGCGTCCAGATCGGCGCGATTGGTGACGATCTTCAGCATCTCCGGGGCCGCGGCTTCGAAACGGTGCAGTTTTTCCGCCTGGTAGAGCGCGCGTTCCAGCAGGCTGTTCCAGGTGCGTGGCGGCCACATCTGAACCACGGCGAGCGGGGTGATGTTGTCAAAGGCCTCCGTCGAATTCTCCTCGTAATTCTGGCCTGCCGGAGATTTGGTCACGGCGGTGAAGACCTGAATTGCGACGTTGCCTTCGATCAGGCGGGGCAGGTCGACCTGGCCGTAATCCGACCGCTCCGTCAGGTCGCGGTTCCACAGCAGCGGATCTGCGTGCCAGTCGCCGACCACCAGCGTGTCATGCAGCGCCCGCGCCGCGTCGGAGACGGGGTAGGGGTCATGGGCCAGAACTGAATTGCGGCCCTTTTCCAGTTGCGCCGGAACCAGGATCAGAACCCCGGCGACAGCTATCGCGATCACGATGATCAGCCCGACCAACAGGTTGCGCAGAAATCTCATGGCCATCCCTCCCTTGTGCCCTGCGGCGAAGCCTAGACGCGCCCTGGCGCCAGCTCCAAGGGGAACCCGACGTCACGGATGCTTGAGCGGGGCGGGGGGGGGAGATCGGCGAAGAGAGCGGGCGGATCAGCCCTGGCGAGGCGGATGCGGTGGCTGGCGCCAATTGCGCAGCCCGCGAAGGTCCAGCGCGACCAGCGCCAGGCCCAACGGCAGCATCCAGAAGCCCAGGATCGGCAGGAACCCGAACAGCCCGCCCAGAATCAGCAGCAGGCCCAGCACGCTGCGCACCACCGGCGGCAGAGTCCGCCGGGCGCGGACCTGGAACCGCGCCAGCCGCCCGCGCCATCCCCGGCGCAGGCCCTTGGGCGATCCGGGGCGGCGGGGCGGGGCCATCTCAGTCTTCCATGGCTTCCAGCTCATCGATCATCCCGGCGATCATCGACAGGCCCTTGTCCCAGAACGCCGGGTCAGAGGCATCGAGGCCGAAGGGCGCCAGCAATTCCTTGTGGTGTTTCGAACCGCCCGCCTTGAGCATGTCGAAGTACTTTTCCTGGAACCCGTCCGGCTGGTCCTGGTAGACGGCATAGAGCGCGTTCACCAGCCCGTCGCCAAAGGCATAGGCGTAGACGTAGAATGGCGAATGCACGAAATGCGGCACGTAGGACCAGAAGGATTCGTAGCCTTCCATGAAGTCGAAGGCCGGGCCCAGGCTTTCGGCCTGAACGGACATCCACAGCGCGTTTATGTCCTCTACCGTCAATTCGCCGCCGCGACGCGCCTCGTGCAGCTTGCATTCGAAATCGTAGAAGGCGATCTGGCGCACGACCGTGTTGATCATGTCCTCGACCTTGCCGGCCAGCAGGGTCTTGCGTTCCTCCTGCGTGGTGGCACGGTCCAGCAACGCGCGGAAGGTCAGCATCTCTCCGAAGACCGACGCGGTTTCCGCCAACGTCAGCGGGGTGGAGGACAGCATTTCCCCCTGTCCGGCCGCCAGTACCTGGTGCACGCCGTGGCCCAGCTCATGGGCCAGGGTCATCACGTCGCGCGGTTTTCCCAGGTAGTTCAGCATCACGTAGGGATGCACATCCGTGACGGTGGGGTGGGCGAACGCGCCGGGGGCCTTGCCCGGTTTCACACCCGCGTCGATCCACCCCTTGTCGAAGAAGGGCGCCGCGATGTCGGCCATGCGGGGATCGAACCCGGCATAGGCATCCATCACGGTCTGGCGCGCCTCGGCCCAATCGACGGTTTTCTGGGTCTCGCTGGGCAGGGGGGCATTGCGATCCCAGACCTGCATCCGGTCCAGTTCCAGCCATTTCCGTTTCAGCTCGTAATAACGATGGGACAGCTTCGGATAGGCCTGCACCACGGCGTTGCGCAGTGCCTCCACCACCTCGGGTTCGACGTGGTTGGACAGGTGGCGCCCGGTTTGCGGATTGGGCATTCCGCGCCAGCGGTCGATGACCTCCTTCTCCTTGGCCTGTGTGTTGTGGACCCGGGCAAAGATCCGCAGATTCTGCCCCAGCACGCGGGCCAGTTCGCGGGCGGCGGCCTCGCGTTTCCTGCGACAAGGGTCGGTCAGCAGGTTCAGCGTGCCTTCGATGTTCAGCTCGTCCTCCTCGACGACGAAGGTCAGGCCCGCGATCGTCTCGTCGAACAGCTTTTCCCAGGCGTCGCCGACAACCCCCAGATCATGCAGGAACTTTTCCAGCTCGTCGGACAGCTGGAAGGGTTTCATCGTGCGGATCCGGTCGAACACGGGCTTGTAGCGCGCCAATTCGGGGTCCTCGGCGAACAGCCCGTCCAGGTGGTCGTCCGGCAGGCGGTTGACCTCCAGCGTGAAAAACACCAGCGGCGTGGTAAAGGTGGTGATCCGGTCCTGCATGTCCGACAGGAATTTGGCGCGCTCGCCATCCGTCGTCATCTGGTAGTAGCGCAGGCCCGCAAAGGACATGATCCGCCCCGACACGGATTGGATGGTTTCGTTGCGCTTCACGCAATCCAGGAAGCCGGCGGCGTCGAGGCTGGCCAACTGCCCCTCGAAATCGTCGGCAAAGCTGCGGCAGGCCTGTTCCAGCCAGTCCAGATCGCGCTTCAGCTCGGTGGCGTCGGCTCCGGTGTACAGGTCCGACAGATCCCATTCGGGCAGATCGCCCAGCGGGGTATCGGATTGGCCGGTGGCCTTGGCGTCGTGGACGGGAAACGGGGTCGGGAACATGAGAAGCCTCGCCAGGTTACGGATCTTTCAGACATATTGTCATAGCCTTCGGACAACAAGGGAAGCCTGCGCGCTAAATCCGGCCCGTTCGGCGCGCCGGACAGGTCGGCTGCGTCGGGCGCCCCATGCCGCGCCGAGGGATCGGCGCGGGCGGGGGCGGGTCAGTCAGGGCCGTGCGCGTCGAAATGCGCCACCGCCATGTCAAAGACACGGGTCCGGGTGGCGGGGTCTTCCATCATCACCTCGTGGCGACCGCCCGGCAGCATCTCCAGCCGTCCACCGGGCCAGCCGTCCATCCGCGCGCGGATCCGGTCGGCGGAGACGATTTCCTCGTCCGTGCCCAGAAAAGTCAGGCCGGGCACATCCGGCGCGGGCAGGCGGGACAGGCGCCGGGTCTCGAACAGGGCTTCGTACAGCCAATGCATCGTCGGCCCGCCCAACCCCAGTTCGGGATGCGCGCGGGTCTGGCGCTGCATGTAGTTGTACATCTCCGTATCGGTGGTCAGCTTGTTGTCCTCGAATGTCTCGGCCAGCACGTAGCTTTCGGCCTTGGTGCCCGGAGACAGCCGTTCGCCCAACCCCAGCCGGGCAGACGCGGCTGACAGCGCCCAGGCCACCGGCCGCAGGGCCAGCGGCAATTCGATGCCCCACATCGGCCCGGTGAACGCGGCAGAGGCGACGGGCAGCCCCTCCATCAGCGCGCGCAGCCCGATGGCGCCACCCATGGAATGGCCCACCAGGTGCCAGGGCGCGGGCAGGTCCAGGCCGGGCATTGCGGCCACGACCGCCGCGGCATCGGCCTGATAATCCGAGAAATGGCCGACGTGACCCACCGCCGGATCGCCCGCGACCCGGTCGGCCAGCCCCTGGCCGCGCCAGTCGACGGCCAGCGTGGCATAACCCCGCATCGCGAAATCGGCGGCGGCGCGGCCGTATTTCTCGATGTATTCGGTGCGGCCGGGGAACAGCAGAACCGTCCCCCGTGCTCCGTCGCAGGGCCAGTACCCGACCCGGATGCGCACGCCGTCCGACGCGGTCAGCCAGACGGCGCGGCCCCCGGCGGGGCCCTCATCGACATCTGCGTGAAACGGTGCCTGCGTCATTGGTCAGGCCAGCGCCGCGCCCAGCTGCATCGCCTTGCCCATGTCGCCATCGACCGCCAGATCGCCCGACATGAAGGCGGAGGTGGCGTTGACTTCGCCGGACACGATGCCCTCGAACGTCTCGCGGGAGGCGGTCAGGGTCACGTCGGCGTCCTCATCGGCGGCGCGGGCGCCGGCGCTGTCCACGAAAACCGCGCCTTCGCCTTCGATGACGAACTTGGCGGTGCCGTCGATACCTTCGCCGCCCAGCTTCTCGTTCAGGGCGGCCACGGCCTTGTCGATCGTCTCGCTCATGATCTTGTCCTTCACATTTGCGCCAAGGGGCTGGTCACGCCCGTGGCCTGCGTTACACTCCGTGTCGATATGGTAGCATTCTTTCCCACTGGCAAAGGTTTCATGACGGTTTGTGCCGCAGCGTCACTGGCGCTGGCGGTGCCCGCAGGGCTGCCCGCCTTCGCCCAGGAGGTGCCCCCGCCCGAGGACGCGCCGATGCGGGACCGCGCCGCACCAGCGGACCGGATGGCCCCCGAAGGCGCCGTCCCCCCAGATCCTTCTCCGGAGGAGGGCGCGCGCCGCGATGACGTGCCCGCGCTGATGGCCCGCCTGCGTGAGGCCGATCCGGCAGAGGCGCGCGGGATAGACCGGGAATTGCGGCTGATCTGGTCGCGCTCAGGCTCCGCCGCGATGGACCTGCTGCTGCAACGCGGGCGCGATTCGCTGGATGCGGGGGATTTCCCCACCGCCATCGGCCACCTGTCGGCGCTGATCGACCACGCCCCCGATTTCGCCGAAGCCTACCACGCCCGCGCCCAGGCCTATTTCCGGTCGGAGGAATTCGGCCTGGCGCTTGCCGATCTGCAACAGGCGCTGGCGCTCAACCCCGATCATTTCGCCGTGGTCTACGGCATGTCCGTCATCCTGGAGCAGATCGGCCGGGAGGCGGAGGCGCATGACGGTTTCAGCGCCATCCTGGACATCTACCCGGCGCATCGAGACGCGGCCGAGGGCCGGGACAGATTGTCCCGCGCCGTCACCGGGTTGGACATCTGACGCGCGCGCGTATAGGCGAATTTCATGGCCCTTCCGCGCAAGGTGTCGGCCGTTCTCGGTCCGACCAACACTGGCAAGACTCACTACGCGATCGACCGGATGCTGGGATACCGCACCGGGATCATCGGGCTGCCCCTGCGGCTGCTCGCCCGGGAAGTCTATGATCGCATCGTCGCCGTGCGCGGCCCCTCGGTCGTGGCGCTGGTCACGGGGGAGGAACGGATCGTGCCGCCGCGCACGCAATACTGGGTCTGCACGGTCGAGGCGATGCCCGAGGGGATGGGCACCGATTTCCTGGCCGTCGACGAGATCCAGCTTTGCGCCGATCCTGAGCGGGGCCATGTCTTCACCGACCGGCTGCTGCGCGCGCGCGGCACTCACGAGACACTGTTCCTGGGCGCCGAAACCATGCGCAGCGTCATCGCCGCGCTGGTGCCTGAGGCGGATTTCATGCACCGCGAACGGATGTCGCATCTCAGCTATGCCGGCTCCCGCAAGATCAGCCGGATGCCGGCGCGTAGTGCCATCGTCGGGTTTTCCGTCGACAATATCTATGCCATGGCGGAACTGATCCGCCGGCAGAAGGGCGGCGCGGCGGTGGTGATGGGCGCGCTCAGCCCGCGCACGCGCAACGCGCAGGTGGACCTGTACCAGAACGGGGATGTGGATTACCTGGTGGCCACCGACGCCATCGGCATGGGGTTGAACCTCGACGTGAATCACGTCGCCTTTTCCGCCCTGTCGAAATTCGATGGCCGCCGGATGCGCCAGCTGGCCCCGAACGAACTGGCGCAGATCGCCGGGCGCGCCGGGCGCGGCATGTCGGACGGCACCTTTGGCGTGACAGGAGAGGCCCCGCCCCTGGATGAGGAAGTCGCCGAGGCGATCATGGAGCATCGCTTTACCCCGATCCGCAAATTGCTGTGGCGCAATTCGGACCTGTCCTTCGGTCACGTCGATGCGCTGATCGCCTCGCTCGAACGCGGGCCTGCGGACGAGCGGCTGATGAAGGCGCGCGATGCCGATGACCTGATCGCGCTGAAATCGCTGGCCGCCGATGTCGAAACCCGCGCGCGCGCCTCCGATCCGCGCGCGGTGCGGCTGCTGTGGGATGTCTGCCGGATTCCCGATTTCCGGGGCATCAGCCACGCCGAACATGCCTCTCTGCTGGAGACGATATTCGGCCACCTGCATGAACGCGGCCACATTCCCAATGATTGGATCGCGCGACAGGTGAACCGTATTGACCGCACCGACGGGGATATCGATACACTTTCGAAACGATTGGCCTATATCCGCACTTGGACCTATGTGGCGCAACGCAACGGGTGGGTGCACGACGAAAGTCATTGGCGCGGCGAGACCCGCGCGGTAGAAGACCGCTTGTCGGATGCGCTTCACGCGCGGCTGACTCAGCGATTTGTGGACCGGCGCACCTCGGTTTTGTTGCGCCGGCTCAAACAGAAGGAGGCCCTCTTGGCCGAAGTGAATGACAACGGTGACGTGACCGTCGAAGGCGAATTCGTCGGACGGCTGGAGGGATTCCGCTTCCGGCAGGACAAGGACGCATCGGGCCAGGAGGCAAAGACGTTGCGCCAGGCCAGCTTGCAGGCGCTGCAACCGCAGTTCCATCTGCGCGCGGATCGGTTCTACAACGCCCCCGATACCGAGATTGATTTCACCGAACAGGGTGGCCTGATGTGGGGCGACCAGGCGGTGGGCAAGCTGATCGCGGGCGCAGAGCCGCTGAAGCCGCAGGTCAGCGCTTTCGTCGATGACGAGGCCGGGCCTGAGGTCGCCCAGAAAGTGCAGCGCCGCCTGCAACATTTCATCGACCGCAAGGTCGCCGCCCTGATGGAGCCGTTGCTGAACCTGCAACACGACGAGGCGCTGACCGGGCTGGCGCGGGGCTTTGCCTTCCGCATGGTCGAGGCGTTGGGTATCCTGCCGCGCGGCGATGTCGCCGAGGAGGTCAAGGCGCTGGATCAGGAGGCGCGCGGCGCCCTGCGCAAGCACGGGCTGCGCTTCGGCCAGTTCACCATCTTCCTGCCGCTGCTGCTGAAACCCGCGCCGACCCGGCTGCGGCTGGTGCTGTGGTCGCTGTCCCAGGGGCTGGACGAATTTCCGGAGGCGCCGCCGCCCGGTCTGGTCACGGTGCCCGCGCCACGCGACGTGCCGCAGGGCTATTTCGCCATGGCGGGCTACCGTGCGGCCGGGGATCGCGCGATCCGCATCGACATGCTGGAGCGCCTGGCGGACATGCTGCGCGGTGAAGACAGCCGTGGCGGGTTCGAGGCCAAGGCCGACATGCTGTCGATCACCGGCATGACGCTGGAACAATTTGCGGAGCTGATGCAGGGTCTTGGCTACAAGGCCGAGAAGGGCGAGCGGGCAAAGCAGCGCGCGGTGGCCGAACCCGCGACGCAACCGCAGGCGACCCCTGCCGCGGAGGGGAAAGCTCCCTCCGAAAACAAGGGGCTGGCAGGTGAAGTTGATGCAAAGGGTGAAGGTGGCAGCACCTCGTCCGACGCGACGGCGGAGCCTACAGCCGTGACGGAAGCACCCGCCCTGGACGCCCCTGCGGAGGACGCCACAACCCCGGCCCAGCCGCCGGAGGAGAGCGCGACCATGCCTGTCTCCGAAGTTGAGGCCGTGCCGGAGGCCGCTGGTGCGGAGACCGGCGCCGAAGCCGCGACCACGGCTGAGACGCCGACAGATGCAGCGCCCGCTGAGACCACGCCAGATGCGTCCGCCGAGGGCGCCCCCAAGGAAGAGGAGACGGAGGTTTTCTTTACCTTCACCTGGGGGGGGCGTGCCGGGGGCCGCGGCCGTCAGGGCGACGGTGCCCAGCGTGGCCGGGGCCGCAACCGCTCTGCCGGGAACCAGTCCGCTGGCGGCAAGGGCGATGGCAAGGGCCGTGGCGATCGCGGCAATGACCGCAACGGCGACAAGCCGGGTGGAAAGCCTCGGGGCAAGCCGCGCGGCAAGGGGCAGGGCCCCCGCGAGGACAAGGCCAAGACCTACCAGGCGCGGCCGCCGCGCAAGGAACAGAAGATCGACCCGGACAATCCCTTTGCCGCGCTGGCGGCCTTGAAGGGCAAGCAATAGACGGCCATGGCCGGGGACGAAAAACTGCGGATCGACAAGTGGTTGTGGCAGGCGCGGTTCTTCAAGAGCCGCAGCCTGTCCGCCGCCTGTGTCACTGGTGGGCATCTGCGGATCAATGGTCAGCGCACGGTCAAGGCTTCGCATGGGGTGGGACCGGGCGATGTGCTGACCTTCTCCCAGGGGCAGGTGGTGCGCGTCATCCGGGTGGAGGCCCTGGGCACCCGGCGCGGCCCGGCGCCCGAGGCGCAGGCGCTGTACTTTGACCTGGACCCGCCGCAGGACAAGGCCCCCGCCGACCCGCCCCCGATCGCCCGGATGGAGGGCAACGCCCGCCCGACCAAGCGGGATCGGCGCAAGTTGCAGCAGATCCGCAAGACCGAGATCGACTGACCCGGGTTGAATGATCCCCGAGGCTGGATTAGCTAGGCCGCAAGAGGCCCGAGCCGCGAGAGAATGATGACCTATATCGTCAACGACAACTGCATCGCCTGCAAATACACTGACTGCGTTGAAGTCTGCCCTGTGGATTGTTTCTACGAGGGGGAAAACATGCTGGTGATTCACCCCGACGAATGCATTGATTGCGGCGTCTGCGAGCCGGAATGCCCCGCCGACGCGATTCGGCCGGATACCGAGCCTGACATGGAAAAATGGGTCGAATTCAATCGGAAGTATTCCGAGATGTGGCCGGTGATCATCACCAAGAAAGACCCGCTGCCGGAGGCCGACGCCCGCGATGGGGAGCCCGGCAAACTGGAGAAGTATTTCTCCGAAACCCCTGGCGAGGGCGGCTGAGCCAGGGTCGCATTGCGGCGCAGTTTGCACACCCCTTTGATTCGGGGTGATTCTGTGTTATACGTTCACGCTACGTATGAACAAGACTGCCTGCTCTCGTTTCCGGTTGCTGCCTGCCGGACGACGTTCATCTGACGAAATTCGCGATCGTATCGGCGTTGCACACAGCGCCTGCGGTCCTCGTTTCGTCCGGACGTGGGCGTTAGAGGAAGAAACTCTATGACAAAAGCCAAGAAACCCGAATTCCGTCCGAACGATTATGTCGTCTATCCTGCGCATGGGGTGGGTCAGATCATCTCTATCGAGGAGCAGGAGATCGCCGGCATCTCCATGGAGTTGTTCGTCATCTCCTTTGAAAAGGACAAGATGACCCTGCGCGTCCCGACGCACAAGGCGACGGAGATCGGGATGCGGTCCCTGTCCACCCCCGATGTGGTATCCAAGGCGATGACCACGCTGAAGGGCAAGGCCAAGGTCAAGCGCGCCATGTGGTCCCGCCGCGCGCAGGAATACGAACAGAAGATCAATTCCGGCGATCTGATCGCCATCGCTGAGGTCGTGCGTGACCTGCATCGCAGCGATGATCAGCGGGAGCAGAGCTATTCCGAACGCCAGCTGTACGAAGCGGCGCTGGAACGGCTGACCCGCGAAGTCGCGGCTGTGTCCGGCGGGGATGAGGTCGCGGCGGCAAAGCAGGTGGATGAGGTTCTCGTCTCCCGTGCAGCCTGACGCGAAAGGGTGAAGACCCGGTAAAGATCCGAACAAGCCGTGGCCCCGTGCTGCGGCTTTTTCACGTCCCGGGGGGCGGCGGGGGGCACGCCTTCAGGCTCTGCCGGGCATCAGACCATCAATGCAGCCAGGATCGCGATCTCCGCCACCTGTTGCGCGGCGCCCAGCACGTCGCCGGTCTGACCGCCGATCAGCCGCCGGGCCCGCACCGCCAGCGCCAGCACCGCGACGCCGGCCAGCAACCCGGCTGCCAGCATGTCGCGCAGCCCTGCCGTGGCCAGTACCACGGCCAGTCCCAGCCCGACGGCCAGCGCCGCATCGCCCCCGCGCACCCGGCCCATGCCGCGCGCCAAACCGTCGGCGCGGGCAAAGGGCAGCACTGCCATCAGCGGCACCATGGCGCTGCGCGACAGGGCAAAGACGCCCAGCACCGCCCAGCCGCCACCCGGTTGCGCCAGCACCAGGGTCAGACCGTACCACCGCGCCAGAAGCGCCAGCATCAGCGCCACCGCGCCGTAGCTGCCCAACCGGCTGTCGCGCATGATCTCCAGCCGGCGCGCGCGGTCGGCCTGAACGCCGAATCCGTCCGCGCAATCGGCCAGCCCGTCCTCGTGCAGCGCGCCGGTCAGCCAGACCGACAGGCCCAGCACCACGATCGCCGCGCCACCCGACGGCAGGCCCAGCCGCAGCGCCAGCATTCCCGCCAGGGCCGCAAGCGCGCCCAGCACCAGCCCCGCCAGCGGATAGGCCCAGGCCGCCCCGGCGCCGCGGGGCGCGTGGTCGGGCAGCGGCAACCGGCTGAGCAATCCAAGCGCGGCGAGCAGATCGGCGGGGGCATATCGGGCAGGGGTCATTTCAGCTTGCTCCGCACGGGGGACAGATTAGACAGGTCGGATCCTATACCAGATGCGGAGCCAGCGCGATGTCCGACCCCTTTGCCACCTTCACCGCGTTTGCCGAGGTCTTGCGCGCCGCGCCCGGTCCCGATTCCGGCGCTGCTGCCGGCGCGTCGGCGCGCAACGGTCAGCTGACCAAGCCCCCCGGCGCCCTGGGCCGGCTGGAGGATCTGGCGGAGTGGTATGCCGGCTGGCGCGGCGACCCAAGGCCCCGGATCACCGCGCCGCAGGTGCTGATCTTCGCGGGGAATCACGGGGTTGCAGCGCGCGGTGTCTCGGCCTTCCCGGCGGAGGTGACGGCCCAGATGGTGCTGAATTTCCAGGCGGGTGGGGCGGCGATCAACCAATTGTCCGACCTGCATGGCGCGGCCATGTCGGTCCATCCGCTGGCGCTGGACCGTCCCACCGCCGATTTCACCCAGGGCCCGGCGATGACCCAGGCGGACTGCCTGGCCGCCTTGCGCACCGGCTGGGACGCGGTGGATCCGCAGGCCGATCTGCTGATCACCGGAGAGATGGGGATCGGCAACACCACGTCGGCGGCGGCCATGGTCCATGCGCTGTTCGGCGGCGCGGCGGCGGAATGGGTCGGGCGCGGCACCGGCGTGGATGCCGAAGGGCTGGCCCGCAAGGCCGAGGTCGTCGCTGCGGGCGTGGCCGCCAACCGTCCCGTCGGCGGGTTGGAGGTGCTGCGCTGCCTGGGCGGACGGGAAATCGCGGCCATGGCGGGGGCCATCGCACGGGCGCGGCTGCTGCGCATCCCGGTGCTGCTGGATGGGTTCATCTGCTGTGCCGCCGCCGCCGCGCTCGCCGATGTGGTGCCCGGTGCGCTGGATCATGCGCTGGCCGGTCATGTCAGTGCCGAGGCCGCGCATCCTGCGCTGTTGTCCCGGCTGGGCAAGACGCCGTTGCTGTCGCTGGATCTGCGCCTGGGCGAAGGCTCCGGCGCTGCGCTGGCCCTCGGGGTGCTGAAGGGGGCGATTGCCTGCCATTCCGGCATGGCGACCTTTGCCGAGGCGGGGGTGAGCGGCGGCTGATCGCGCAGGCCCGCCGTCGCGCTGGCTGTCCCTGCGGACCCTATTCCGGCGCGGCGTCGTCCCGAAGCGGGCGGTCGGCGTTTTCGAACCGTTCCAAACGTTTGCGGAACCGGGGCATAGACAGCCGGTCCGACACATTGGCACAGAGGTAATAGACCAGCCGTTCCCGCTCCTCCGTCTCCAGATGGCCAAGGAGACTGCGCAGGTAGGGCGGATGGTCGCGCCGGGCGCGGTGCAAGACGGCAAAGCGCGCGGGCGTCAGTTCGCCCAGCATTGCGGCCTCCAGCAGGGGGTAGAACATGCCCATGCGCAGAAGGCTGCCTTGCAGCGCCTCGCCCATGAAGGGAAGGCGCAGCTTGGTCACATGGGGGCGGGTGAACAGGGCGGCATGCATGGCGTCCATATCGTGACGCGGATCGTAGAGCACATGCACGCGCTCGGCGGCGTCGATCATGTCGGGGGCATAGCCGTAGCGATCGGTAAAGGAGGTCCGGCGCATGTGGCTGAACCTGTCGTCCCATTCGGTCACGCGCGGATCCAGCGTCGCCTGCGGCTGCACTGCCACCACCCGCGCCCCAGGGGCTGCTACGGAAAAAGCGCAGGCGGCATAGGCGCAGGGCCCGGCGCCGTAGAACAGCACCTGGTCGAATTCCTCGAAGATGCCGTCGTCGATCAACCGGTCAAAGAAGGCATAGACGCGTGGGTTGCGGAACCAGGTGTCGCCGTCCGATGCCAGGCACATATGCGACCAGCCGTGGTCGCGTACCATGGTCCAGCCCAGCGGCTGGGCGCCCTCGTTCAGCGATTGCATGCCCTGGATCGTTTCAAACGACACCAGAAGCGACCGTCCACCGTCGATCATGGCGGCGAAATGGCGCTTGCCCAGCGGTTGGAAATGGCCGGCCTCCCGACTGACGGCCATCAAGGCGCGCAGCCAGTCCGCCCGGGAAAGATGTGACAGGGATGCGGAAAGATCGACGGGTGAATCCTGCGCCATGTGGTCTGCCTCGCGTATCTGGCTACCGGGCCGTGGCCGGTCCTGGTGATTGTCCCGGTCCCGGTTTTTCGGACCGATTGTCCGGCCGTTCTTCCGCAGGCGCGCCGGGGGCGGGATCGGCCACCGCATGCGCGCCGGGGTGAAGGGTCAGGCTAGCGGCGGATTCGGGCATAAACTGGGAAAACTTCATGCAACTTGTTGTCACTTTTCCGGGCGTGCCTCCGCCTCTCTCCGGGCGCGCGCCAGGTTGGCGTGATGCACCATGAAGCGCGCTGCCTCCGGGGGCAGGGGGCGGGTCGGGCCGGTCATCAGCAGACGGCCGAACAGGGCGCGAAAGGGTTCTGACCCCATCAGTTCGGTGAACCGCGCCTTGCGCCAGGCGACGGCGGCGGCGTGCAGGCGGGCCAGCGTCGCATCGGCCAGCAATTCGGCGCGGGCGGCCTGCATCCGGGGGGCAAGCGCGGCGATGCTTCGGTCTTCGTCCGTGTTGAAATTGCGATCCACCCAGTAATCCACGTCCAGCATGTCGGCATCATGCACCGCGCGTCCGCGATCGGCCTTCAGCACGTAGCTTTCCATCGCGCCCAGCGGATAATGGTTCAGCTGCGCCAACCCGAAATTGGGCCGTCCATAGGGGGAGAAGATGCGCCCGCTGCGAAACGCCGCATCCAGCTCCCGGCCATGCCCGTCGAACCAGCGCGCGCTGTCCAGGCGGTCGGGAGCCGGGGCGCGGGGGCGGTGGACGCCGGGTTTGGCATATATGCCGTCATTGCGATATAGCGTCTTGAACATCGCCGCGCGCCAGGGCCAGTGGATGACCTCCGGCGCGGCGCGGGTGAAGATTTCGGTGACCGGGCGGTCGTCGTAATGGATCTGGCCAGCATTGCCGAACAGCCGCCAGGTCAGGGTGATCGCGGTGGCTTCGGGCAGGGCGGCCAGCAGATCGGGAATGCGGCGCGCCCCGACATGGATGTTGACGAATTCGTCCACGTCCAGTGGCAGGATCCAGTCGGCGCGGCGCGTGATCTCCAGCCCGGCGGCCTGTTTCAGGGCGGTGAACTGGATGCCGCCCTTGTCATGCGGGCCGTCGTTGCGGATGTGGGTCAGCTGACCCATCGCCTGCAACCGGTCCAGCATTGCATCGGTGCCATCCTGGCAATTGTTTGAAAACACCAGAAAATCCGTAATTCCACAGGCGCGATGATGGGCCAGCCATTCCAAGAGGAACGCGGCCTCGTTGCGCAGGGTCAGGATGGCGAGGATGCGCATGGCTCAGCTTTCCAGGTCCAGCGCCAGGGCGTAGGCCACGCGCTCTGCCGCCGTCAGGCGCAGGGCGATGGCCTGCTGGTAGAGATCCTCGAATTCCGGTGTCGCGTGCAGTTCGACGGCCTTGGCCCGGTGCCAGTCGAATCCGTCGCGGTGCAGCTGCGCCAGCGGGGCGTCCTGCATCAGGCGGTCTATCTCGGCGCGGGTGCGGGGCACGTTGCGCTTGATCGTGATGTCGCGGAAATCGCACCAATCCATGCGGATCCAGTAGTTCAACCCGATGGAGCGGTCGACATGCAGCGCCCGGCCCCGCTGGCGTTTCACCAGGTAGCTCTCGGCGGAGCGCAGGGCGTAATGGTTCAGTTGCAGCAAGTCATAGCCGATGGTCTTTTTCGACGACCGCCAGCCGTTCTTCAGTACCTCCCTGGTCATCGGCGCGCCCGAGCCGTTCACCCACAGCACCTGGTCGGTCCTGTCTTCGTCCAGCTTGTTCGGGCGGTGACAGGACAGTTTCGCGTAGGCACCGATATTGCGGTACATCGTCTTGAACCCCCAGACGGTATGCGGCTTGGGGCAGAATTTCGGGGCGCAGCTGTCGAACTGGTCAATCACCAGGTCATCGCGCAGGTCGGTCACGCCGTTGTGGCCGAACAGCCGCCAGGTCATCGCCACGTTGGTCGCGCCCGGCACCCGGTCGAAGAAATCGGCCAGCGTGCCATTGCCGCAGCGCACGTTGACGAATTCGTCAACGTCGAAATGGGCGATCCACTCGGCGTTCTGCACCACAGGTTCGGTCAGCGCGTTGTCCAGCGCCCATTGCTGCGGGGAATTGCCCTTCCAATCGTTGTTGTTGCGGTGATGGACCACGCCCAAGTGGTCCAGCCGGTCCAGGATCGCATCGGTCCCGTCGCTGCAATCATTGGTGTAGATCAGGAAATTGTCGAACCCCACGGCGCGGTGATAGGCGATCCATTCCAGGATATAGGGGGCCTCGTTCTTCATGCAGGCGACGGCGACATTGCCGGTGCTGCCCGGCGGCAGGGTGCGGGGCGCGGCAGGAGTGTAGGCGGGGGCCGCGGCTTCCTCCGCCAGGCGGCCGATATCGTTGTGCGGCTTGAAGCTGGAGGTCTGGAGGGCGTGGAATTTCTCAACCGCCAGGGGCGGCAGGGCCTGCTGCCCTCCAGGGGAAAGGGCAGCCGTCGGCGCGTCCGCCGTGTCGGGGCGCTTTTCGGCGGTGGCCTCGGCGGTGGCGCGGTCGATCCGCCAGAGATTGGCGAGCAGGTATTGCGAGGGACGATAGCCCCGCGTCGGGTCGGCTTCTGCCCAGGTCTGGCCGCCGGTCGGCGGCGGCGGGGTCAGGGGGAAATCGGCCAGGGCGGGATGGGCGGCGCGCAGCGTGGAATCCTGCGGGGCAAGGCGCTGCACCATGTCCGACAGCGCGGCAGGGTCCAGCGGCGGGCCGGGGATGAACACGTCCTCCAGCAGCGCGGACCACAGCTTGCGCGGCAGAACCCGCGTCCGGTCAGAGAGATGGCGCAGCAGCAGGTCGTTCATCTGCCGCGCGCGGGTGACAAATGCCGCAGGGGGCTGCGCGGGGGCGGCGGTTGGCTCGGCCTTGCCGATCTGGTCGGGAATGTCGAAGGCGGCGCGCAGTTCCGCTGTCACCTTGGGGCCATGGAGGCGGTCGGGCAGATAGGGCCGCAGCCGCGTCGCACCGGCGCCGAAGATACCGTCCCAATGGGCCACCAGCCGCGCGTAATCCAGCCAGAAAACCGGGGTCTGGATGCGCTGGAACCGACCGGCCACGGGATCGGCCTCCGGGGCCAGTGCCAGGCAGGCGTCCCACCAATCGGCACCCTGCGGCAGGTCGCGTTCCAGGTCCAGCGGTCGGGCGCGGCCCTCCATCACCTGCTGGGCATAGCTGCGGGCCAGAAGCCGGGCGCGGTCGTCGACCCAGGCGGTGACACTGATGTCGCCGGACAGCGGCGCCAGCAGCGCCCGCAGGCGCTCCAGCTCCGACGGGCGGGTCAGGCCGCTGGCCAGTTGGCTGGCCGACAGGATCAGCACGTCGGGGCGATGGGTCTCCACCTCTCGCAGCAATCCACGCTGGACATCCTCCCGCAGGGTCTGCTGTTTCTCGGCGGTGACATACCCCCGGTTGAAGCGCAGCGGATCCACGGCCTGCGGATCGGAGACGGCCATGAACAGGCGGGTGTGGTTGCGGGGGCCGGGGGCGCGTGGGAACAGAACGCCCCTGGCCAAAAGCTGGTCCCGCTTGTCCGCCAGCACGCGTTGCAGGCGCAGGGCGCCGGTCTGGTCGGGGCCGATATGCAGGTGGATCTTCATGCTGGTCCCTCCTGGTGCATGGCGGCCGGATCGCGCCGTTGCGCATTCTCGTTGGCGCGGCCCCACCATGGCAGATCCAGCCCCAGATGCGCTGCCAGCCGTGCCTGCGCGTCGGGGGCGGCGATGTCCAGTTCCAGGTAGGCGGGATCGCCTGCGAAAATCTGCTCCAGATGTGCGTAATGCCCGTCGATCCAGCGCGTCAGCTCGGCCTGCGTGGTGCCAAAGCCGCTGGGAAGACCGGGAATATCGGCATCGGGCAGACGCTTGGCCATGTTGGTCCAGCGCATCATCGATCCGGCAAGTGCGCCGGCGTCGCGGCGGGTGGCGGTGAATTTCACCTGCGGGTGACGCGCGCGCAGCGCGGCGATCAGGGCGTGATCCATCTGCGGCCAGGCCGAATGTCCGCCCTTGAGGAACGAGGCCTCGGCCACGGCGTCGAACTCTCCCAGCAGATGCAGCGGATCGCCGGTGGCAAAGAACCCGCGATACAGAACCAACCCGACGAAATTGCGCCACAGCGCCGGGTCGGCGGTCTGGCCGCGCCGGATGCGGTGGTCGGCCACGGCCAGCCCGGCGGCTTTCATCGCCTCCGCGAAGGTGGTCGTGCCGCTTTTCGGCAGGCCAAGGTTGATCACGCGCATCCGGCTCATCCCGTGCCCTCCGGAAGGAGACCCAGGCGGTGCAACAGCGCCTCCTCCTGCGGGGGCAGGGTGGAGACGGCGCGCAACTGCGCCTGCATCGCCTGGTAGGCGGGCAGCGCCAGCAGCGCGTCGCGGCAGGCGCGGTGCTGGATCACGGCCTCCGCATGCAGGCTGTCGATGCGGGGCAGTGATTTCAGCGCCGCGATCTCGGCCTCCAACCGGGGCAGATAGCGTTGGATGCTTTGGTCCTGATAGGCGACATCGGCGCGCTCGCGCCAGTAAGTGTTGTCAAAGGCGCGGTTTTCGCGGTTCACGTCGCCCCGGTCGTTTTTCACCAGATAGCTGTCCAGAGAGCGCAGCGCGTAATGGTTCAACGTCGCCAGGTCGCGCGCACCCTGGGCCGGGAACTTGCGGATGCGGCGGTCGTTGGCGGCCACCAGGAACTTGTGCGGCACCGGGCGACCCGATCCGTCGGTCCAGGCGGGGCGGCGGCGTGGCGGCAGCGTCTTCTTGAAGAACGGGCGATGCGCGCCGTAATATTGCAGCGGGAAATCTTTGCGGACCAGGGACTTGACCTCGATTGCCTTTTCCCCGCACCAGATGTCGGGATTGTGCGACCGGGTGAATTGTTCAATCACTGGGCGGTCGGCAAAGGCGTCGATACCGTCATTGCCGAAGAACTGGAAGGTGACGGAAATCGCCTGCGGGTCGCCACAGGCGGCGATCAGCGCCGGGATCGTGTGGTCGCCTGTATGGATGTTCAGGAACTCGTCCACATCGGCGATCCAGACCCAATCGGCGCCGGTGACGATGTCGTGTCTGCGCGAATCCTTCAGGGCCTCCATCTGGTAGTTGCGCCCCTGGGCGGGGTTGGGCAGGTGGCGCACCACGCCGTGCCCGTCCAGCGCATCCAGCATCCGGTCAGTCGCATCGGTGCAATCGTTGGAATAGATCAGGAAATCGGTCACGCCCAGCAGTCGGTTGAAGGCGATCCATTCCAGCAGGAAGGGGCCTTCGTTCTTGACGCAGGTGATGGCGGTGATCTTCATCGCGACGCGCGCGCCTGACGCTTGATTCTGGTCATGTCTGTGCCCTGCTCGCTATGCGGGTCGCCCTGACGGAGCGCCGCGATCCTGGTCCCGTTTCCCGCGCCACCCACCGTTGGGTGGTATCATGCCGGGCCGGTGTTTCGCCAATGTTTCGGTGACCAGAATGGCGAATTTAGGGCGGTTTGCCGACCTCCTCCGGGCCGGCGGGCCAGGGGTGAACGGTCAGGGGCCGGGCAAGGGCGGGCAGGATCGGGGCCGGTCCCGCAGCGTGTTTTCGCCGGTGGCGGTCAGGATCATTTGCGCCGCGATGAAACCCGATGCGCCGCTGGCGCGTTCTGAGTTCAAAGCGATCCCTCCCGCCCATACCGGGTGCGGGCCACCGGGAAGCCGCAAAAAGGAGTATCTACAGGATGAAACAACGGTTTCTGAAATCCACGACGGCGATCGCCCTTGCGGTTGCGGTTGCAATGCCCGCTCCGATCCTGGCGCAGGACGACGATCTGGCCAACCGGATCGAGGAATTGCGCATCCAGTTGCAGCAGATGGAGTCGAGCGAGACCGGAGTAGACAGTGACCGGATCACCTCGGCCGACAGCATGGGCGAAGCGCTGAGATCCCAGATCGACGAGCTGGAGGCGGAGTTGGCCCGCCAGCAGGAAGCCGAAGCGCAAGCCGCAGCGGAGGCCGAGGCGACTGAGCAACCTGCCGAGGATGCCCCGGCCGAGGAAACCGCCGAACAGCCTGCGGAGGATGCCCCGGCCGAAGAAACCACCGAACAACCTGCGGAGGACGCCCCGGCCGAAGAAACCACCGAACAACCTGCGGAGGACGTTCCCGCTGAGGAAACCACCGAACAACCTGCGGAGGATGCCCCGGCCGAGGAGACCGCCGAGCAGCCTGCGGAGGACGTCCCGGCCGAGGAGACCGCCGAACAGCCTGCCGAGGATGCCCCGGCCGAGGAGACCGCCGAACAGCCTGCCGAGGATGCCCCGGCCGAGGAGACTGCCGAGCAACCCGCCGAGGACGCCCCGGCCGAAGAAACCGCCGAACAGCCTGCGGAGGAAGACTCCGCCCAGGACGAGGTCGTCCAGCAGGACAGCGAAGCCCAGGCCCAGGCCGAAGCCGAAGCCGCCCAGCAGGCAACCGAAAGCATGGCCGCGCAGGGCGGCGACGCCGCCGAAGTCCGTGAAGAGCAGGTGACCGAGGAAACCGCCCGCTCTGCCGAGGAGGATTTCGACACTTCCGTCAGCGGCGAGGCCAATGCCGAGGCGCAGGCCGATACCAATGACGAGGACCGGGGCCTGTCCACGGCGGGCAAGGCCGCTCTGCTGGGGCTGGGCGCACTGGCCGTGGGTCAGGTGCTGAAATCGGGCGAAAAGGTCGTGACCAATTCCGGTGACCGCGTCGTGGTCGAGGAAAACGGCCGCTACCGCGTGCTGAAGGATGACGACGCCCTGCTGCGCCGTCCCGGCTCGGACGTGAAGACCTATGCCTTTGACGACGGCTCCACCCGGACCGTGGTGACGCGCGAGAATGGCGCACAGGTCGAAACCATCCGCTCTGCCGATGGGCGCGTGCTGCGCCGGACCCGTATCCTGCCCGACGGGCGGGAGGTCGTATTGTTCGACGATACCCGCCAGGTCGCCGATGTGGATGTGAACGAGCTGCCCCAGGTTCGCGAAAGCGACGGGGTCGATATGGCCCGCGCCGACGAGACCTCCCTGCGCCGCGCGCTGGAGGCCGAACTGGCCCGTGACGTGAACCGGACGTTCTCCCTGTCGCAGGTGCGCAATATCGACAGCGTGCGCGCCTTGGTTCCGGAAATCGAAGTGGACACCATCAATTTCGACACCGGCTCCGCCGCGATCCGCCCCGAAGAGGCGGAGGAACTGGCAGAGCTGGGTACCCTGATGCGCGACCTGATCGACCGCAACCCGCAGGAGGTGTTCCTGATCGAAGGCCATACCGACGCCGTGGGCAACGCGGGCTACAACCTCGCGCTCTCCGACCGGCGGGCGGAAACCGTGGCGCTGGCGCTGACGCAATATTTCGACGTGCCGCCGGAAAACATGGTGGTGCAGGGCTATGGCGAAAGTGATCTGAAGATCCGCACCAGCGATGCCAATCGCGAAAACCGCCGCGCCGCCGTGCGCCGCATCACCCAGTTGCTGACCGAAAGCTGACCGGCCCGACCCCGCGCCGCCCGGCCCGGCCTGTGCGGGTTCAGACCATGATAAGGGGCCGTCCCACTGGGGGCGGCCCTTGTCATGTTCGCCCCTCTGGCCCGCCTTCCTGCCCGCTCCCTTGACCTGCACTGGCCGGGCCAGGGCGCGGCGAGAGCGCCTCAAATTGGCGGTTGCGCCGCCCGAAGCCATGCCTAAGCTGCCCCAACCACATGCCCCGTCAGACCGAAAGGAGCCCCTCATGGACCGTTTCGATACTGCGCCCGAACAGGCGCTGGCGTGGTTTCGCGCTGGCCAGGGGGCCGCGTTGGCCACGGTGGTGGACACCTGGGGCAGTGCCCCGCGCCGCGCCGGCAGCACGCTTGCGGTCAGCGCCGAAGGGGAGATGACCGGTTCCGTTTCCGGGGGCTGCGTAGAAGGCGCCGTGGTGATGGAGGCGCTGGAGGCGATGGAAACCGGGGAGACCCGGCTGCTCAGCTACGGGGTGTCGGACGACGATGCCTTTGCCGTCGGGCTGGCCTGCGGCGGCACGATCCGGGTGCTGGTGCAGCCGGTGGGCGCTGCCCCCTCCGGCCTGACGGAGGCCACGCTGGCCGATCTTTGTGCCGCGCGCGGTGCCCGCCGCGCCGTGGCGTTGGTCACCGATCTGGAAGATCACAGCAGCCGCGTGGCCACGCCCGACGCCCATGCCGACCGGTTTCGCATGGACCGCTCCGGGGTGGAGGAGGACGGCCGCAGCTTCGTCGCCATCCATAACCCGCCGCTGCGGTTGCTGTGTGTCGGCGCGGTACATATCGCGCAGGCGCTGCTGCCGATGGCACGCATCGCCGGGTTCGACCCGGTGGTGATCGACCCGCGCCCGGCCTTCGCCAGCCCGGCGCGGTTTCCCGGCGAGCGTCTGCTGGACGATTGGCCCGACGCTGCGATCAAGGCCGAGGCGCCGGACGCCCGCACGGCGGTGGTGCTGCTGACCCATGACCCGAAACTGGACGATCCCGCGCTGCTGGCCGCGCTGGAAACGGATGTGTTCTACATCGGTGCGCTCGGCTCGACCCGCACCCATGCCAAGCGGACAGCCCGCCTGGCGGAGGCCGGGATCCCGCCGGAGCAGATCGGACGCATCCACGCGCCCATCGGTCTGGACCTCGGCGCGGCCACCCCGGCAGAGATCGCGACCGCCACGCTGGCGGAACTCATCCGTGTGTTGCGGCGCGGCGCATGATCTTCGGTCCCGTACCGCTGGATCAGGCGCAGGGTGCCATCCTGGCCCATTCCATCGCCTTGCCCCAGGGGCGCCTGCGCAAGGGGCAGCGGCTGGACGCGGCGGCTCTGCGCGCGCTGGGGGAGGCCGGGTTCGATCAGGTCACGGCGGCGCGCCTTGCCCCCGATGATGTCGCCGAAGACGCTGCCGCCACGCGCCTGGCCGCCGCCCTGGCCCCCGACCCGGAGGCGCTGGGTCTGCGGTTGGGCAGCGCGGCCACGGGGCGGGTCAATGTCACGGCCGCCGGGGCGGGGGTGATGCGGATCGACCCCGCGATCGTGGCGGCGGTGAATGGGGTGCACCCGATGATCACCCTGGCCACCCTGCCGGAATGGCAGCGGGTCATCGCCGGGACCATGGCCGCGACGATCAAGATCATCTCCTATGCCGTACCGGGCGCCGCGCTGGACCGCGCCTGCGCCGTGGCGGCGGGCGGGGCGCTGCGGCTTTGCCCCCCGGTGATCGCCCGCGCCGCCTACGTGGAGACGTTGGTCGAGGGGCAGGATACCCTGTCAACCAAGGGAGAGGCCGCGATCCGCACTCGGCTGGACCGGCTGGGCGTCGCCATGACCACGCCGCAGCGCATCCGCCACCGCCGCGCCGACCTGGCCCGCGCCATCGCCGAAGCGGAGGGGGAGGCGGTGCTGATTCTGACCGGCTCTGCGACTTCCGATCCCGATGACCTGGCCCCGGCCGCCCTGCGCGACGCGGGCGGCGAGGTGATCCATTTCGGAATGCCTGTCGATCCGGGGAACCTGCTGTTCTTTGGCAGCCATGCCGGGCGCCCCGTGATCGGATTGCCGGGCTGCGCCCGGTCGCCTGCGCTGAACGGCGCGGACTGGGTGTTGGAACGGCTGCTGTGCGGGGTTCCCGTCACTCCGCAGGGCATCGCCGCGATGGGCGTCGGCGGCCTGCTCAAGGAAATCCCGACCCGCCCCCGCCCCCGCGAAGGGTAGCCGCGCAGCCGGTTGCCGACGCTGCTGAATATGGGTGATTGCTCTGGGCTCTGGTTTTGCGGTCCGCGCCTGTCGCGATGGTCCGCACCCCGCCCCGTGTCCCGCGGCCATAGCGCCACCCGAAAACGCCAGACGCCCCCGGCCAGAGGCGCAGGGGCGTCAACAACTTGCTCCGGTGCGTCCCGGACGGTGCCGGGCGTCGGATCAGCGGCTGATCGGGCCGACCATCATGATCATCTGACGGCCTTCCATCTTGGGCATGTTCTCGACCTTGCCCAGATCCTTGACGTCCGCTGCGACGCGTTCCAGCAATTCCTTGCCCAGGTTCTGGTGCGCCATTTCGCGGCCACGGAACCGCATGGTGACTTTTACCTTGTCGCCGTTTTCCAGGAACTTGATCACGTTGCGCATCTTCACGTCGTAATCGTGGGTATCGGTGTTGGGGCGGAACTTCACCTCCTTCACCTCGATCACTTTCTGCTTCTTGCGCGCTTCGGATTCCCGCTTCTGCTGTTCATATTTGAACTTGCCGAAATCCATGATCTTGCAGACCGGCGGATTGGCGTTCGGCGAGATTTCGACAAGGTCAAGCCCCGCCTCTTCTGCCAGGGCCATGCCACGGGTCGGAGTGACGACTCCGACATTTTCGCCGTCCGCCCCGATGAGGCGGATTTCATTTGCACGAATTCGGTCGTTGACGCGCGGTCCGGTGTCACGGGTGGGCGGCGCGTTGTGAGGTCTGCGAGCTATCTTTTTCGTCCTTTGATCGTTATCCGGTGTGAGGCGGGAAGGTAGCCACCAAGGCCCCGCCTTTCAACCCGCAATCGAGCCAAAAGCGGGGGATCGGCCCTGAGAGCCGCGCTTTTTTACCGTGACGGGCGCGGGATCGGCGCCCGTCGGGCCATTCAGTCGACAAAGGCCTTTTCGACCACGTATTCGGCCGGGTCGGAATTCGCGCCTTCGCGCAGGCCATACCCTTCCAGCAATTCCTTGATCTCGATGTTGAAGGCCAGATTGCCGCAGACCATGGCGCGGTCGGTGCCCGGTTCGATCGGGGCGATGCCCAGATCGGCATAGACTTCGCCGGATCGCATCAGGTCGGTGATCCGGCCCATCTTCGCGCTCTCCTCCCGGGTGGTGGTGGGGTAGTAACGCAGCTTGCCCAGGTTCTCGCGGCCGATCAGCTCTTCCAGCAGGTCGTCGTTGCGGATCGTCTCGATCAGCTCCGCGCCATAGGCGAGTTCCCCGACTTCCCGGCAGGTATGGGTCAGGATGACTTCTTCGTAATCCTCGAAGGTCTGGGGATCGCGCAGCAGGGAGGCAAAGGGCGCGATGCCGGTGCCGGTGGCGAACAGCCACAGACGCTTGCCCGGCAGCAGCGCGTCATGCACCAGCGTGCCCACCGGCTTGGGGCGCAGCACCAGGTCGTCACCGACCTGAATATGCTGCAAGCGCGAAGTCAGAGGCCCGTCCTGCACCTTGATCGAGTAGAATTCCAGCTCCTCGTCCCATGAGGGGGAGGCGATGGAATAGGCGCGCAGCAGCGGGCGGCCATTGTCGCCCATCAGCCCGATCATCACGAATTCACCCGAGCGGAAGCGCAGCGATTGCGGCCGCGTCACCCGGAAGGAAAACAGCCGGTCGGTCCAGTGACGCACGAAAGTCACCTTCTGCGTGTCGGGCAGTGCCTTGGGTTTGGGCGCGGCGGCGGTGGGGGTGGCGGCAGCGGGGGCGGCCGCGTCGGTCGGTTGGGTCACGGCAGGTGCCTCGTTCATCTCTACCTCGGAGTCCTGAGCGGTTTAGTCGGAATTGGAGCGGATTTCCAGCGTCTCAGCCGGCGCTCAGCCGCGACTGATAGTCATGTGTTTGCCAGGCGGCGCGGAACACCCATTGCTCCTGCGGCTGGCGCGCCGCCAGCTCGGCAGAGATCGCGACATCGTCGAACCCCGAGCGCCGCGCCATGGCGTATTGATCGGCGATGACATGGCCGCGCGCCCGCAGGTGCCCGGCATAGCCGCGCAGGCGCAGCCGCCGCGCGATGGTAAAGCCGCGGCCATCGGCGAAGCTGGGGAAATCCACCACGATCATGTCGGCGTCCAGCGGCGCGGTGTCGGGATCGGCGTCGGAGCACAACTCCACCACCGACAGCGGTGCGCCGCCCTTGGGATCGACGGCGGCAAATCCCGCATCGGTGACGATGACATGGTCCGCCACGGCGGTTTCGGGGGTCTGGTCGGGGTGCGCAGTCATGCAATCGGTCCTCTCACCACGCGGCCATCGACGATATGGATGCCGCATTCTTCCTTGTTCTGTCCACGCCAGCGTCCGGCGCGGGGATCTTCGCCCGGCGCCACCGGCGAGGTGCAGGGCGCGCAACCGATGGAGGGGTAGCCGCGGGCCACCATCGGGTGACGCGGCAGGCGGTTCTCCTCCATGTAGGCGCGCACGTCCTCGGGCGCCCAATGGGCCAGGGGGTTCACCTTGATCCGGCCCGGGCCGTCGGCCTCGAAGAAATCCAGCGCGGCGCGCGATCCGCTCTGGAACCGCTTGCGTCCGGTGATCCAGCCATCGAAGCCGGACAGCGCCTTTTGCAGGGGCCGGGTCTTGCGCAGGTCGCAGCAGGCATCGGTATCGCGCTGGTTCAAGGTGCCGTCGGGATCTTCGGCCGCCATTGCCGCATCGCTGGCGCGGATGATGCGCACATCGCGCAGGCCCAGGCGTTCGGACAGGTCCTGCTGGTATTCCAGCGTTTCGGTGAACAGCATCTGCGTGTCGATGAACAGCACCGGCGTGGCCGGATCGATGACCGAGACGAGGTGCAGCAGCACCACCGATTCCGCCCCGAAGGACGACACCAGCGTCAGCCGGCCGGCCTGCGGATCGCGCAGCGCGCCGTCCAGCACGGCGGTGGCGCTGTGGTGGCGATAGCGGGCGTTCAGGGCCGCGATCCGCGCCGCCTGTTCGGGCGGTGCGGGGGCAGCCACGTCAAGGGCGGCTTCAGGCATGGGCCGGTTCCCGCGTCTCTTCCGCAGGAGCCTCGTAAAGCGCGGCCTTGAAAGGATCGGCGCCCACGCGGCGATAGGCCTGAAGGAAGGTCTCCCCCGGATCGCTCCGCAGGTCGAGATAGGCCATCAGGATCCGCTCGATGGCATCCGTGATCTCGTCATAGGCAAAGCCCGGCCCGGTGCGGCTGCCGATGGCCGCGTCCTCCGTCCCGTCGCCGCCCAGGGTGATCTGGTAGTTCTCCACCCCCGCGCGATCCAGGCCCAGGATGCCGATATGGCCGACGTGATGGTGCCCGCAGGCGTTGATGCAGCCCGAAATCTTGATCTTCAGCGGGCCGATGTCATGCTCCAGCTTCATGTCCTCGAACCGGCGAGCGATTTCCTGCGCGACGGGGATCGACCGGGCGGTCGCAAGGGCGCAGTAATCCATGCCGGGGCAGGCGATGATGTCGGAGGCCAGTCCGATGTTGGCCGTCGCCAGATCCGCATCGCGCAGCGCACGATACAATGCGGGCAGGTCGGACTTGTGCACATGGGGCAGCACGATGTTCTGCTCGTGGCTGACCCGCAGCTCGTCATGGCCGAAGCGTTCGGCAAGATCGGCCATCACGCGCATCTGCGCGGAGGTCGCATCCCCCGGCGTGGCCCCGTGTTTCTTCAGGCTGATGGAGACGATGGCGTAACCTTCGGCCTTGTGCGGCGTCAGGTTCACATCGGCCCAGGCGCGGAACACCGGATCGGTCTGGTAGGCGGCCTCGAACAGGTCCACCGGCGCATTGCGGAAGGCGGGCGGGGCGAATTGCGCCTCGATCCCGTCCAGCATCTGCTGATCCACGCCCGAGAACAGCGGCCGCAGCTGGGCAAACCGCGCCTCGACCTTCTCCCGCACCGTGTCGATGCCGTTTTCATGGACCGTGATCTTGATCCGGGCCTTGTACTTGTTGTCGCGGCGGCCCAGCAGGTTGTAGACGCTGACGATGGCCTCAAGGTAGGGCAGCAGGTCGGCCTTGGGCAGGAAGTCGCGGATCACCTTGGCGATCATCGGGGTGCGGCCCAGACCGCCACCCACCAGAACCTCGAACCCCGGTTCCCCGGCGGCGTTGCGCACCATGCGCAGGCCGATGTCATGGGCGCGGGTGACGGCCCGGTCGCGAGGGCTGCCGGTGACGGCGATCTTGAACTTGCGCGGCAGGAACTGGAATTCCGGGTGGTCGGTGGACCATTGGCGGATCAGCTCGGCCACAGGGCGGGGGTCTTCGATCTCGTCCCGGGCGGCGCCGGCGAAATGGTCCGCCGTCACGTTGCGGATGGTGTTCCCCGAGGTCTGGATGGCGTGCAGCTGCACCTCCGCCAGCGCGTCCAGGATATCGGGCACATCGGGCAGCTTCGGCCAGTTGTACTGGATGTTCTGGCGGGTGGTGAAATGGCCATAGCCCTTGTCCCAGCGGTCGGCGATCATCGCCAGCTGGCGCATCTGGGCGCTGCCCAGCGTGCCATAGGGTATGGCCACGCGCAGCATGTAGGCATGCAATTGCAGGTAGAGCCCGTTCATCAGGCGCAGCGGCTTGAATTCGTCTTCCGTCAGCGATCCGTCGATGCGTCGCGCCACCTGGGCGCGGAACTGGGCGTTGCGTTCGGCCAGAAAGGCCGCGTCGAAATCGTTGTAACGATACATGTCAGTGCTCCGCCTGTTTTCCGTGGAAGTAATTGGAGGGGCCGGTGCGCCGGAACTCCTCCCGGAAATGGGTAGGTTGGGGGCCGTCGGCACCCTCTGCCATGTCGGCAAGGTAGGGGCCGACGACCTGATCGGCCTGGCGTGCAGCGTCCAGCAGGCGCAGGTCGGCATGAGCTTCGTCGGTCAGGATTTCCGCCTCCGCCAGATGGCGGGTCCAGACATCGGCTGCGGTGAAATAGACCACGTCGCCCTCAAGCAGGGCGTTGGCGGTGATGACTTTGGGTGTGAACGGGCGGCGGGCCATCAGGCGGTTTCCCTCAATTCTGCGGTGTCTTGGGCCGGAAGGCCGGGGATGATCTGGGTGTCGATGCCGGTGGCGCGACAGGCGGCCACCAGCGTCTGGGGCAGGGATGTCGCCCCGAGGTAGAGCACATGCGCGCCCCCCCGCGTCTCCCCCGCCAGCAGCGCGTGCAGCGGCGGAACCTCGGGCGTGCCGGAGAGTGACACGAACTTCGCTTCGCGGCGGGCCAGCTCCAGCACGGCGGGGGCGATCGCGGCGTCGTGTACCACCACATCGGCGGCGGCCAGCGCCTTGCGCGCTTTCAGGGTCATCAAGTCCGGATCGGGCGAGCCGGTGAAGGACAGGGTGATCCGCGCCGCGCGGGTCCAGCCGGCCAGATGCCTGTCACGCAGATCGCGCAGCGCGTCGGGCAGGTCGGAGCCGGCGGCCAGGGCGGCGGGGCCTTCGTGGTCGAACCAGTCGGCCCAGAATTCCCGCCGGGCGCGGCCATGGGGCAGGGCCTCCGCCTCGGGGCGAAACGCCTGGGCGGCACGGGTCAGGGCAGCAGTTGCGGCGGGCAGGCGTTCTTCCAGTTCTGCCTTGATCTTGCGGGCCAGCATGGGGGCGGCGCCTTCGGTGCCGATGGCGATGGTCAGCGGCGCGCGGTCCACCATCGCAGGCGTGATGAAGGCCGAGCCGTCCAGATCATCGACGATATTGCACAGCACCCCTGCCGCCTGGGCCAGCGCGGCGGTGCGCGCATCGCGGCGCACGTCCTCGTCGGCGGCATAGACCAGCGTGGCCCCGGCCAGGGCGCCGGCATTCAGCGGTGCATCGGTCAGGGTCAGCCGGCCCTGCGTGGCCCAGTTCCGCAATTCTGCTGCCGGGTGGGCGGCATGCACGGTGACCCGGGCGCGGGTTTTCAGGATCAGCCGCAGTTTCGCGAGCGCGGCATCGCCGCCGCCCGACAGGACGACATGGGCGCGGTCCATATCCACGAAGATCGGAAAATGACGCATGCTCTGGTCCTCCATTGCGGTCCCCGGATTGAAGCGTTGACTTGTCTACAAGATAGGAAATATTCCCGATCTGACGCCATGGGGGCGGGGAAATAAGAACGCAGTTCCAACGTGCCGTCCGCGATGGGGGGGCGTTCCATGACAAGGGGGAAACCGGGGATGACGGCCCGACTAGACGAGATCGACCGGAAAATCCTTTTGCAGCTGCAAAGCGACGCGGCGCAATCGTTGGATGACATCGCGCGCAAGGTCGGGTCGTCGAAGACGCCGGTCTGGAACCGGATCCGCAAGATGAAGGAGGCCGGGGTGATTGGCGCGCAGGTCGCCCTGCTGGATGCCGAGACCTTGGGATTCGACGCCTGTTTCTTCGTGCTGATCCGCACCTCGGAACACGAGGCGGAGTGGCAGACCCGCTTCCTGCACGCCCTGCACAATCGGCCCGAGGTGATGGAGGCCCACCGCCTGGCGGGCGATATCGACTATATCCTGAAGGTCCGGGTCAGGAACGCCCGCGCCTACGATGCCTTCTACCAGGCGCTGATCTCGGAGGTGCGGGTGCATAATGTCACCGCCCTGCTGTCGATGGAGGAGATCAAATCCACCACCGAATTGCCTCTGGCGACGTTGGACGTGTCCGGGTAGGGCGGCGCCCTGTCTTTGACCTGTCTCAGCAGTGGACCATCAGCCGTTCCAACCCGTGGAAATGGTACAGGTCGGCATAGCGCGGCGGCTCTGCCAGGGTCAGGCCGGGGCAGCGTTGCAGCAGGACGGGCAGGGCGACGCGCAGCTCCAGCCGGGCCAGCGGCGCGCCGATGCAGAAATGCGCCCCGGCGCCAAAGGCCAGGTTGGCCTGTACAGGCCGGCCGGGATCGAAACGGTCGGGATCCTCCCAGCGGGCCGGGTCGCGGTTGGCCGCGCCCAGCAGGCAGGCGATGCTGTCACCACGTTGGAACCTGTGGCCCTGCACCTCCACATCCTGATGCGCGATCCGGGTGAACATGTGCAGCGGCGGATCGTGGCGCAGGATCTCCTCCACCGTGCCGTCCACCCGGTCCTCCGTCAGCCAATGCGCCGGATCCGGAAGGCCCAGCAGCGCCTTCACCCCGTTGCCGATGGTGTGCACCGTGGCCTCGTGCCCGGCGTTCAGCAGAAGGATGCAGGTGGTCACCAGCTCTTCCCGGCTGAGGCGGGCGCCGTCCTCCTCTGCCGCCAGCAGGCTGGAAATCAGGTCATCGCCCGGCGCGTCGCGGCGCTGATCGGCATAGTCGTTGACAAAGGCCGCGAACTCGGCGGCGGCGCGGGCGGCGCGGTCCTCGATCTCGCGGGTGCGGCGGGCCTGGTACATCGCGACCATGTCGTTGGACCAGCGCAGCAGCTGGGGGGCCATGTCCTCGGGCACGCCCAGAAGACGGGCGATCACGATCACCGGCACCTGGGTGGCATAGGCGGGGATCAGGTCGAAATCGCCCTCGGGAAAGGCATCGATCAGATCGTGGCACAGCTGCGCGATCTCGGGCGCCAGCCCGGCGATCCGGCGCGAGGTGAAGGCCCGCAGCACCAGCCCGCGCAGGCGGCGGTGCACATCGCCGTCCAGTTCCAGCATGGAATGGTCCTCAACCGCGTAGAAGGGCGCCAGGTGATCGGGCACCGGCGCGCGCAGATCGGCGGGCACCTCGCGGCCAAAGCGACGGTCGCGCAGGATGGCGTTGGCTGCATCATAGGTGAAGGCGGCGGGCATGTCGTACTCGGCCCAAGTGCAGACCGGCGCAGGCGCGGTGCGGTAGAACGGATACGGGTTCTGGACGAAATCGGGATCGGTGGGCGATTGATGCAGCATGGTCATGCCAGATCCATATCGCGGGAACTGGCCAAGGCAAGCCCCCGCGCGCTAAACCAAGAGCCGGAGGTAGGATGTCGCGACGTCTCATGATCTTGGCCCTGTCGCTGTGCGGCGTGGCGGTCTTTGCCACGCTGGTCTGGCAATCGGCCTATCGCCAGGCGCTGACGCCGTTGGCCGAACGGGGCCGGGCCGACCTGGCGCTGGCCGTGGACCGGCTGAACGGCCAGTTGCAACGGTATCGCGACCTGGCGGTGCTGATGTCCGATCACCCTGTGCTGGCGCGGCTGGCGCGGGGGCAGGGCGACGGGGCGGCGGCGGATGCGCTGCTGCTGGCCGCCATCGACCGCACCGGCGCGCTGAACATGATCTATGCGGGGCGCGACGGGCGGGTGCTGGCCGCGGCCCGCCCGCTGTCGGTCGCGTTGCGCGATGACATCGCCGCCGATCCGGCCTTCGAACGGGCGATGACCGGGGCGCTGGGGATCTCTCACGGGATCGACCCGGCGACGGGCGGGCGGGCCTATATCTATGCCGCGCCCAGTTTTGCCGCCGATGGCGGGGTGACGGGGGTATTGTTCGCCGTGGTGAACGTGGACCTGCTGGAACAGGCCTGGCGCGGGGATCGCCCGGCGGTGCTGTTTGTGGATGCGCAAGGGGAGGTGTTCATCACCAACCGCTCCGAGATCCTGGGCTGGCGCCGCGCCGCGGGGGAGGCGGGGTTGAACCCGCCCGGTGGCCGCGTGTCCCGGATGACCGCCCGCCAGGTCGCCGGTCACGAGATCTGGCAGCTGGATTGGAGCGTCTGGCTGCCGCGACGTGCCCTGCACCTGGCGCGGGATCTGCCGCAGATCGGGATGCGGGCGGAGGCGCTGATCGACGCCGGCCCGGCCTTCCGCCTGGCGGGGCTTCAGGCGGCGGTGGTCGCGCTGATCTGCGTCATTTTCGGCGCCGCGCTTCTGGTCGCGGCAGAGCGGCGGCGGGCGCTGGCACAGGCCAACCAACTTCTGGAAAGTCGCGTGGCCGCCCGCACGGCAGAGCTGTCGGGCGCCAACCTGGCACTGCGCCGCGAGGTGGCAGAGCGGGAAGAGGCCGAGCAGGCGCTGAAACGCGCCCAGGCCGAACTGGTGCAGGCGGGCAAGCTGTCGGCGCTGGGCCAGATGTCCGCCGGGCTGAGCCATGAGCTGAACCAGCCGTTGATGGCGATCCGTCAGTTCGCGGAGAACGGCGCCCTGTTCCTGGACCGCGACCGCCCGGAGCAGGCGGCGCAGAACCTGACCCGCATCGCCGAATTGTCGGGCCGGATGGGCCGCATCATCCGCAACCTGCGCGCCTTTGCCCGCCAGGAAAGCGAACCGGTCCGCCGGGTCGATCTGGTCGCGGTGATCGACAGCGCGCTGGAGATGACGGAGGCGCGGCTGAGCCGCGAGGGCGTGCAGCTGCGATGGAACCGTCCCACCGGCCCGGTCTGGGCGATGGGGGGGGAGGTTCGGCTGGGCCAGGTACTGGTCAACCTGATCACCAATGCGGCCGATGCCATGGCCGGCCAATCGCACAAACGTCTGGACATCCTGCTGACCGACGCCACGGGCGGGGAGCCGGAGGTCGCAGGCCCGGCCATCCGCATCCGCGACACCGGTCCCGGCATCGCCGCGCCGGAGCGGATCTTTGACCCGTTCTACACCACCAAGGAGGTCGGTGCCTCCGAGGGGATGGGCCTCGGACTGTCGATCTCCTACGGGTTGGTGCAAAGTTTCGGCGGCGCGATCCGGGGCGCCAACCATCCCGACGGCGGGGCGGAATTCACCGTGCAACTGGCGCCCGCCATCGCGCGCGGGCCGGACGGCGGGTCCGAAGACGGGCCGGACAGGGGGGTGAATAGGGGCCGGACGTCGGCCGGAATGACTGGCCGGAATGACTAGGCCGAACGACAGGGCCGAATGATGGGGCCGAAGAAAGGCCCGGACGACGGGCCGTGACGAAGAGAGGCGGGGATGCGCATGGGCAAGGTTCTTCTGGTGGATGATGACGCAGCGGTGCGGGAGGCGCTGTCGCAAACGCTGGAGCTGGCCGAGATGGAGGCCATCGCCGCCGCCTCCTTTGTGGAGGCCAAGGACCGGCTGACGCCCGAATTTGACGGCGTCATCCTGTCCGACATCCGCATGCCCGGCCGCGACGGGTTCCACCTGCTGGACTACGTGCTGGGCCGCGATCCCGAATTGCCCGTCGTCCTGCTGACCGGAGAGGGTGACATCCCCATGGCCGTCTCCGCGATGAAGAAGGGGGCGTTCGGGTTCCTTGAAAAACCCTGTGCCACGGCGGAATTGCTGCCCGTGCTGGAACGCGCGCTGAAAACCCGCGCGCTGGTGCTGGAGAACCGGCGGCTGAAGGCGCAGCTGGAAACCGGCGATCCGGCGGCGCGGATGATCTTCGGCTCCTCCGCCCGGTCGGAGACCCTGCGCGACCAGGCCCGCCGCGCCGCCGCCGCCGGGACGGAGGTGCTGGTCACTGGTGCGCCGGGTGCCGGGATTCCCAAGGTGGCGGAGGTTATTCACCTGTCCTCGCCGACCGCGCAGCGCCCCTTTGTCAAACGTTCCGCCGCCGGGCTGACCCGCGAGGATTTCGAGGCGGCCACCCGGGAAGCGGCGGGCGGGGCACTCTATCTGGACGAGGTGCAACGCCTGTCCGAAGACCTGCAATTCGCCCTCGCCGAACGGCTGGAGCAGGGGTTGGGCGCGCGGTTGATCGCAGGCAGTACCGAGGCGCTGCAACGCGCGGCGGAGAGCGGCGCGTTCAACACCGATCTCTACTACCGTCTCGCCGTGGTGGAGGTGCATATCCCCGCGCTGTCCGCCCGGCCGGAAGACATTCCCGTGATGTTCCGCCAATATGTCGCGCAGGCGGCCGAGCAATCGGGCCTGCCCGCCCCGGAGGTGACCGAAGACGTGATCGCGGCATTGATGGCCCGCGACTGGCCCGGCAACGCCCGCGCCCTGATGAGCGAGGCGATGCGCCTGGTGCTGGGCGTCGGCAGCGCCTCCCCATCCGAGGAACTGGGCCTGACCGACCAGATGGCGCGCATCGAACGCTCCCTTCTGGCGGCGGCCCTGCGCAAGTCCGGCGGCCGCGCCGCACAGGCCGCCGAGGCCCTGAAACTGCCGCGCAAGACGCTTTACGACAAGCTGACCCGCTATGGCCTGAAACCGGAGGAGTACCGATGACCGCGGAAATGGACGCCGAAGGGGACATGGATCTCCCCTATTTCGAAACCGACCCGCAACAGGATGTTCTGGTTTCCCTGCGGGAGGTCTCCTTGCAGGTGCGACGGGTTCGGGATGGCGAGCATCAGGCGTGGAAATGGGCCGTGATCGCGATGGCCTGCGCCTTTACCTCCAGCTGTGTCTGCATTCTGTCTGGAACCGCCGGGGTCGGGGCGTGGGAATATAAAGAAGAAATCAATAAGTTCTTTGAGGCTTTTCCTGCTGACGGGGGCCCTTTGGGGCCCCTGCCGCAAGACCCGTTTGTCGGTGGTTGGATCATCCTTTTGGACAGGTTGCAGGGCAACAAGCGCCACGAGCATGCCGGAGGGGTCTACAAGCTTGATCAGGATGAGAACGAATGCCTCAAGTCGCTGATGCAGCAGCGGAACGGCTTCGTTCACTTCGGCCCTGAGGGGAAGATAGTATTTCACTCCTATTTCCCGCCCATCCTCCTTTCCGTTCTTGGCGTTCTTGACCGGATCACCACCGATGACTGGGGGTTCCACTATTTCGACGATGCGGAACGCGAGGAGATGGCCACCTTGCGGGGCGCCATCCGGGCGGATCTGGAGGCGCTGGCGGGCTGACGGGCGGCCGGAGATTCGCTCGGCGCGCTGTGCGAAAATCCGCACAAAGCGGTTGCGGGGCGTGTGAGAATCCGCACGGGACGGTATCAGGCACCGGGGTGGGCGCATCAACTTCCCCGCCAAACCCCTTGAAATAAAGCGTAGAACCGGGTTCGAGCATCGCCTGCTCACTTTCTCTTGATCACGCGCCGTGCAGGGCCGACGCTGCCAGCCGCAAGGGACAACCCCTGACCAATGCTCTCGGGAGGAGACATATCATGAAATTCCTGACCACGGCCGCCACCGCGCTGGCCCTGTCCGTGACCGCCACCGCCGGTTTCGCCGCCTGCGACGATGGCGAGATGGTGATCAAGTTCAGCCATGTCACCAACAACGACCGCCACCCCAAGGGGATCGCCGCCTCGCTGCTGGCGGAGCGCGTCAACGAGGAGATGAACGGCACCGCCTGCATGGAGGTCTATCCGAACTCCACCCTCTACAATGACGATCAGGTGCTGGAGGCGATGTTGCAGGGCGACGTGCAGCTGGCCGCGCCGTCGCTGTCGAAATTCGAAACCTTCACCAAGCAATACCGCATCTTCGATCTGCCCTTCATGTTCAAGAACATCGATGCCGTCGATGCCTTCCAGAACTCCGAGACCGGGCAGGCGATGAAGGACGCGATGCAGCGCCGGGGCCTGCAAGGGCTGGCCTTCTGGCACAACGGGATGAAGCAGTTTTCGGCCAATGTGCCGCTGGAAGCGCCGGGCGATGCCGCTGGCCTGAAGTTCCGCGTGCAGCCCTCGGACGTTCTGGTCGCCCAGATGGAGGCGCTGGACGCCTCCCCCCAGCCGATGGCCTTTTCCGAGGTCTATGGCGCGTTGCAGACCGGCGTGGTGGACGGGCAGGAGAACACCTGGTCCAACATCTACGGACAGAAGTTCTTTGAGGTTCAGGACGGCGTGACGGAAACGAACCACGGCATCATCGACTACCTTGTCGTGGCCTCCGTCGATTGGCTGGACAGCATGGATGCGGAGCCGCGCGATCAGTTCCTGACCATCCTCGCCGAGGTGACGGAAACCCGCAACGCGGAAAGCTTTGCCGTCAACGAAGAAGCCAAGAACGCGATCGTCGAGGCCGGCGGCACCGTGCGCCAGCTGTCCCCCGAACAGCGGGAGATGTGGGTGAACGCGATGAAACCCGTGTGGGACCAGTTCATGGATGACGTGGGCGAGGAGAACGTCGCCGCCGCGCAGGAGATCAACGCGCAGAACTGATCGTAGGGGACCGCGCCGGGGGGCCGAGATGTCCCCCGGCGCGGACCGGACCGCGACCCGGCCCCGCTTGCGGGGATAGGGCCGGGCCGCGGGACCGGGCCTAGGCCGGGACGGATCGTCTGGCGTGTCTGTGGCCGGCCCCTTGCGCCTGAACTGGTGCGGGGATCGAACGGAAGGCCGGAGGAACGATCAACTTGCGGTCCTGGCCTCGGAGCCGGACCGATGGCGTGATCCGCCGGCGGGCATTCCGGGCCGGGAGCTTCAGGAGCCGGAGTTTTCAAGAGCCGGAAGGCTCAGGGCCGGGCCTTGCGGGGCCAGGCTTTTCACAGGGCAGAACACGGGGCCCCCGGGCAGCGCGCTTGCGCGCATCACCCGGATCCCACCCGGACCGCCAGCGACGGGGCCCGCAGGATCGCAATGGCGCAATGAACGCATCGACGGGGTAGACGCGATGACCCACCGCAACGACACGGCCGCCACCGGCCGCCTGGGCCGGATTGTCACCGGGTTGGAGGAAACGGCCATCGCCGTGCTTCTGGGCCTGATGACGCTGGTCACCTTCATCAACGTGGTGCTGCGCTACGGGTTCAACGAATCGCTGATCTGGGGGCTGGAGGTCACGTTGATCCTGTTTGCCTGGCTGGTGATCTTCGGCGTCAGCTACGGGGTCAAGGTCACCGCCCATCTGGGTGTGGATGCCGTGATCTCCCTTCTGCCGGGGCGGGGGCGCCGGGCGGCCGCGCTTCTGGCGGCGGCGGTCTGCCTTCTTTACGGGGTGCTGCTGATGAAGGGCGCGTGGGATTACTGGGCGCCCTTTGCCGGGCTGGAACAGACCACCGGCCGCTGGTTCCCCACCGGGCTGGCAGACGGTACGCGGGATCGCGCCTTCTATGTTACCGATCAGGTGCCGATGCCGGCGATGTTCCGGTTTCTCGAAGACCTGATCAACTACGGCGAGGAATACGACAAGCTGCCCCGCGTGATCCCCTATGTGATCCTGCCGCTGGGCGTGGCGCTGCTGTTGTTCCGGCTGATCCAGGCCACGATCGGCGTGCTGCGTGGTACCCGCGAGGCGCTGATCGTCAGCCACGAGGCCGAAGACGCGCTGGCCGATGTGGTCGCCGCCCGCGACGCCGAAACCGTCACCAGCCAGGAGCGCTGAACCATGGATGTTGTCCTTCTTTTCGGCATGGTCGTCGGCCTGCTGCTGATCGGCGTGCCGATCGCGATTTCGCTGGGGCTCAGCTCCATCCTGTTCCTGCTGATGTTTTCCGACACCTCGCTGGCCTCCATCGCGCAAAGTTTCTACCAGGCGATGGCGGGGCATTACACGCTGCTGGCGATCCCGTTCTTCATCCTGGCCTCCTCCTTCATGTCCACCGGCGGGGTGGCGCAGCGGATCATCCGGTTCTCCATCGCGCTGGTGGGGCATCTGCCCGGCGGGCTGGCCATCGCGGGCGTGGTGGCCTGCATGATGTTCGCCGCGCTGTCCGGTTCGTCGCCCGCGACGGTGGTGGCCATCGGCACGATCGTCATCGCCGGGATGCAGCAGGTCGGCTATTCCAAGGATTTCGCCGCCGGGGTCATCGCCAATGCGGGCACCCTGGGCATCCTGATCCCGCCCTCCATCGTCATGGTGGTCTATGCCTCCGCCACCGACGTGTCGGTGGGGCGGATGTTCCTGGCGGGGGTCATTCCCGGCCTGGTCGCGGGCGGGATGCTGATGGCCACGATCTACGGCATCGCCAAGCTGCGCAACCTGCCCAAGGGTGACTGGCTGGGCTGGGGCGAGGTCATGGATTCCATGCTGGAGGCGGGCTGGGGCCTGTTCCTGATCGTGATCATCCTGGTGGGCATCTACGGCGGCATCTTCACACCGACAGAGGCCGCGGCGGTCGCCTCGGTCTATGCCTTCCTCGTGGCGATCTTCATCTATCGCGACATGGGGCCGCTGAGCCGCCGCAAATGGCTGCCCGAGGGGCGCGAAGCGACGGATCTGCTGGGGTTCCGCGTCGTCGGGTTCAGCCTGGTGAACGCGATCCTGTGGCAGATGATCGCCGTTGTCTCCGACGCGCTGGATGCCGGGGATGCGGCGCTGATCGGGGTGGTGTTCATTGCCGTGGCCATTGTGGCCGGGGCGCTGATGTCGCTGGCCGCGCGGCGCGGGATCCTGCGCGGCATGGCGACGGGACTCTTCGCGGTGATGGGCGTGTTGCCCTGGCTGTGGTTCATGGCCAGCGCCGTCATGGGCCAGGGTGTGGGTCTTTGGCCGGGCCTTGCCATGGCGGTGGCCGGGCTGGTGGTCTGCTGCCTGCCGCCGGCGGTGTTCCTGTTCGCATTGTCGCGCGGGGCACAGGGGCTGGCGGGGGTCGGTGGCAGCTATGCAACCAGCCTGGCGCGCGGCGCGGGTCTGGTGGTCAAAGGCAATGTGGAGAACGTGATCTGGGCCATTCCCAGCCTGTTCTCCCGCGCGACCCGCGACACCCTGTTCGAGGCCGGGAAGCTGACGATCACCCTGATGTTCATCATCGCCAACGCCCTGATCCTGAAGCACGTGCTGACGGATGAGCAGATCCCGCAACAGATCGCCTCGGCCATGCTGGCGGCCGGGTTCGGGCCGATCATGTTCCTGGTGATCGTGAACGTCATCCTGCTGATCGGCGGCCAGTTCATGGAGCCGTCGGGGTTGATCGTGATCGTCGCGCCGCTGGTCTTTCCGATCGCGATCCAGCTGGGGATCGATCCCATTCACCTGGGCATCATCATGGTCGTGAACATGGAAATCGGGATGATCACGCCGCCGGTGGGGCTGAACCTGTTCGTCACCTCCGGCGTGGCGGGGATGCCGATGATGCGCGTGGTCCGCGCGGCGCTGCCCTTCCTGGCCGTGCTCTTCGTGTTCCTGATCCTGGTCACCTATGTGCCTGCGATCTCCACCTGGTTGCCGATCCTGATGATGGGGCCGGAGATCATCACCAATTGACCGGGGCCCATGGCGGCGGCGCCCGCTGGTCGGGGCGACCGACCGGCATGGGGGCCGGCCAGCACGAGAGCCGATGCACAGCGACGGGCGGCGCGGGGTTTCCGCGCCGCCCGCTGCGCGCTATGGGGGGCGCATGGAATTGAGGGTCACGGATCTTGCTGTCGCGCGTGGCGGCCTGCCGGTGCTGGAAGGGCTGGGTTTCGCCGTGCCCGCCGGGACGGCGCTGGTCCTGCGCGGGCCCAACGGGGCGGGCAAGACGACGCTGCTGCGCACGCTGGCGGGGCTGCAGCCACCGCTGTCGGGCCACGTCTCCGCCCCGGCCGAAAGCGTGGCCTATGCCGGCCATGCCGACGGGATCAAGCAGGCGCTGACCGTGGCGGAGAACCTGGAATTCTGGGCGCGGGTCCACGGGCGGCGCGACATCACCCCGGCGCTGGCGGCCTTTGACCTTGGGGCGCTGCGCGACCGTGCGGCGGGCAGCCTGTCGGCGGGTCAGGCACGGCGGCTGGGGCTTGCGCGGCTGGTGGTGACCGGCCGCCCCGCCTGGGTGCTGGACGAGCCGACGGTCTCGCTCGATACCGCGTCGGTCGCGCTGTTCACGGCGGCGGTGCGGTCGCATCTGGCGGGCGGCGGGCTGGCGGTGATCGCCACCCATATCGACCTGGGCCTGGCCGAGGCGCAGGTTCTGGACGTGGCGCCCTTTCGCGCGCGCCCCCGGCTGACGCGGGACTTCGACGAGGCCTTCCTGTGATCGCCCTGCTGATCCGCGACCTGCGGCTGGCGGTGCGCGCCGGGGGCGGCTTTGGCCTGGGGCTGGTGTTCTACCTGATCCTGGTCGCACTGGTGGCCTTTGGCGTGGGGCCGCAGACCGAACGGCTGGCCGGGATCGCGCCGGGCATCCTGTGGGTGGGTGCGCTGCTGGCCTGTTTGCTGTCGCTGGACCGGATCTTTGCCCTGGACCGGGAGGACGGATCGCTGGACCTGCTGGCCACCGCGCCGCTGCCGCTGGAGGGGGTCGTCGCGGTCAAGGCGCTGGCCCATTGGCTGACCACCGGCCTGCCGCTGGTGGGCGCGGCGCCGGTGCTGGGGGTGCTGCTGTCGCTGCCGGCGGCGGGGCAGGGGTGGCTGATGTTGTCGCTGCTGCTGGGCACCCCGGCGCTGAGCGTGATCGGGGCCTTCGGTGCTGCGCTGACCGTGGGGTTGAAGCGCGGCGGGCTGCTGCTGTCGCTGCTGGTGCTGCCGCTGTATGTGCCGGTGCTGATCTTCGGCGCCGAAGTCGCCCGCCGCGGCGCCGAGGGCATGGTCCTTCAGGCGCCACTGCTGCTGTTGGCAGGAATAACCTGCGGCACTGTGGCGCTGCTGCCGTTTGCCGCCGCAGCGGTCTTGCGGGTCAACCTGCGATAATGTGAATGTGCGCCACGATCGGGATAGGGTAGGGACAGGCATGGCCTCCATCTGGGAATATGCGAACCCCAAAAAGTTCATCGACACCGCCGACCGGCTGCTGCCCGTCGTGGCGGTGCTGGCGGCCGTGGCGCTGGCGGTGGGGCTGGTCTGGGGGTTCTTCTTCACGCCCGAGGATTATCGCCAGGGCGCGACGGTCAAGATCATCTATCTGCATGTGCCGGCGGCGCTGATGGCGATCAACGCCTGGCTGATGATGCTGGTCGCCTCGTTGATCTGGCTGGTGCGGCGCCACCATGTCAGCGCGCTGGCCGCACGCGCGGCGGCGCCTGTGGGGGCGGTGATGACGGTGATCGCCCTGGTGACGGGCGCGATCTGGGGGCAGCCGATGTGGGGCACCTGGTGGGCCTGGGATCCGCGGCTGACGTCGTTTCTGATCCTGTTCCTGTTCTACCTGGGCTACATCGCCCTGTGGTCCGCGATCGAGGATGACGATACCGCCGCCGACCTGACCGCCATCCTGTGCATGGTGGGATCGGTCTTTGCGGTGCTGTCACGCTACGCGGTGAATTTCTGGAACCAGGGGCTGCATCAGGGCGCCTCGCTCAGCCTCGACAAGGAAGAGAACGTGGCCGATGTCTTCTACCACCCGCTGCTGGTCTCCATCGCGGGCTTCGTGCTGCTGTTCCTGGCGCTGGTGCTGTTGCGCACCCAGACGGAGATCCGCGCCCGGCGGATGCGCGCCCTGCTGCGGCGGGAGCGGATGACGTGATGCCGGAACTGGGGAAATACGCCGCCGAGGTGCTCAGCGCCTATGGGCTGTCGCTGCTGCTTCTGGCGGGGGTGACAGGGATCAGCCTGTGGCGCGCACGGCGCGTGCGGGCGCGGCTGGACGAGGTCGAGAAACAGGTGAAACATGGCTAAGCTCTCTCCGCTCATGATCGCGCCGCCGGTGATCTTCGCCGGTCTGGCCGCGGTTTTCTTCATCGGAATGCAGCGGGAAGACCCCGATGCGCTGCCCTCGGCCCTTGAAGGGCGGGAGGCGCCCGAAGTGGTGCTGACGCAGCTGGGCCCGTCGGAGCCCTTCGGCGACGAGGCGTTGCGCGCGGGCGAAGTTGCCCTGGTGAACTTCTGGGCCAGCTGGTGCGCGCCCTGCCGGGTGGAACATCCCAACCTGACCGAACTGGCGGAGGCCGGGCTGCCGATCTACGGCGTCAATTACAAGGACGAGCCGGACAAGGCATTGGCGTTCCTGAAAGAACTGGGCGACCCCTATTCCGGGATCGGCGCCGATCCGCAGGGCCGGATGGCGTTGAACTGGGGCCTCTACGGCGTGCCGGAAACCTATATCGTCGATGGCGACGGCACGATCCTTCTGCGCTTTGCCGGGCCGCTGACCGACCGGGTGGTGACCGACCGCATCCTGCCCGCGCTGAAAGACGCGGGCGTCAGCCTGCCTGCGCGCGCGCCCGCCGAGAGCGACCGGAGCTAAAGCCGGAAGCCTCCCGTTACCGGCAGGACCGCGCCGGTCATCGCCCCCGCTCCTGGCGACAGCAGGTAGCGGACGGCGGAGGCAATCTGGTGATCTTCGGGCAGGTGATCCAGCGCCATTTCCGCCAGGAACTTCTGTTGCAACTCGGCCGGGCGGGGGGCGTGGTCGCGCTCCACCGCGCCGGGGGCGACGGCGTTCACCCGAATGCCGCGCGGGCCGAGCGCCTTTGCCAGGCCGATGGTGGCATTGTCCAGCGCCGCCTTGGAGGCGGAATAGGCCAGTGCGCCGGCGGCGGGAAAGCGGGCGTTCATGCTGGTGATGTTCACGACACTGGCGCCGGGGGCCAGCTGGTCCAGCGCGGCGGCGACCAGCGCCAACGGCGCCATCAGGTTGACCCGCATCACGGTCTCCGCCGCCTTGGGGTCGAAGCCGTCGATGCCGCCTTCGGCGATGGCCCCGGCATTGTTGACCAGCCCCGACAGCGGCCCTACGGCGGCCACCGCCTGCGCGACCACGCGGGCCGGGGCGTCCGGGTCGGTGAAATCGGCCCGGATGCAGGTGACGCCGCGCGCGCTTAGCGCCTGTGCCTCCGCATGGGCGCTGTGCCAGGTGATGACGACACGGTGATCGGGGATCAGCGCCTCGGCGATGGCGCGGCCGATGCCACGGGCGGCGCCGATGACCAGGATGGCGGGGCGGAGGGTTGAATCTGACATGCCGCCATCAGGCCCCGCCCGACCCGGCGGCACAAGCGCCTTTTGCCGCAGGTGCCGCAATTGCGGGGGTGCGGCGCCTGATGGATTGCCCGGTGGGGGGGTGGTTGATATGCCCGCCCGGTGCCCCTGCTGGTCGGGCGCCGCCTTCCGCCGTTTCCCGAACAGGACGCCCCATGGACACGCAACTGGCCCCCGCCCGCCCGGACAACCTGCGCGGCGCGCTATGGATGATCGCCGCCATGGCGGCCTTCGCCGTCGAAGATGCGCTGTTGAAAGGCGCCTCCCGCACGATACCGGTGGGGCAGATCCTGGCGATGTTCGGGCTGGGGGGCACGCTGATCTTTGCCGCGGTGATGGCCGCGACGCGACAACGGTTCTTTCCGGCGGAGGCGTTTTGCCGGCCCATGCGTCTGCGTGTCCTGTTCGAGATCACGGGCCGGATCTTCTACCTCATGGCGATTTCGCTGACGCCTTTGTCGGCGGCGACGGTGATCCTTCAGGCGACGCCGATCGTGGTGGTCGCCGGCGCCGCCCTCGTCTTTGGGGAGACGGTGGGCTGGCGGCGTTGGACTGCGATCTGCATCGGGTTGCTGGGGGTCGTGGTGATCGTGCAGCCGGGGACCGACGGGTTTTCCCCCCTGTCGTTGTTGGCGATCCTGGGTATGTTGGGCTTCGCCTGCCGGGATCTGGCGAGCCGCGCGGCGCCGGCCGCGCTGGGGACGGCGCTGCTGGGGTTCTACGGCTTTGCCTCCTATGTCCTGGGCGGGGTCGGCTACGCGATCTGGCAGGGGGTGCCGCCGGTCTGGCCGGGGGGCGCCGACCTGGCGGCGCTGACCGGCGCGGTGCTGGCGGGGACAATGGCCTATGCCTGCCTGATGAAGGCGATGCGCACCGGTGAGATTTCTGCCGTGACGCCCTTCCGCTATACCAGGCTGATCTTCGGCATCCTGCTGGGCGTGCAGATCTTCGGCGAGACGCTGACCCCGGCGATGCTGCTGGGATCGGGGCTGATCGTGCTTTCGGGCCTGTTCATCCTGGCACGCGGGCGCCAGGCCCCTGCCGCGCCGCGATAGGGCCGACGCGGCGCGCCAGCCAGACGGTGCGCCCGCCGCAGGCCGGGTCTTCCTCCCCGTGCCGCAGCAGGGCGAAACCGTGGCGGGCCAGCAGGCGGCGGGTCTCCTCCGGGGACAGGCTGGCATGGTACAGCGGCGCCCCCCGGAACCGCCCAAGGGCCACTCCCGCGCGCGGACCAGAGGTGAACATCAGCGCCGCACCGGGCGCGGCATGGGCCGCGATGCGCGCCATCAGCCGGCGTTGATCGGCAGGTGCCAGGTGGAACAGGCTGTCCCAGGCCAGGATGCCGTGAAACCGCCGGCCCATGGCCAGCCGGCGCATGTCCCCCAGGTGCCAGTGCGCAGCCGGCATCCGTTGCCGCGCCAGGCGCAGCAGCGGGGCGGACGTGTCTACCCCGGTGACCCGTGCGCCCCGCGCCAATAGCGCCCGCGCCAGCGGATCGCCCGCGCCACAGCCCAGATCCAGCACCGCCGCCCGCGCGGGCAGGGCGGCCACGAAGGCCGCCAGCCAGTCCCGTTCGACCAGCGCGCGGCTGCGCAGCCGGTTCCAGTCAAGCCCGTGCCGACGGTATAGCGGGATGATCTGCTGCGAGATTTCGGACATCGCACCATCCAACCGTGCCGCGCCCCTGCCTGCAAGGTGACATAGGCCGCCAGGACTGCGAAAGGGCGCATCCAGAATGTGAAACGGCCCCCCGTGCGGAACACGAGGGGCCGAAAGGCCGGTGTCAGAACCGGGCGTGTGATCGTGTGATCAGGACGCCTTGGCCAGGTTGCGCAGCACGTAGTGCAGGACGCCGCCGTTCTCGACGTATTCCTTTTCGATGGCCGTATCGATCCGGCACTTCAGCTCGATCTCCGCCTTGGTGCCATCGGAATAGGTGATGGTGCAGGGCACGTTGGACAGCGGTTTAAGGTCGCCCTCCAACCCGGTGATGTCAAAGACCTCTTCGCCTGTCAGGTTCAGCGTCTTCCGGGTCGCGCCATCGGTGAATTCGAAGGGGATCACGCCCATGCCAACCAGGTTGGAGCGGTGGATCCGTTCGAAGTTCTCAGCGATCACCGCCTTCACGCCCAGCAGCGCGGTACCCTTCGCCGCCCAATCGCGGGAGGAGCCGGCGCCGTATTGCTCACCGCCGACAACGACCAGCGGCACACCCTGATCCTGCCAGGCCATCGCGGCCTCGTAGATCGAGGTCTGCGCGCCATCCGGGCCCTTGGAATAGCCGCCTTCGACCCCGTCCAGCATCTCGTTCTTGATGCGGATGTTGGCGAAGGTGCCGCGCATCATCACCTCGTGGTTGCCACGGCGGGAGCCGTAGGAGTTGAACTCCCGCACGGGAACCTGGTGATCGCGCAGGTATTGCCCGGCGGGGGAGCTTTCCTTGAACGAACCGGCGGGGGAGATGTGGTCGGTGGTGACCATGTCGCCCAGCAGGGCCAGCATCCGTGCGCCCTTGACGTCGGAGATGGTGCCCGCCTCCGGGGACATGCCCTGGAAATAAGGCGGGTTCTGCACATAGGTGGAGCCGGCGGGCCAATCGTAGACCTCGCTGTCGGTGGTCTCCACCTCCTGCCACTTCTCGTCGCCCTTGAAAACGTCGGCATATTTGGACTGGAAGGCTTCGCGCGTGACGGTCTTTTCCACCAGCTCGGCGATTTCCGCCTGGCTGGGCCAGATGTCCTTGAGGTAGACGGGGTTGCCGTCGCGGTCGGTGCCCAGCGGCTCCTTGGCGATATCGACATTCATGTCACCGACCAGCGCATAGGCCACCACCAGCGGGGGGGAGGCCAGGTAGTTGGCGCGCACGTCCGGGCTGATCCGGCCCTCGAAGTTGCGGTTGCCTGACAGGACGGAGGTCGCGACCAGATCGTAATCGTTGATCGCCTTGGAAATCGGCGCCTCCAGCGGGCCGGAATTGCCGATGCAGGTGGTGCAGCCATAGCCGACCAGGTTGAACCCGATGGCGTCCAGGTCCTCTTGCAGGCCCGCGGCCTCAAGATAGGCGGACACGACCTGCGAGCCGGGCGCGAGGGAGGTCTTCACCCAGGGCTTGCGGTTCAGGCCCAGGGCACGGGCCTTGCGCGCGACCAGGCCGGCGCCGATCATCACGTAGGGGTTCGACGTGTTGGTGCACGATGTGATGGACGCGATCACGATGGAGCCGTCATGCAGCTGATAGGCGTTGTCGTCGCTCTTGTACCAGCCCTTGCGGTGATGGCCCTCGTCGCCCGGCACGTCCTTGGGCTCCGGCGCGCCGCCTTCCCCTTCCCAGCGGACTTCGGCATTGGCCGATGCGTCCTTGCCTTCGCGCAGGCCCTTAATGAACTTGGCGAATTCTGTGGATGCCGAGGTCAGTGCAATGTAATCCTGCGGCCGTTTCGGGCCGGAGATCGCGGGCACGATGGTGCCCATGTCCAGGTGCAGCGTGTCGGTGTAGACCGGCGCGTAATCCGCATCCCGCCAGAAGCCGTTTTCCTTGGCATAGGCTTCGACCAGCGCGATCCGGTCCTTGTCGCGGCCGGACATCTCCATGTAGCGCAGGGTCTCGCCGTCGATCGGGAAGAAGCCGCAGGTGGCGCCGTATTCAGGGGCCATGTTGGCGATGGTCGCGCGATCCGCCAGCGGCAGGCTGTCCAGCCCGGCACCGTAGAATTCGACGAACTTGCCGACAACGCCCTTTTCGCGCAGCATTTCGACAACCTTCAGCACCAGGTCGGTGCCGGTGGTGCCTTCGACCATCTTGCCGGTCAGCTCAAAGCCGACGACTTCGGGCAGCAGCATGGAGATCGGTTGCCCCAGCATTGCCGCCTCGGCCTCGATCCCGCCGACGCCCCAGCCCAGCACGGCCAGGCCGTTGACCATGGTGGTGTGGCTGTCGGTGCCCACCAGAGTGTCGGGATAGGCCACCGTTTCACCGTTCTGGTCGGTATCGGTCCAGACGGTCTGGGCCAGGTATTCCAGGTTCACCTGGTGGCAGATGCCGGTGCCGGGGGGCACGACGCGGAAGTTCTCGAACGCGCCCTGGCCCCATTTCAGGAACTGGTAGCGTTCCATGTTGCGTTCGTATTCGCGGTCCACGTTCATCTGGAACGCGCGGGGATTGCCGAATTCGTCGATCATGACGGAATGGTCGATGACCAGGTCGACGGCGTTCAGCGGGTTGATCTTCTGCGCATCGCCGCCAAGGGCCTTGATCCCGTCACGCATGGCAGCCAGATCGACCACCGCCGGGACGCCGGTGAAATCCTGCATCAGGACGCGGGCGGGGCGGTAGGCAATCTCCACGGGGTTCTTGCCGCCGTTCTTGCCCCAGTCGGAAAAGGCCTTGATATCCTCGACAGAGACGGTCTTGCCGTCCTCAAAACGAAGCATGTTCTCCAGCACCACCTTCAGCGCGGCGGGCAGCTTGGCGAAATCGCCCAGCCCGGCCGCTTCGGCTGCGGGGATGGAGTAATAGGCGACGCTTTGATCGCCGACCGTCAGCGTCTTGCGCGTCCGGCTGGTGTCTTGTCCGACTTGAATGGGCATGGGGTGGCTCCCTTTCGGCATGGAATGAGGGTACTGCTGGCCCGCTTCTGCATCATCGCCGGAATGCAATCAAGGGGGCGTTCTCAAAAAAGGTATGCCATTGTACACAGAAGGCAAGGCAACCCGCCGGGCGGGCGGGGCGAACCCGGGGGGGCATGCCGATCACGCCCGATCGCTGCGGGATCACCGGCGCGTGTCTCGCAAAACCTTGATTGGTTATTTCAATCTGTCGGTTCTACCTATTCTGACGACCGAAGGGGAACGGAGTATGACGGCAATGATGGCGCGACTGGCCGCGATGGCGTTTGCAGGAATGATGGGCGCCATGCCACTGGCCGCCGGGGAGCGGGGGCCGATCGTGGTGGAATTGTTCACCTCGCAGGGGTGTTCCAGCTGCCCGCCGGCCGACGCCCTGCTGGGCGAATTGTCGGATCGCGGCGATGTCCTGCCGCTGGCGCTGCATGTGGATTACTGGGACTACCTGGGATGGAAGGATGTCTTTGCCTCTCCCGCCTATTCCAAGCGCCAGAAAAACTACGCCCGTGCCGCCGGCCGACGCATGGTTTACACGCCGCAGATGATCATTGGCGGGGCAGGGGCCGTGGTCGGCACCCATCCGATGGATGTCGCCGACCTGATCCGGGTCGAGCGGGAGCGGGAGGTGAACCTGTCGCTGAAGATCGCCGCCGCCGGGCAGGGAACGTTCCGCGTGGCGTTGCGCAATGGCGGCGATACCGGGCCCTATGTCGTGCAGTTGGTGCATTTCGAACCGCATGAGCTGGTGGAGATCCGTACCGGCGAGAATGCGGGAGAAAAGATCGGCTATTCCAACATCGTGACCCATTGGCAGGTGCTGAGCCATTGGGATGGGGCCGCCCCGCTGGAGCTGACCGTCTCTCCCGCGCAGGACCGCCCCGGCGCGGTGCTGGTGCAGCGCGAAGGCCCCGGCGTGATCGAGGCGGCGGCGCGCCTGCCCTGAGGCGCGCGCAGGGCGCGGGTCGGCTTGGCCCCCTGAGGGAGGGGACGTGTCGGTTAGAGGGCCGCGCCGGCGTTTTCGCGCCGTCACTGCGCGGTTCGGCCGGGGCGGGATCTGACGGGATTGCCCCGACCTTTCCTCGCGGTTATTTCCAGCGGCGGTGAATCCAGAACCATTGTTCGGGATGAGCTTCGGTCATGCGGGCGAGGCTGTTGTTCAGCGCCTGGGTCATCTCTTCGGCGGTGCTGTGGGTCACCGGGTCTTCGACCAGCACGCGGAAAGTCAGGCCGTCGGGCTGGCGAATACCGTAGATCGGCACAAGCAGTGCGTTGTATTTCAACGCCATTTCCGCCGCGGACAGGGCTGTCATCGCGGGCTGACCCAGAAAATCCAGCGGCGCGCCGGAGGCGAAATGCTGATCCCCCAGCATGGCAAAGGCCCGCCCCTCGCGCATGAACCGTACCATTTCGGCCAGCCCCCTGCGGCCACGGGCGAACATCGGTTCCGCCACGCTTTCCATCGCGTCGACGTAGTGGCGATTGAAATAACGGTTGTTCATCGGCCGGTAGAGCGCGCCAACCTCGCCGTAGCGCAGCGACATCGCGGCACGGAAGGCGTCGTAATTGCCGAAATGCCCCGAGACGAACAGCACGGCGCGCCCTTCGGCGCGGGCGGTATCAACGGCGGCCAGGCCGGGGCCCTCCGGGACCAGGTCGCGGATGCGATTGCGGAACTGGCGGCCGGAATAGATCTCGATCAGGGTTCGGCCGGCATTGTCGGGCACGGCCTGCTCCAGCTTGCGGATCTCGTCTTCGGGCAGGTCGGGCCAGACCAGCGCCAGGTTGTTGCGGATGCGGCGGCGCCAGCCCGCCAGCGGCGCCACCACGCGCGACACCAGCCCGCCCATGAACCGCACGCGCAGCCGGTAGGGCAACGCCAGCGCCAGCAGCAGCAGCCCGCGGAGGGCCAGGTTCAGGGCGTATTCACCCAACCGCACGCGGCGGGACGGGCGGGCATCTTCGGCGGCCAAGGTTCAAACCCCCTCTGGCGGCAGTTTGGCGCGCGCGGTATCCGGCGCGCGGGCGGCGCGAACCTCACGGTGCCAGACATAGACGCCCGAGCCAACGATGATCAGCGCCCCCAGCACGGTCCAGCGGTCGGGATATTCCTGGAACAGGACGATACCCCAGAACGTCGCGAAGACCAGCCCGACATAGGCAAAGGGCGCCAGCATCGCCGCCTCTCCCGAGGAGAACGCCCGGATCAGGAACAATTGCCCCAGCGTGCCCGCCCCGGCCAGTAGCAGCATCATCAGCGCGGTCAGCAGGTCCGGCGTCTGCCAGTGGAACGGCACCAGCACCGACATCGCCAAGGCCCCCAGCACGGCACCGTAGAACAGCGAGGTCCACGGGCTTTCCCGATTGCCGATGTACCGGGTGATGATCGCATATGTGGCGTAGCAACAGGCCGCCCCCACCGGCAGCAGCGCCGCCAGGGAGAAAACGTCCGTTCCCGGACGGATCACGATCAACGCGCCGATCAGTGCGACGCCGATGGCCAGGATGCGGCGGATGCCGATCGCCTCGCCCAGAAACAGCGCGGCGCCCAGGGTGATCAGCACCGGGTTCACATCCATGATCGCCGTCGCCTCTGCCAGGCCGATATGGGCGATGCCGAAGAAGAAGAAAGCGGTCGCTCCCAGCAGAACCACCGAGCGCGCGGCCTGAAGCACGGGGAAGTTGGTGCGCATGGTCGCCCGCAGGCGGGGGGCGATCAGCACCAGAACCAGAACCGCCTGTCCGGCATAGCGTGCCCACAGCGCCATGTAGGTATTGCTGCGCTCCGCCACGGCCTTGGCCGTCGCATCCATGGTGGTGAAGAAGAAGATGGCGACAAGCATCATTCCGATGGCGCGGGCATTCGGTCCCATGAGCGGCCTTTCAAATTTGCGCGGACCCTATGTCCGGCAGGCAGCGGACGCAAGCCGCAGCGCCCAAGGGGCGCCTGGTGGCTGGTCGTGGCGGGCAGGCGTGGAACGGCCACCCTGCGGGTGGGGCCGGATTACGCCAACCGGGCGCGGTTGGGTGGTGGGGGGCGTCAGCGCGTCAGTTCGCGCATCCCGGCCTCCAGTCCGGCCAGGGTCATCGGCACCATCCGATCCTCGAACACGTCGCGGATCATGCGGATCGACTGGGTATAACCCCAGTATTTTTCCGGCACCGGGTTGATCCACAGGTGGTTTTTCCACTGGTCGCGGGCGCGTTGCAGCCAGACCTGGCCCGGTTCCTCGTTCCAATGCTCGTTCGCGCCGCCGGGATAGGCGATCTCGTAAGGGGACATGGAGGCGTCGCCGACGAAGATGCACTTGTAATCCGGGCCGTAGGTGCGCAGCACCTCCCAGGTAGGGGTCTGTTCAGCCCAGCGGCGGCGATTGTCCTTCCACACGCCTTCATAAAGGCAATTGTGGAAGTAGAAATGCTCCAGATGCTTGAACTCGGTCCTGGCGGCGGAGAACAATTCCTCCACCACCTTGATATGCGGATCCATGGAGCCGCCGATATCAAAGAACAGCAGCACCTTGACCGCGTTGCGCCGTTCCGGCCGGGTCTGGACATCCAGATAGCCATGTTCGGCGGTGGCGCGGATGGTGCCGTCCAGGTCCAGTTCGTCATGCGCCCCGTCACGGGCCCATTTTCGCAGCCGTTTCAGGGCCACCTTGATGTTGCGGGTGCCCAGTTCGACCGTATCGTCCAGGTTCTTGAACTCGCGCTTGTCCCAGACCTTCACGGCGCGCTGGTGGCGGGATTTCTCCTGCCCGATGCGCACGCCCTCGGGGTTGTAGCCATCGGCGCCAAAGGGAGACGTGCCGCCGGTGCCGATCCACTTGCTGCCGCCCTGGTGACGCTCCTTCTGTTCTTCCAGCCGCTTCTTCAGCGTCTCCATCAGCTTCTCGAAACCGCCCAGGGCCTCGATCTCCGCCTTTTCTTCCTCGCTCAGGTGCTTTTCGGCCATGGATTGCAGCCAGTCCTGCGGCAGGTCCACCGCCTCCAGCACCTGGTCCAGATTGATCTGTTCCAGCCCGGAGAAGGTGGCGGCGAAGGCGCGGTCGAACTTGTCGAGGTTGCGTTCGTCCTTCACCATGGCGGCGCGGGCCAGGTAGTAGAACGCCTCTGGATCGTAGGTCACCAGATCGGCGCGCATTGCTTCCAGAAAGGTCAGGTATTCCCGCAGGGAAACGGGAATCGCATGGCTGCGCAGGTTCTCGAAGAAGGGGATGAACATCGGTCGGACCTCAGCTGAGGATACGGTGGGTGATGAGCGTCAGGAACAGCCCGGCGAGGGCGAACAGGATCGCATGGCCCGCCGCATATTGCAAAATGTCCGCGCGCCTGCCGCCGCGCGCCCGTGCCCGCCAGCCGCCGAAGACCGCCCCAAGTATCGCCGCGATCACTACGAACATGGCCTAACTCCTGCCTTTTGCGGGGTTGAGCGCCGCCACCTCGCGCAGCTTGGCCCGCACCGCCCAATCAGGGCCAAAGCCGTATCGCGCCCATCCGATGCTGTCCAGCCGCACGGCCCGCGCCTCGGTGTCGCGGCCGGTCAGATCCAACGCCTCGGCGCGCAGCATCATCAGAGACGACAAGAGGGAGGCATTCTCATGCGCCTCCGCCCGCGGAATCATCGGGTCCAGCAGCGCCAGCGCCCGCGCGCCCGCGCCGCGCGCGATTTCGTGGGCGGCCAGCTGGGCGGTAACATAGGCCTCATGGATGGTGGTGCGCGGATCGGCGGCATAGATCCGCCGGGCCGATATCAGGTGGTCATAGGCCCGCAGCGGATCGCGGGCCTGTGTCAGCCGGGCGTAGATATAGAGGGAAAAGGCCATGCGATGGTCGCGCCAGCCCTGATTGCGCGCGATCTGCACGGCGCGCGCCGCCGCCTGACCACGCGCGCGGGTTTCCGCGCCAGGGCCAAGCGCCTGTTGGATGGCGTCGATCCAGGGGCGGGGCGTCGCGGTCAGCCTGCGGTCGATGCCGGCGCTGCCGCGCGGATTGATCCGCGCCAGGATCGCCGGCAGCCGCGCGGCGACCTCGGCGCGGCTCATGCCGGTGCGCAGCTCGGGGGCATAGGTGACGCGCAGCATCAGCATGTCGAACCCGGTCAGGACCGCGTGCATGTTGTCATCGTTGAACACGCTGTCGTCCAGCCGGTAGAGATCGTTCAACGGGCCGATCGCCTGGGCCAGTTCCTCGTGCAGGCAATCGCGCATCTCCTGCGGGGAGACGTCGTTGGGCACGAAGATCGCCAGCCGGTCGCGAACGGTCAGCTGCGCCCAGTCCGAGGCGGCGCTGCGCCCGGCGCGGCGGAATTCGGACAGGCGCGTGATGTTGGGCACGACGAAACAGGCGGCCTGCGGCAGTTCGCGGCGGATGTCGCCGCTGGTCACGCCTTCGATCACGATATTGGCGCGGGCACGGTCATCGGTGCGGGCGATGTCGATCCCGGCCTCTTCCGCGATGCGGGTGATCAGCAGGTCCAGATCGCGCAGCATGCCCTGGGTGGCGCGGCCGGTGACAGCAATGCGGATCGGTCCTTCGAACCGGGTGAAGGTCTCCAGCGCACGGCCCGATTCCAGCGCGAAGCTGAGGTCGAGGAAATCGCGCGCCAGCGCGCTGTTGGACCGCGTGACGGGAGCCGGACGGGCCTGGGCAAAGACCTTCATCGGAGGCAGGTCCGAGACGGCAGCCGGGCGCGCGGCGCGCGTGGCGATGGACCCGCCTTGCGGGCCGGGCGCACAGGCGGCCAGCAGGGCCAGGCCCAGCACGGCCAGCAATCGCGCGGCGCCGGGGCGGGGGCGCGATGTCACCCGCTGATCCGCTGATACTTGATGAAATCCGTCACCCCGGCGATCCGGTCGTACAATTGCCGCGCGGTGGCGTTGTCCTGTTGGGTCAGCCAGTAGACGGTCGGCGCCCCGGCGGCATCGGCGCGGTCATAGACCGCCTGGATCAACGCCCGGCCGATACCCTGACCCCGAACCGACGGGTCGGCATAGAGATCCTGAAGGTAGCAGACATCTTCGACCCGCTGACCATGGCGGTGGAACAGGTAATGGGTGAGCCCGACGGGATGTCCATCAACTTCGGCCAGCAATCCGTTGAAATCGCGTGGATCGTCTCCCAGAAGCCGCTGGAAATAGACGTCATAGACCTGATCCGGGACGGAAGTCTTGTAGAAGTCCAGATATGCGGTCCAGAGGGTTTGCCAGGAGGCGCGGTCGCGCGGCTCCAGCGGGCGGATGGTGACGGGGCTGGTCATGGGGCTGTCCTGTGGCTGCCTGTCGCGCACTGCGGCGCGTTTCAGGCCAAGTCTGCCCCAAAGTCGCAGGCGGGGGAAGAGGGCGGGCCGTCCCGCGGGACCGGCCCGGCGCCCTCCCCGTATTCTGACGCCGACCGCCAGATGCCCCTGTCTGAGGGCCGGAGGAACGGTCGGCGCACGGGTCTCCGCGTGGTCAGCGTTGGCCGCGTGCCAGAAAGGCCAGGCGTTCGAACAGGTGCACGTCCTGTTCGTTCTTCAGCAGGGCGCCATGCAGCTTGGGCAGCGCATTGGCGCCGTCGCGTTTCAGATCCTCGGCGCTCAGATCCTCCGCCAGCAGCAGCTTCAACCAGTCGAGCACTTCGGAGGTCGACGGTTTCTTCTTCAGCCCGTTGGTTTCGCGCAGCTCGAAGAACTGGGTCAGTGCGGCGGTCAGCAGCTCTGCCTTGATGCCGGGGTGGTGAACCTCGACGATCTTTCGCATCGTGTCCATGTCCGGAAAGCGGATGTAATGGAAGAAGCAGCGCCGCAGGAAGGCGTCCGGCAGCTCCTTCTCGTTGTTGGAGGTGATGATCACGATCGGCCGCTGGCGCGCCTTGATCGTCTCTCCGGTCTCGTAGACGTGGAAATCCATCCGGTCGAGTTCCTGCAACAGGTCGTTGGGAAACTCGATATCGGCCTTGTCGATCTCGTCGATCAGCAGGACGACTTTCTGATCCGCCTCGAACGCGGTCCACAGCTTGCCCTTGCGGATGTAGTTCTTGACGTCATGCACGCGTTCCTCGCCCAGCTGGCTGTCGCGCAGGCGGCTGACGGCGTCGTACTCATAGAGACCCTGTTGGGCCTTGGTGGTGGATTTGATGTTCCATTCGATCATCGGCAGGCCCAGGGCCTGGGCCACCTGGCGGGCCAGTTCGGTCTTGCCAGTGCCCGGCTCGCCCTTGACCAGCAATGGCCGTTCCAGCGTCACTGCCGCGTTGACGGCAATCGTCAGATCGTCGGTGGCCACATAATCCTTCGTGCCTTCGAATTTCATAGAGAAGTGCCCTGTCATTTCTTGTTCCGCAGGACGATAGGGTTTTCCGCAATCGACTGCAACGCAGGTTGCGCATTGGCAAATGTGTAGTGACAAGACGGACCGAAGGGCGTAAGAGCGGCCCGAGGGGAAACCGGCGCATGGACCGTTGGACAGACCGGTCAGGCGGCGGCCTTGATTGGGAGCCTAATATGAAAGCTGAAACCTTCCTGGATGACGATTATCGTCCCGCCGAGGACGAGCCGTTCATGAACGAGCGGCAGGTCGAATATTTCCGGCGCAAGTTGTTGCAATGGAAACAGGATCTTCTGGCGGACAGTCGCGACACCGTCGAGGGACTGCAGGAGAATACCCGCAATATCCCGGATTCCGCCGATCGCGCGAGCGAAGAGACGGACCGGGCACTGGAATTGCGGACCCGCGACCGCCAGCGCAAGCTGGTCGCCAAGATCGACGCCGCCCTGCGGCGCATCGACGAGGGCGAATACGGCTATTGCGAAGTCACCGGAGAGCCGATCAGCCTGCGCCGCCTTGACGCACGCCCGATCGCCACCATGAGCCTGGAAGCCCAGGAACGTCACGAACGCCGCGAAAAAGTGCATCGGGACGACTAAGCGACACATCGCCGTGCAAGACTTGACGCCGGGGCCCCCTGGGCTCCGGCGTCTGCTTTGGAACGAAAGGGACCGGCCATGGCTCTGGCGGGGGTGAGGATTGCGGTGATCGGCGCGGGCGTCGGCGGCCTGTCCGTGGCCCGTGCCCTGCGGCTGCGGGGCGCCGAGGTGACGGTGCTGGAACAGGCGCAGGCCATCACCGAGGTCGGCGCCGGGGTGCAGATCACCCCCAACGGGCTGGCGGTGCTGCGCGGGCTGGGGCTGGCGGATCGGCTGCGCGGGCCACGGGCGCAGGCGGTGCGGCTGTTTTCCCATCGTGGTCCCGAATCCCTGTGCCTGAACCTGTCAGACCTGCCGGCGGGGCAGGGGTACCACTTCGTGCATCGTGCCGATCTGATCGCGCTGCTGGCCGCCGGCGCGCGTGAGGCCGGGGTGCGCATCCGCCTGTTGCAGCAGGTGGACCGGATCGCGCCCGGCACCGCCGAGGATCGCCCGGTAATCCACCTGCGCACCGGCGCGCAGATGCGCCCCGACCTGGTGATCGGGGCCGATGGGCTGCATTCGCGTCTGCGCGCGGCGCTGGTTGAAGCGGCGCAGCCCCGGTTCACCGGGCAGGTGGCATGGCGCGCCGTGGTGCCGGGCGATCCGGCCGACCCGGCGGAGGCGCATCTTTACATGGGGCCGGGGCGTCATCTGGTAACCTATCCGCTGCGCGAGGGAACGTTGCGCAATATCGTGGCGGTCGAGGAACGCAGCGAATGGGCCGCCGACAGCTGGACCCTGGCCGGGGATCCGCAACTGCTGCGGCAGGCGTTCTGGGGATCTGCCGCGCCGGTGCGCGCCCTGCTAGAGAGGGTGGAGGCGGTGAACCTCTGGGGGCTGCACCGCCATCCGGTGGCGCGCCGATGGGTGACGGCCCGTACCGCCCTGCTGGGCGATGCCGCGCATCCCACGCTGCCCTTCCTGGCGCAGGGGGCCAACCTGGCGCTGGAAGATGCCTGGGTTCTGGCGGAGGCGTTGCACCTCGGGCCTGATCCCGCCGCCGCATTGGCCCGGTACGAGGCCGCCCGCCTGCCGCGCGCCCGGCGGGCTATCACGGCCGCCAATCGCAACGCGTGGAAATACCACCTGCGCAGCGCACCGATGCAGCTGGCCGCGCATCTGGCCCTGCGCGCCGGACAACGGCTGGCGCCCCGGCAACTGGGCAACCCCTATGGTTGGCTCTATGATCTGGATGTCACCGGAGGGACGCAACTGCCCGCACCGCGCTGCCCTTCAGAGGTCGAGAACCGCCCATAGCGGCACGTGATCGGAGGGTTTGTTCCCGCCGCGCACCTCCTTGTCGATGCCGGTATCGGTCACCAGGTCGGCGCATTGCGGGGTCATCAACATGTGATCGATGCGGATGCCGTTGTTCCGCTGCCAGGCGCCGGCCTGATAATCCCAGAAGGTATAATGCCCCGGTTCGGGATGGCGGGTGCCGAAGATCTCGGTAAAGCCGAGGTTGACGATCCGCTGCCAGGCGGCGCGGCTTTGCGGCAGGAACAGCGCGTCCTGCGTCCATTTCTCGGGGTGGGCGGCGTCCTGCGGCTGGGGAATGACGTTGTAATCGCCCAGCATGACAGCTGGTTCCTCCGCCGCCATCAGTTCTGTCGCGCGGGCGTGCAGGCGGTCCATCCAGGCAAGCTTGTAGTCGTATTTCGGCCCCGGCACCGGGTTGCCGTTGGGCAGGTACAGCCCGCAGACCCGCAGCGCCGTCTTGCCGACCACTGTCGCCTCGATCCAGCGGGCCTGTTCGTCCTGCGGATCGCCGGGCAGGCCACGGCTGACATCTTCCAGCGGAAGTTTCGACAGGATAGCCACGCCATTGAAGCTTTTCTGGCCGTGCGTTTCCACCTGGTAGCCGCGATCTTCGAATAGATCGCGGGGGAAATTCTCGTCGACGGATTTGATTTCCTGCAAAACGGCGACATCCGGCTGTGCAGTGTCGAGCCAATTGAGAAGCGATTCTGCCCGCGCCTTGATTCCATTGATATTGAATGTGGCCAGTTTCATTGGCGTCTTTCCTGTCACGTACCCGAGACGGGCACGCTACCGGTGCTGTGTCACGGGGTCCAGCGCAGCGTTCGGTAAAGCATAAATAGCGTCCGGAAACACCACTTTGGGGCCGCTGCGATTCGGCGACACATGATCCTATTCCGCGTCTTCGTTATCGCGAAGGCGGTCATGCAAAAAGTTTGTTTACGATTCTCAGTCGAGAGTTTCTATAATGTAAACAATGTCATGGCACCTCCCTGACTCCCCTACACAATAGTCCGCACGTTTAACACGAAATGAGAGTTTGCGGCTAACGACATGCGTGTAACCGTTTGGGGGTCACTCGTTCAAACATTATCGACACACCTTGGGAGACTGCCAAATGACTGCACTGCGTAAATCCGCCACGTTCGCCGAAATCAATACTCCGAAAAACGACATGATGAGCGGCGATGCGCTTGAAATGTTCTCTTCCGGTTCGGCGCCGGTTTCGTCCTCCGCATTGTTGGGCGATGCGGTCGAAATGTTTTCCTCCGGCTCCGCGCCGATGATGACCTCCGCCCTGACGGGTGATGCAGTCGAAGCGTTCTCCTCCGGCTCCGCGCCGGTTGCGACTTCCGCCCTGACGGGTGATGCAGTCGAAGCGTTCTCCTCCGGCTCCGCGCCGGTTGCGACTTCCGCCCTGACGGGTGACGCGGTGGAGGCGTTCTCCTCCGGCTCCGCGCCGGTTGCGACCTCCGCCCTGACGGGTGACGCGGTGGAGGCGTTCTCCTCCGGCTCCGCCCCTGTTGCGACTTCCGCCCTGACGGGTGACGCGGTGGAGGCGTTCTCCTCCGGCTCCGCGCCCACGATGGACAGCGACACGGCCGCAGGCGATGCCTGTCACGCCTTTTCCTCCGGCTCCTGATCCGCCAAACTTCGGGTCACGCCGGGCGACCGGCAGGGAAAGAGGGCGATCCTCTTTGCACAATTCCCGGAGGACCAGCCATGTCGAACGTCGTTCAACTCTCTTTCCCCCCCCGCTCTCAAAGCAAGGCCGCCACGCAGGCGGCCTTGCTCCACCTTTTTGCCAGCCATCGGCGCAGCCAGGACGATGTGTTCTGGATGAAGGAAAACGCCGAGATCCTGAATATCCTGGAATGTTCGGGCCAGGAGGTCGCCGAGGGCGCCCTGACCCCTCATGAGGAATTCTACGCCACCATCGAAGAGCGTTTCGAGTTCTTTCCGCAATATTACCGCTTCTTCCTGTCGATCTGTCTGGACCTCGAAGACCTGGGCCTGCCGGGCAGCAAGGGCGCCGCGCTGGTCGCCTGGGCCGCGCGCCAGGGCCTGGCCGATGCGGAGCTGTCGGACCTGCAACGCGGCGAGGCCCGGCGCCTCATGCTGCGGCGCGGCATCGATCCGATGTCGCATGATCCGGGGCTGGACGACCGGCTGCGTGCCTTTGTCGAACGCCCCGCCACATTCGTCATGCCGAACAAGAAGGCGGCTTACGAATTGACACATACCGTTTTCTACCTGTCCGAGTATGGACGCAAATCCCCGGAATTGACCGGCCGGACAAAGGAATGCCTTAACTTTGCCGGAACTCTCGCCTACCTTGACGGAAATGCCGATTTGCTGGCGGAGATCTGTGTCGCCATGCGCTTTGCAGGTTTTCCGCCCCCCGTCGCCTGGGAGGATTGGCTGACCGGAGAGACGAACGGGTTCACCGTTCAAAAGGGAGACGGGGACATGGCCCAGGACGATTACCACGAATACCTCGTGGGCAATTGGTCCCTTGCGGCCCGTGGCGAAACGCCGTTCCCCCATAGCGTCCCCGATGGTTACGCCCGCTTCGTCGCGCGCCCCCGGTTCCAGGCGCCGCTGCGCCCGATGTCCGAGACCTTGCTGAATCTGGGCGCCGCGCGCAGCGATGACTGGGCGCGGATGCGCGACCGGATGATCAACGACCTGCCCGAGGAATCCCGCCCGCAATTGCTGAGCGCGGAAGTGGCCTGTGATGATTTCGAAACGTTTTTTGCCGGGTTCGCCAGAACAGGGCTAAGGAGATTGGCGTGAGTTCACAAACGGTTCGCCAGGCGACCCTTGTCGGGGTGCTCCTTGTGCTGGTTTACACGGCGCTGATTTCATCGGCCGACGCAATCACCAAGTTCATCGCCGGCGGCTATGCCGCGCCGCAGCTTTATGCGATCTCCGGGGCGCTGGTGTCGGCGCTGTGCCTGTTGATGGACCGGGCGCCGGGGCGGCAGCGGCAGGGGATGGCGACGTCGCGCCCGGTGGCGATGGCGGTGCGGTCCGGGGCCACGGTGATCGCCGCGACCTGCTATTTCTACGCCTTCCGCCTCCTGCCCTTTGCCGAGGTCTTCATCTTCATCGGGTTGATGCCGGTGATGGCAGGGCTGATGTCCGGTCCGATCCTGAAGGAAAAGATCGGCTTGCCGGTCTGGATCGCGCTGGCGGCCTGCGCCATCGGGGTGATCTGCCTGTTTCCTCAGGGCCTGCACACGATCACATGGGGTCATGCCATCGCCCTGGGCGCCACGCTGTCGGGCACCCTGTCCATGGTTATGGCCCGCTATATCAGCCGGCATGACACCAATTCGCTGGCGCAGGTCTTCTATCCCAACTTGGCGATCATGCTGGTGATGGGGGCGATTTTGCCCTTTGTCTACAAACCCATGCCGCTGATCGACATGGCCTGGGTCGGGGCCTATGCCGGGTTCTTGTTCTCTGCCCGCTGGGTGCTGGTGATCGCGCTGCGCAACCTGGCCGCCTATGTCGTGACGCCGCTGCTGAACTTCCAGTTCGTGTGGATGGTGATCTTCGGTGCGCTGTTCTTCGGGGAATGGCCGCCGGTACAGATCTACCTGGGCGTGGCCATCGTGATCGGGTCGGGCATGTACCTGGTGCGTGACCAGCTGGGGCGAAAATCGGTGATGCCGCGCGGTGCCGAACGGCCGATGGCGGGGCTGGTGACCGGGGATCGCCGGGTGGTCTCCGCCGGCGAGTGACGGCAGAGGGACGAGGGCGGTCCGGCCTGCGGGCTGGCGGCTCGCCCGGTTCAGCCGGATTTCCCGGACGATAGGGCGATAGGGCGATAGGCCCGGCCTTGCGGGTGCCTGCTACAGCGAGAACGACGTACCACACCCGCAGGAGGACGACGCGTTCGGGTTCTCGATCACGAACCGCGCGCCGATCAGTTCTTCGGAGAAGTCGATCGTCGCCCCGGCCAGGAACGGCAGGGAAGTGCTGTCCACCACGACTTTCTCCCCCTGGCCTTCAAGGACCAGGTCATCTTCGGCCACGCCATCCAGCCGGATGTCATATTGAAAGCCGGAGCAGCCGCCGCCTTCGACGGCGATGCGCAGCGCCTGGCCCTGGGCCATGGCGCCGATTTCGGACAGCCGGTCGAATGCGCGATCGGTGACTTTGGGGGGCAGGTTCATATTGCGGCCTCCGGACGTTTTCCAAGCCTGTCGGGTGATATATAGGGGCCGGGAGAACAGGCGACAAGCCACCCAAGGGACCAGACACATGCGCGCGATCTATGCCTCGGACCCCGCCGCGACGCGGGGCCGACTTCATCCGGAGGTGGAAAGCACCTTCCGCTCCCCCTTTCAACGCGACCGCGACCGGATCATCCATGCCTCCGCATTCCGCCGGTTGAAGCACAAGACACAGGTCTTCATCGAACACGAAGGCGATTATTTCCGCACCCGGCTGACCCATTCGATCGAGGTGGCGCAGGTCGCGCGGACCATTTCAGGGGCGCTTGGCCTGAATGCGGAACTGACCGAGGCGGTAGCCCTGGCCCATGACCTGGGCCATCCGCCCTTCGGCCATACCGGGGAGGACGCGCTGGAGGCGCTGATGCGGCCCTATGGCGGGTTCGATCACAACGCGCAGGCGATCCGCATCGTCACCTCTCTGGAACGGCATTACGCCGAATGGGACGGGCTGAACCTGACCTGGGAAACGCTGGAAGGCATTGCCAAGCACAACGGCCCGGTCACCGGGGAGATCCCGCATGCGCTGGCCCGCTATGATGCGCAGCACGATCTTGAACTGTCCAGCCATGCCTCGGCCGAGGCGCAGGTGGCGGCGCTGTCGGACGACATCGCCTATAACAACCATGACCTGCATGATGGCCTGCGGGCGGAACTCTTCTCGACCGATGAGCTGGCGGAACTTCCGCTGTTGGGCGGCTGCTTTGCCGAAGTGGACGCCGCCTATCCCGATCTGAACTACTACCGTCGCCGCCACGAGGCGCTGCGCCGGTTCTTCGGCATTCTGGTGGAGGACGTGATCGCCGTTTCCCGCGCCAACCTGGCCGCGCTGGACCCGCAATCGGTGGCCGATATCCGCGGCGCCGGGCGGATGATGGTGCAATTCTCCCCCGATATCTGGACCAAGCTCAAGGTGATCCGCGAATTCCTGTTCCACCGCATGTACCGCGCCCCGGAGGTTGTGGAGATGCGCGCAAAGGTCACGGCCATCGTGCACGAGCTGTTCCCGATGTTCATGGCCGACACCAGCCTGCTGCCCCGGCAATGGCGCAAGGATGTCGCCGATGTCGAAGGCGACGAAACCGCGCTGGCGCGGATCGTGTGCGATTACATCTCCGGGATGACCGACCGCTTTGCCATCGTCGAACATGCCCGTCTGACCGGTGTGGAACCCGCCCCCGCCCTGCGCGCCCAGGGGCCGGGGCATCTGCGCTCCGCTCCCGGCACGTTCTGAGCGGGTCGGGGCAGGGCGCGCGCGCGCTGCCGTCTGGCGCGCCGCCACTCCCTGCCGCCGGCGTCCCATGGTCGCCGGCCCTGCATGTCCTTCCCCCCCCACGGCCACCCATTCGGCGCGGCTGCCGCCGCCTCGGCTCTGTACCTCCGTCTGTGCGGATGTCGCGCCCCGTGCCCGCATCGCCCGACCGGATGGCATGGCCCGTCCGCTGGCCCTCCTGGTCCCAGTTCCGTCACACCCGGCCCCCGAATGGGCCGGGGGTATTTGCACCGCGCCACGCCTGCGCTATTTCCGCTGGAACGGCCCGCGTGAACGGCGCGATCCGGCCGAGCCTTTGAAAGGATTTCCATGGCCATTCCCCCCGAGGCCCTGCACCCCGTCACCGCCTTTGCCCTTGTGGGCGTGCTGGGGGTGGGCGCGCAGCTGATCGCCTGGCGCCTGCGGATGCCCGCCATCGTGCTGATGCTGGTGGCGGGAGTGGTGGCCGGCCCGGTCACCGGATTGCTGGACCCGGCGCGCGAATTCGGCGCGCTGCGGGAACCGATGATCGCCATGGCCGTGGCCATCATCCTGTTCGAAGGCGGTCTGACCCTGAACGTCAAATCCTTGCAGGACGCCGCCAAGGGGGTGCGCCGGCTGGTCATCGTCGGGGCGCCGCTGGGCTGGCTGCTGTCGGCGCTGACCTTGCATTACGCGGCCGGGCTGGGCTGGGAGACGGCGGCGGTCTTCGGCGGCATCATGATCGTCACCGGCCCGACGGTGATCGCGCCCCTGCTGCGCTCGGCCCGGTTGTCGCGTCGCCCGGCGCAGATCCTGCAATGGGAGGCGATCGTCAACGATCCGATCGGTGCCCTTGCCGCCGTTCTGGCGTTCGAGGTGGTCAGCGTGGTCCGCGCTTCGCAGGACATGGCCCATGCCATCGGGGAAACGGCCCTGGGCATCGTGGTCGCCGTGGTCGCCGGGTTCCTGGCCGGGGCCGGATTGGCCTGGGCGTTCCGGCGCGGACGGGTGCCGGAATACATGAAGGTGCCGGTGCTCTTTGCGCTGCTGCTGGCGGTCTTCGCCTTCTGCGATGCGCTTCTGCACGAAAGCGGCCTGCTGGCCGTCACCGTGATGGGCATCGTGATCGCCAATGCGGGCCTGCCCTCGTTCGAGGAAATGCGCCGGTTCAAGGAACACGCGACCATCCTTCTGGTCTCGGGGGTGTTCATCCTGCTGGCCGCGGGCCTCGATTTCGGGGAATTGTCGGCGCTGAACTGGCGCGCGGCGATCTTCGTCGGGGTGATCATGCTGGTCGCCCGACCGGTGACGGTGCTGGTCTCGCTGATCGGATCGGGCGTGCCCTGGCGCGAACGCGCGCTGGTGGCGTTTACCGGGCCGCGGGGCGTGGTACTGGTGGCGGTGGCGGGGCTGTTCGGTGAGAGGCTGGTCTCCCTGGGGGTGGAGGACGGCGCGCTGGTCGGCCCGCTGGCCTTCGCATTGGTGGCGGTCACGGTCGTGGTGCACGGCTTTGCGCTGCGGCCGATGGCCCGTGCCCTGGGCCTGACAGGTGCCGAAACGCCGGGGCTGCTGATCGTCGGCGGCTCGCGCTTTACCACCGCGCTGGCGGCCTGTCTCAAGGAAAACGACATTCCCGTTCTGCTGGCCGATCCCAACCATGGCAAGCTGCGCGCCGCGCGGCGGCAGGGCCTGCCCAATTATTACGGTGACATCCTGGCCGAAGCAGCCGAACATCGGCTGGATCTGGTCAGCTACGCCACCCTGTTCGCCGCGACGGACAACGATGCCTACAACACCCTGGTGGCGACCGACCTGGCACATCACTTCGGCCGCGACGCGGTGTTCCAGCTGGCGCGCAGCAAGGACAACACCACCCGCCACGCCCTGCCCGCCACGTTGGGCGGCAAGCCAGTGGTGCAGGATCTGACCCATGACCAGTTGGAGACCAAGCTCTACGAAGGCTGGCACTTCCATTTCTCCCGCCTGACGGAGGAATTCACGATGGAGGACTGGCGCGCCGAGAACCCTGCCAGCCTGCTGGTCGGGGCCCAGCGTCCCGGCCAGATCCTGCGGCTGCTGCATACAGGCGAGAACCTGAAAGGCGTGCCCGACATGCGCCTGATCCACATCGCTCCCGCCCAGGACGCCGCCGAGGCGCGACAGAACTCGCAGGAGGCCCGCAAGGACGATCCCAAGGACGCCGGAACCTCGGCCGTCTGACCCGCAGAGGCGCCGGATGCCCCCATTGGCCGCGCGCGCCCGTGCCGCCGCAGGCCCATCCGGCGCCCAGCCCCGGCCCCCTTCGGGCCGAAATACCGCGGGGGTGAATTGAGCGCGGCGCGCTCAAGAGGGGGCAGCGCCCCCTGTCACGTTTCAATCCTCGATGACATTCGAGTCGAAGGTTCGACGGATCACGCTGCCGCAGCGTCGCGCCCGGGGCGCTGCAAATAGCGGCAAAGCTGGGCCCCCTGCAACCTTTCGCCCCCCCCCCGATGACATTCGGGCGGTGGTTGGGCGGATCAGGCCGTGCCATCGTCAGGCCCGCCCTGCTTCCCGCCTCGAGGTCGTCCAAAGTCCGGCGATTCTGGAAAGGATCAGCCGAAAGAGGAGGCCTCAGCCCGCGCCGACCCGTCCGGGATCACCCCGCGCGGCGGTCCAGCGCCTGTTGGCAGATCCCCGCGCCCAGCAGGTAGAGGCTGGTCACGATCAGGCCAAGGCTGACACCGGGGCCGGGCGCGAAATGGGCCATGGCGGCCCAGGCGGCAAGACATGTCCAGGCTACCGCCATGGGCAGCGACAGCCAGCGCCAGCGCGCGGTGCGGACGGGGTGGATGAACTTCAGCGGTGCGAACATGGCCGCCGCCAGCAGCGCGATCAGCACCATGATCACCCCGGTCGGCGGGGTCAGCGCGAACAGCACCAGCGCCAGCATGTTCCAGCAGCCGGGAAAGCCCAAGAAGGAATTGTCATCCGTTTTCATCCAGGATCCGGCGAAATAGAGCCCGCTGGTAAAGGTGATGCCGATCAGCGCGACCCAGGCCCAGACGCCGGGCAGGATGCCGGACTGGAACAGCGCATAGGCCGGGATGAACACGTAAGTCAGGTAGTCGATGATCAGGTCCAGCAGCGCGCCGTCGATATGCGGCGCATGGGTGCGCACGTCGTAGCGGCGCGCCAGCGGTCCGTCGATTCCGTCGACGGCGAAGGCGACAACCAGCCACAGGAACATGCGGCCCCAGCTTTGTTCGACGGCGGCCAGCAGGGCCAGCATCGCAAAAACGGCGCCTGTGGCGGTCAGAAAATGGACGGAGAACGCTCTGAGGACCGGGGATGTCATGCAACCGTCATACCTGATCCGTGGTGGAATGTAAGTGGTTGCGCGCAGCGCGGGGCAGGGCGGCGGAACCGGTGCGGGCGGTCGCGAACCCTCCGGAACCAGGGCGCGCGGAACCGGCGCACCCCCAAGCCGGGCGTCGGCGGAAGCGCCGCGAGCGGAGCGCCGCGTCACCCCTGACCCCGTTGACGCGCCTTGCCCCCGTGATAAACCCGCCGCAGATGCAAAGGACCGTCCGATGAACCTGTTTTCCGATATCCGCGCCACCGTGCTCGACGCTCTTTCCGCCATGCAGGTCGAGGGGGCGCTGCCCGGCGGGCTGGACATGGCCAATGTCACGGTGGAGCCGCCGCGCGACGCGGCCCACGGGGACATGGCGACCAATGCCGCGATGGTCCTGGCGAAACCCGCCGGTCTGAAACCCCGCGCCATCGCCGATGTGCTGGCGACGAAGCTGGCCGCCGATGACCGCATCGACACGGCCGAGGTGGCAGGCCCCGGCTTTTTGAACCTGCGGCTGGCGCCGTCCTGCTGGCAGGACGTGCTGCGCACCGCGTTGGGCCGGGGGGCGGATTACGGCCGCTCCGCCCTGGGGCAGGGGCGCAAGGTCAATGTGGAATACGTCTCGGCCAATCCGACGGGGCCGCTGCATGTTGGTCATACGCGCGGCGCGGTCTTCGGCGATGCGCTGGCGGCGTTGCTGGAATATGCCGGCCACGACGTGACGCGGGAATACTACATCAACGACGGCGGGGCGCAGGTCGATGTCCTGGCCCGGTCGGTCTATCTGCGGTATCTTGAAGCGCATGGCCGGGACGTCGAATTCGCCGATGGCACCTATCCCGGCGATTACCTGATCGCCGTCGGTGCCGCGCTCAGGGACAAGGTGGGCGACGCCTATGTCGATCAGCCCGAAGATGTCTGGCTGGCCGAGGTGCGGAGCTTTGCCACCGCGAAGATGATGGACCTGATCCGCGAGGACTTGGCCCTGCTGGGGGTGAAGATGGATGTCTTCTACTCCGAGAAGTCTCTGTACGGCACCGGTCGGATCGAATCCGCGATCGAGGCGCTGCGCGACAAGGGTCTGATCTATCGCGGCACGCTGGAGCCGCCCAAGGGCAAGCTGCCCGAGGATTGGGAGCCGCGCGAACAGACGCTGTTCAAATCCACCGAACATGGCGATGACGTGGACCGGCCGATCATGAAATCCGACGGCGCCTGGACCTATTTCGCCCCGGATATCGCCTATCACCACGACAAGGTCACGCGCGGGTTCGACGCGCTGATCGACATTTTCGGCGCCGATCATGGCGGCTATGTCAAACGGATGAAGGCCGCGGTTTCCGCCCTGTCCGACGGCCGCGTGCCCCTGGATATCAAGCTGTGCCAATTGGTGAAGCTGTACAAGAACGGCGAACCGTTCAAGATGTCGAAACGCGCCGGCACCTTCATCACCCTGCGCGACGTGGTGGAACAGGTGGGTGCCGATGTCACCCGCTTCGTCATGCTGACGCGCAAGAATGATGCGCCGCTGGATTTCGATTTCGACCGCGTGATGGAGCAATCCAAGGACAATCCCGTCTTCTACGTGCAATATGCCCATGCCCGGATCTGCTCTGCGCAGCGCAAGGCGGCAGAGGCGGGGATCGCCTGTGACGACGCCACCTTGCAAGGGGTCGACCTGTCGTCCATCACCCACGAGGCAGAGCTGACGCTGGCGCGGAAACTGGCCGAATGGCCCCGACTGGTGGAGATCGCGGCCCGCACCCACGAACCGCACCGGGTGGCGTTCTACCTCTACGAGCTCGCCTCGGAGTTGCACGCGCTCTACAATCGCGGCAACGAGGAGACGCAATTGCGCTTCGTTCAGGAGGACAACCCCGCGCTGAGCCAGTCCAAACTGGCGCTGGTCCGTGCCACAGCCGTTGTCATTTCCGCAGGTCTTGCTATTCTGGGCGTAACCCCGGCGGAAGAGATGCGATAACGCGCCGCCGCTCGGGAGAGCAGGCAGACCCGGTTCATCCGGGCGGGCGAGAGGCGAATGGCAGCAAGACAGGTTGACGGCTATTCAGAGCCGTCCGGCGATTTTTCCTTTTCCAGACTCATGACCTGGGCCGGCGGGCTGTCGTCTTTGGCGCTGATCGTGGCCATCGGGGTCTGGGGGTATCGCATGGTCATGCGCGACGTCTCCGGCGTGCCGGTGGTTCGGGCGATGCAGGGCGAAATGCGGATCGCCCCGGAGGATCCGGGCGGGCAGCTCGCTGATCACCAGGGCCTGGCGGTCAACAACGTCGCCGCCGATCGCGGGGCGGAAAAGCCCGCCGACCGGCTGATCCTGGCGCCGCGTCCCGTTGCGCTGACGGACGAAGATCAACCCGCCGTCGCCCTGGCCGCGCGGCAGGGGGACGGGCAGGGTGCGCGTCCGCGCACCGCCAGCCCCGCGCCGGTTCAGGCCCCCATGCAGGTCGATGGGATCGAGGAACTGGCCGCCCAACTGACGGATGGCGTTGCCCCCCTGACCGGCATCCAGCCCAAGCGGGAGACGGTGGCGCAGGACGCAACGCGTAGTCCGGATGCGGTGCAAACCGTATCGGGCGGAATCGGTCGGTCGCTGCGGCCACGCATCCGCCCCGCCAGCCTGTCCGCCCCTTCCCGCAGTGCCTCCAACAGCAGCGCCACCACCGGCGCGCTGCCCCGCGCCGGCGCCGTGACCAGCGGCCCCATCGACGCGCCCGCCCCATTGCAACCGGGGATCGACGTCGCCGCCGATGCCGTGCCCTCGGGCACCCGGCTGGCGCAGATCGGCGCCTATGACAGCGAGGCGGTCGCCCGCTCCGAATGGGACCGCGCCATGGGCCGGTTCGGCGATTTCATGGAGGGCAAGCAACGGGTGATCGAAAAGGCCAATTCCGGCGGCCGAACGTTCTACCGGCTGCGGGTCATGGGGTTTGCCGACCTTTCCGATGCGCGGCGGTTCTGTGCCACGCTCCAGGCGGAAAAGGCGGATTGCATTCCGGTCGTGACCCGGTGACAGCCTTCGGCGCCACAATCCTGGACGCGTCCGGTCTGCGCCTGACACCGGAGGAGCGCGCCCTGTTCGCGCAGGCCGATCCCTATGGCTTTATCCTCTTTGCCCGCAATATCGACACGCCCGACCAGGTTCGTGCCCTATGTCAGGACATGCGGGAGGCCGTCGGCCGCGACGCCCCGATCCTGATCGATCAGGAGGGCGGACGCGTGCAGCGTCTGCGTGGCGGCGATTTCCTGGATTGGGATGACCCGCAGGCGTTCATTGCCCGCGCCGGGGACGCGGCGGAAGAGGCGATGTTCCTGCGCTATGCGCTGATTGCCGCCGAGATGCGCGCCCTTGGCATCGACACCGATTGCGCACCGCTGGTCGACGTGGCCGGCGCCGGCACGCATCCCTTCCTGCGGTCACGCTGCTACGGGACCGAGGCCGCCACCGTCGCCCGGCTGGGCCGCGCCGCCGCATCGGGCCTGGCCGCGGGGGGCTGCCTGCCGGTGGTCAAACACATCCCCGGCCATGGCCGCGCCCAGGCCGACAGCCATCACGAATTGCCCCGCGTGCGCGCCAGCGTCGAGGCGTTGCAGGTGGATTTCGCGCCGTTCCAGGTGCTCAACGATCTGCCGATGGCGATGACGGCGCATATCGTCTACGACGCCTATGACCCGGAGCTGCCGGCCACCCTGTCGCCGCGCATGGTTCAGGTGATCCGCAACGACATCGGCTTTGACAACCTGCTGATGACCGACGACATTTCCATGAAGGCGCTGGATGCGCCGCTGACGGAAACCGCCACCGGTGCGCTGGCGGCGGGCTGCGACGTGGTATTGTTGTGCAATGCCACGCTCGACGATCGCCGCGCTGTTGCAGAGACGGCCGGGCGCATGACCGCCACCGCCCAGGTCCGCGCCGAGCAGGCGCTGGCGCGGCGGCCGCAGCGGGCAGAGGTTGACATTCAGGCCATGCAGGCCAAACTTTCGGCTTTGCTGGAACGCGGCCGAACCGCCTGACCCCATGTCCGATGATTTTCAGGAAGATGCGCAATCGGTCTCGGACCGTCTGGCGGCAGAGGCGCTGATCGTCGATGTCGACGGGTTCGAAGGGCCGTTGGACCTGCTGTTGACGCTGTCGCGCACGCAGAAGGTCGATCTGCGCCGCGTCTCCATCCTGCAACTGGCGGAGCAATACCTGGTCTTTGTCGAAAAGGCGCGGGAATTGCGGATCGAGCTGGCCGCCGATTACCTGGTCATGGCGGCCTGGCTGGCCTTTCTGAAATCCCGCCTTCTGCTGCCTCCCGACCCGACGGAGGATGGCCCCTCGGGGGAGGAACTGGCCGCCCACCTGGCCTTTCAACTCGAACGACTGGAGGCGATGCGCAGCGCCGCCGCGCGGCTGATGGCACGCGACCGCAAGGGCCGCGATTTCTTCGTGCGGGGGCTGCCCGAACAGGTCACGCGCTCGCGCAGCCTGCGTTATTCCGCGACGCTGCTGGACCTGATGCAGGCCTATGCGCGCATCCGCACCCGCGACGAATTCCGCCCCTTCGTCATGGACCGGGAGAACGTCTTTACCATGGAGCAGGCGCTGGATCACATGCGCGGCATGATCGGTTTCGCCGGAAGCTGGACCGATATCGTCTCCTACATGCCGCCCGGCTGGGACAATGATCCGGTGCGGCGCCGGTCGGTGACGGCGGCGACCTTTGCCGCCTCTCTCGAACTGGCCAAAGAAGGCCGGTTGGAGCTGCGCCAGGCGGAGACCTTCGGCGATATCCAGCTGCGCCGCAAGGAGAGCAGAGATGAGTGAAACGCCCGAAAAATCGGACCTGTCCAGTCAGACTGACACCTCGGCCGTGTCAGATCCGCCTGAAGCGACAGAACCGTCCGAAGGCTTCGACCCGGCGCGCCCAGGCCCGAACCCGCCCCGCGACACCCTGTTCGAAGCCCCCCCCATGGGCGAACAGGAACGCATGGTAGAGGCCATTCTCTTTGCCTCGACAGAGCCGGTGACCGTGGCGGATCTGAACGCTCGGATGCCACATGGGTGCGATGGGAAGGCGGCGGTGGAGTTGCTGCGCAAACGCTACGAGGGACGCGGAGTGCGGGTGGTGCGCGTGGCCGACGCCTGGGCGATCCGTACGGCGGCGGACCTGAGCTTCCTGATGCAGAAGGAAACGGTGGAGACCCGCAAACTGTCGCGGGCGGCGATCGAGACGCTGGCCATCATCGCCTACCACCAGCCCGTCACCCGCGCCGAGATCGAGGAAATACGCGGTGTCTCGGTCTCTCGGGGGACGGTGGATCTGTTGCTGGACCTGGAGTGGATCCGCTTTGGCCGTCGCAAGATGACACCGGGCCGCCCGGTGACCTTTGTGGTGACGCCGGCTTTTCTCGATCATTTCGGGTTGGAATCGCCGCGCGATCTGCCGGGGCTGAAAGAGCTGCGCGCCGCCGGGTTGCTGGACAATCGTCCGCCGTTGGGCGCGCTTGGCGATCCGGCGGAGGATGCGGCCGAGGACGAGGGCCAGGCGGAGATGTTCGAGGCGGATGGCCCCACGCCATCGCGCGGCGCCGGAGCAACGTCTGGCGCAACGTCCGGGGCAGGGGACGAGACGCCGTAAAATCGCCGCCTTCGTCAGCTACGCCCTCGTCCCGGAGCCGAGCCATTCCCGCCCCCGAAAGGAGCGTTTCATGAATATCGACCAGATGCTGCGCATGGTTTTCCGCATGGTCTTTCGCAAGGCCGTCAACCGTGGCGTCAACGCCGGGATCGACCGCGTTGCCGGAAAGCCGAAAACCCGCGAGGAGCGGGAGCGCGTGAAACAGGCCCAGCAGATGGGCAAACGCGCCAACCAGGCGCAGCGTATCGCCCGGCGCCTGGGCCGGTTCTGACCGCCGCTCAGGCCGTGCCGGTGCGACGGTCCGGCAGCAGGCATTCGATCGCCGCCAACGCCACGCAAACAGCGGAGGCCAGGTTGCAGGCCATCAGCCCGCCGGCCTCGTAGGGCAGGCGGAACAGCAGCGCGCCGCCGGTGACCGCCAGGTAGGTCACGGCGGAGTTCAGCCCCAGCACCGCGCCACGCTGCGCCGGGTCCAGCTCTGCCAGGCGGGAGACGACGAAGTTCAGCCCCAGGTGCTGCACGATGCCCCAGGCCAGCGCGATCCCCATCAGCATCGCCAGGTCCGCGCCCCAGATTGCCTGCGCCAGATAGACCAGCGCCAACCCGGAGAACGCCAGCGCCCCGGCGCGGTTCTGCGGCAGGCGGTCCAGGTATTTGTCCAGAAATGTCGATAGGCCGAACCCGGTGCCGTAGAACAGCGTCACATAGGCGGCGCCCGCCGCGCCCAGCCCGATCCGGTCCGCCACATGCGCCCCGACAAAGGCGTAGGTGCCGTAGAAGCCCAGCATCAGCGCTCCGGCGGCGAACAATCCGCGCCAGATCCCCGGCACCCGCAAGGCAGTGACCGGCGATGTCGGGCGCTGCGCCAGCCGTTCGACCCGCAGGTCCATGCGCAGGATCAACAGGTAGATCAACGCCATCGCGCCGCCCAGCACCATGTAGACGGACCGCCAGCCCGCCCATTCCGCCAGGAACCCCGACCCCGCGACCCCGCCGACCAAGGCCAGTGTCCAGCCCGACAGGACGATGCCCATCGTGCGCTTTTCCTCACCCTTGGGGGCCAGTTGCGGGGCCAGCGAATAGATCGCCGGAAGGGCCATGCCCGCGCCGATCCCACCCAGGGCCTGGGCCCCGATCAGCGCCCATTTGCTGGGCGCCAGCACCGAGGCCAGCAGCGAGGCCAGCAGGATCACCAACGCCTGCCGCAGGGCGCGGTCCGGCCCGATTGCATCGCCGCGCGGCGCCAGCAACAGCGCCGACAGCGCAGTCGCCAGTCCGAAGGCGGCGGCGGCCTGCACGATCTCGGCAGGCGCGCCGCCCAGGTCGCGGGCCACGGCGGCTGTGATGGGGGCCAGCACCATGGAATTCGCACCCACGATGCCGATTGCCAGCGTCAAAAGGGCAACAGGACGGGTGATCATTGAATAGCTTTCATGTGATGGATGAAGGATGCTGTTCAGTTATTTGAAATGCTTGGACAGTTTCAGACCCTGCCCCTGGTAGTTGGAGGCAATCCCCGCGCCGTACAGCATCTCTGGTCGGGCCGCCATCCGCTCGAATATCAGGCGGCCGACGATCTGGCCATGCTCCAAGACGAAGGGCGCCTCGTGGCAGCGTACCTCCAGCACCCCGCGCGAGCCTGCGCCGCCGGCCTCGGCATGACCGAAACCGGGATCGAAGAAGCCCGCGTAATGCACCCGGAACTCCCCCACCATGGCCAGATAGGGCGCCATCTCGGCCGCGAAATCGGGCGGGATGGTCACCGCCTCCCGGCTGACCAGGATGTAGAAAGCGCCGGGATCCAGGATGATCCGGCGCTGGTCGGTGCGCACCTTTTCCCAGAACTCCTGGGCGTCGTACTGGCCGATCCGGTCAAGGTCGATCACGCCGGTATGCGGCTTGGCCCGGTAGCCGACCAGCCGGTCCGTGCCCGGCTTCAGGTCGACGGAAAAGCCCAGGCCCTGTTCGATCACCGCCGGGCCGCTGACCAGCGGCGTGCGGTCGTTCAGGGCACGCAATTCGTCATCGGGCAGGACCGCCTGGCCGCGCCGGAACCGGATCTGGTTCAGGCGCATACCCGGACGCACCAGGACAGAGAAACTGCGCGGGCAGATCTCCGCATAGAGCGGCCCGGAATAGCCGGCGGGAATCCGGTCGAACTCGGTACCGCCATCGGTGATCGTGCGGGTCAGCAGATCCAGCCTGCCGGTGCTGCTCTTGGCGTTGGCCATGGCGGCGATGTCGGCGGGCAGGTCCAGCCCCTCCATCAGCGGCACGACGTAGACGCAGCCCTTTTCCAGCACGGCGCCCTGGGTCAGATCGACCTGGTGCATCTCGAATTCCGCAAGCCGTTCGGCGACGCTGCGGCCCTCACCGGCCAGGAACGACGCCCGCACCCGCCAGGCCCGCGTGCCCAGCCGCAGGTCCAGGCTGGCCGGCTGCACCTGTTCTGGGCGCACCTCGGGCGTGGCGGTGATCGCGCCCTGGGTGATCAGGTGCGTGATGTGTTGGCTGGCAAGGATTCCGGTCATTCTGCTCTCCGACTTCAGGCCGATAGGTGCCGGTTGGGACGCGGAAAAGCAACTTACTTCTCTGGACATCCATTTACCGTTCGCTAAGCATTTGCTGCCATAGAGGAGGCACATCGGTGAGCATCAGAAATAAGGCTGCAATCGTAGGGATTTACGAGCATCCGTTGCGCAAGGCACCGGATCACTCCACTCCGCAGCTTCATGCGGAGGTCGCAAGGGGCGCATTGGCAGATGCGGGGCTCGGCTTTGCGGATGTGGACGGATATTTCTGTGCCGGCGACGCGCCGTCACTGATGGGCATGGTGGATTACCTTGGCCTGGGGGATCTGTCCGTCATGGATGGCAGCGAGATGGGCGGCGCTTCCTATATTGCCGCGGTGGACAAGGCCGCGCAGGCCATCGCCCTGGGCAAATGCCGTGTCGCGCTGGTCACGCTGGCCGGGCGGCCCCGGCAAGAGAAACCGCAACCTCGCCCCAATGGGGCGGAGGGTGGGTTCGAACTGCCCTATGGCGGCTCTCCGCCCAACAGCTATGCCATGGTGGCGCAGCGGCACATGCATGAATTCGGCACCACCGCCGAAGACCTGGCCTGGGTGAAGGTCGCGGCCAGCCACCATGCGCAATGGAATGAAAACGCGCTGCTGCGCGACGTGGTGACAGTGGAGGACGTCCTCGACAGCCCCATGGTGGCTGATCCGCTGCATCGGCTGGATTGCTGCGTGGTAACCGATGGCGGTGGCGCCTTTGTCATCACCACGCCGGAAATCGCCCGGGAGCTGAATGTCACCCCGGTGATGGTGCGGGGTGCGGCCCATGCGTTCAAGGGCCAGATGGGCGGCCGCGTGGACCTGACGTGGTCCGCCGCCGCGCTCAGCGGTCCGCGCGCGCTGGAGGAAGCCGGCGTTACCGTGCGGGATATCAAATATGCCTCGATCTACGACAGTTTCACCATCACCGTGATCATGCAGCTCGAAGATCTCGGCTTTTGCGAAAAGGGGCAGGGCGGACAGTTCGTTCGCGACGGTGGCCTGATTTCCGGCCAGGGCCGGCTGCCCTGGAACACCGATGGCGGCGGGCTGTGCAACAACCACCCGATCAATCGGGGCGGCATGACGAAGGTCATCGAAGCCGTCCGCCAGTTGCGCGGCGCCGCGCATCCCAAGGTCCAGGTCCCGGATTGCGACCTGGCCCTGGTCACCGGAATCGGCGGCATGCTGGGCCTGCGCCATTCCGCCGCCACCTGCATTCTGGAGCGTGCCGATGCATGACGATTTCCCCGCCCCCGACATCACTCCCGAATCCCGACCATTCTGGGAGGCCGCGGCCCGCGGCACTTTCCTGATCCGCCGCTGTCCCGCCTGCGGTACGGCGCATTTCTACCCGCGCAGCCTGTGCCCGATCTGCCATCAGGCCGAAACCGACTGGGTCGAAAGCCCCGGCGAGGGAGAGATCTACACCTGGACGGTAATGCGCAAATCGCCGAAGGGCCCCTTTGCCCTGGGCTACCTGACCCTGGACGAGGGGCCGCGCGTCTACGTCTGTTTCCGACCGGAAGACCATGCCGGGCTGGCCATCGGAAAACGCGCCCGCATCGTCTTCGACCCGGTGCAGGGCGGGGCGCGAATGCTCTTTGCGACGCTGATCTGAAGCTGATCTGACGCGGATTCGTCGCGGGGCGGGAACCTTGCGCGGGGGGTGCGCGCTTCCCATGTCGAATGGGGGGCATCCGAGGCCCCCAGAGACAGGAGGTTGCCATGATCACCTTTTCGACCGACGACGCGCCGCTGCTGCGCGTCACCATCAAGGGGCATCTGGATCGCGCGGAAATCGTGAAGTTCTACAAGAGCTTCCGCCCTGCACTTGAGGCCCATGCCCCCGCCGGGCTGCTGGTCGACATGACCGGGTTCGAGGATATCAGCGGCGAGGCGCTGATGGCGGACATCTCTCGGGAATTGCGGCTGCTCGACGATCTGGACAAGATGCCCAGAATTTCCATCCTGACCGACATGGGCGCCCTGCGTGCGGTGGCCAGCTGGGTCAGCCCGCTGCTGCCGCATGCCGAACTGCGGGGGTTCGCGGCCTCTGACAGGGCACAAGCAGTTGAATTCGCACGCGACGTTCCGAAGCCACGCCAGACCGGACCAGGTATCCGGTTTCTGGACAGCGGCTCGCCCGATCTGATCGCGTTCGAGGTTGATGGATATGTCGATGACGACGAGGCGGAGGCTGTCTCGGCTCCGTTTCGCGCCCGCATGGCCCAGCCGGGACGGTTCAACGTCCTGGCCAAGATCACGCGTTTGGGGGGATTCGATCCCGAATTGCTATTCGATCGCTCGCTGATCGGGACGAAATGGGAAGTGGCCAAACACATGGACCGCTACGCCGTCGTTTCGGACCACATGTGGATCAAGCCTATGCTGGCGCTGATGAATTCCATGTCCAAGGCAGAGTTCCGCCTGTTCCGGCTGGACGAAGAAGACGCCGCCTGGAGCTGGGTGCGCGACGTCACGCGCAGCGCCTGAACGGTGGGGGAACACCAACGGCCGCAGGCCCCGATGGGCTGCGGCCTGTTGATGTGTACCGTGCGGAATTCAATGGTCGGGCTAGCAGGACTCGAACCTGCGACCTTCCGTCCCCCAGACGGACGCGCTACCAGGCTGCGCTATAGCCCGACGGTCCGGCCTAAATACTCGATTTGCCTGCGGTGGCAAGGGGTAAATCCGGGTTCCAGGTAATTCTCCGGAAAGGTTTTTGGGCGACGCTGGGGCAATCGAAGATCTCCCGCGCGGGGTTGGCGATCAGCCGTGCAGTGCCACCAGACGGTCGGCCAGATCCTGCGCGCGCTGCTGCTGCTGCCGGGGCAGGGCGGTGGGGCGCAGAAGAAGCTGCGCCAACACAGTGGGCCCCGCCGCCGCCGGGCTGTCCTCCGGGCCCAGGGCTGCGGGTTGGGCCGGTTGGCGGGGGGCGTCTGCCTCCCGGGCGGACCTGTGCGGGGCCGTCACTGGCACGTCACGCGGCGAGATGGGCGTGGGCGGTGTGTCCTGGGGGGGCTCGGTCCGGGGCGTGTGGGTCGGGCCGCCGGCTGCCGGGGTCTCTTCCCAGTGCGTGGTCACGGAGTGCTGCGTCTCGGGGGCGCTGGTCGCCGGAGGCAAGGGCGCGGGCAGAGTTGGCGCCGGGGGAAATGTGCCGTTCGGTGCGGTGCCGCCCGGCGTCGCGGAGGAGGCGGGCGGCCCGTCTTCCGCCTCGGGTGCGGAGGGTGCCGGCGTGGCGGGCGCCTGGGGGGGAACCAACGTTTCCCGCTCCGCCGCAGGCTGGGCCGGGGGGAGGGGCGGGGATTGCACCGGGCGCAGTTCGACGATTTCCGCCTCGCGATATTCCGGCTGGGGCAGGTCCACGGGCTGCGACAGGCTGCTGACATGGGCAGCGCCCTTGTCACGCAGGATCTTCTGCACACCCTTGATGGTCAGCCCCTCGTCATGCAGCAGGCGTTTGATCCCGCCCAGCAGAACCATATCGGCGGGCCGGTAATAGCGCCGCCCTCCGGCCCGCTTGACCGGTTTTACCTGGCTGAACTTGCTTTCCCAGAACCGCAGCACGTGGGCCGGCGTATCCAGCCAGTCCGCCACTTCGCTGATGGTACGGAAAGCGTCGGCGCTTTTGGTCATCGCCGCGCGGTCTCCTTACTTGCGGTTGCCTGCGGCGACCCGGTCCTTCATCAGGTGCGAGGGCCGGAAGGTCAGAACGCGGCGCGGATTGATCGGAACCTCTTCGCCGGTCTTGGGATTGCGGCCGACGCGGGCGGCCTTGTCCCGAACGGAGAAAGTGCCGAAAGACGAAATCTTGACCTGTTCGCCACGCACGAGCGAATCCGACATGTGGTTCAATACCGCCTCGACCAATTGCGCCGAATCGTTGCGGGATAGGCCAACCTCACGGAATACGGCTTCGCTCAGATCCATCCGCGTGAGAGTTTTTTCGCTCATCCCTGGCCCCTTTTTGTCAGCTGTCCGGCACCACGGCCGATCTTGTGCAGGCCCGTCCACATTAGGCGGGTCCAATTTTCCGAGTCAATATAAGGGTTTCTTTCGGAAGTCTAATTTCCCCATGCCCCAGAAGGGAAGCAGGGGATTTCCGCCGTTCTACCAGCGCAGAACCACCGCGCCCCAGGCCAGGCCGCCGCCGATCGCCTCTGCCACCAGCAGGTCGCCCGGCTTGATCTGACCACGGGCCACGCCCACCGACAGGGCCAGCGGAATCGACGCGGCAGAGGTGTTGCCGTGATCCTGGACGGTGACGACGACCTTGTCCATTGGCAGGCCCATCTTCTTGGCAGTGCCCTGAATGATGCGGATATTGGCCTGATGGGGCACGATCCAATCGACCGCATCGGAGGTCAGGCCCGCCTTTCCCAACGCAGCGTCAGCGGTCGCGGCAAGCTTGCCAACCGCTTGGCGGAACAAGGGGTTTCCCTGCATCCGCAGCTTGCCCGTCGTGCCGGTGGAGGACACGCCGCCATCGACATATAGCATATCGCGGTAGCGGCCGTCGGAATTCAGGTCGCTGGCGAGGATGCCGCGATCCTCGGCCGACCCGCTGCCGGTGCGGGCCTCCAGCACCAGCGCGCCGGCGCCGTCGCCGAACAGCACGCAGGTGGACCGGTCGGTCCAGTCCATGATGCGGGAAAACGTCTCGGCCCCGATGACCAGCACCTTTTCGGCCTGGCCGGACAGGATCATGCCATTGGCATTGGCCAGCGCGAAGATGAAACCGGCGCAGACCGCCTGTACGTCATATCCAAAGCCACGGGTCATCCCCAGCCCCTCCTGCACCATCGTGGCGACAGAGGGGAAAGTCAGATCGGGCGTGGAGGTCGCGACAATCACCGCGTCAATGTCATCAACACCCAATTCGGCCATTTCCAGCGCGCGATGCGCGGCGTGGACGGCCATTTGCGAGGTGGTCTCCCCCTCGGCGGCGAAATGGCGCCGCTCGATGCCCGAGCGGGTGCGAATCCATTCGTCCGTAGTGTCCAGCGTCTTTTCGAATTCGGAATTGGGGACAATCCGTTCGGGCAGATAATGCCCGATTCCGGTCGCTACTGCGCGCAAGTTCATGTATTCCCTGCCTCCCGTTCGGCGGCATCCTGTGCGACGGTTGCGGCAGATGCAACCCGCGCGGCGATTTTCTCGTCAAAGCCGGAGAGAGCCAGCCGGTAGGCCAGCTTGACCGCGGCTGACACGCCGGTGGCATCTGCCGAACCGTGAGATTTCACCACTGTTCCGTTCAGCCCCAGGAACACGCCGCCATTGACGCGCCGGGGGTCGATCCTCTTGCGCAGGCGCCGCAGCGAGGTCAGCGCCAGCAGAGCGGCAAAGCGGGAGAGGGGGGAGTATTTGAACGCTTCCTTCAGAAGCTCTCCCACCAGCCCGGCGGTGCCCTCACCCGTTTTCAGCGCGACATTGCCGGTAAAACCGTCGGTGACGATGACGTCGCAGGTGTCATCGACGATGTCGCGCCCTTCGACGAAGCCGACGAAATCGAAATTCGCGCCATCGGCGGCCTGTTCGATCATGTCATGGGCGTCGCGCAATTCGGGGCGGCCCTTGTGTTCTTCGGTCCCGACGTTCAGCAGGCCGACGCGCGGACGGTCCAGCCCCAGCCCGTTGCGGGCATAGGAGGCGCCCATCAGCGCATATTGCAGCAGGTCTTCCTGATCGGCACGGATATCGGCGCCGGCATCGAGCAGCACGTTGAACCCCTGCGGGTTGCGCGACGGCCACAGGACCGAGATCGCGGGCCGGTTGACGCCGGGCATCTTGCGCAGCCGGATCATGGACAGCGCCATCAGCGCGCCGGTATTGCCGCAGGAGACACAGGCGCTGGCCTCCCCGTTGCGAACCGATTCCAGCGCCGACCACATGGAGGTCTGCTTGCCATGCCGCATGACATGGCTGGGCTTGTCCTCCATCGTCACCACATCGGCGGCATCGCGGATTTCGCAACGCTCGGCCAGGCCGCGGCGGCGACCGACCAGCTTTTCCAGTTCGGCCCGGGGGCCGTGCAGGATAAAGCCGAGATCGGCATTCTTCCGGGCAGAGCGCGCAATGCCGGCGACAACCGTCGCCGGCCCGCGATCGCCACCCATGGCATCGATGGATAGAATGATCTTGCGTCCGTCAGAGACGGGGGCGGTGGCCTGCGGGCTGGAACTGCTGTTCGCGGTCATGACCGAGACGACCCCGCCCGAAACTTACGCCGCGTCTTCGTCCAGGTCGACCTCGTCGGCCATGGCAATGACTTCGCGATCCGCATAATGGCCGCAGGACGGGCACACGTGATGCGGGCGCTTCAGCTCGCCGCAGGACGGGCATTCGTTGGGGTTGGCAGCGCTCAGCGAGTCGTGCGCACGGCGATTGTTGCGGCGCGACTTGGAGACTTTGTTCTGTTGGACAGCCATGTCACAACCTATTCTTAACTTGTGGGGCGCAGGGCCCGGTTTCCATTGAATGCACGGCTCTTAGGCGGACCCGGTGCCGTCATTCAACCCAAAATTCGGATGAGGGCGCGAAAATACTTCCAAAACCGCCAAGTGCAAGCGATTCCTTGGTCAGCGCCCCGTCCGACTCACTCCCCGCCCTTTTCAAGCTTTGCCTTCAGATCCGCAAGCCCCGCAAACGGTTTCACGTCCGCATCGGTCAATGGCCTGGTCCCCGGCTCGGCAAAGGCGGTCTGCGACAATGCCGCGTCGGGCTTGCGCGGATGCAGGGGCAGGGCGAGGGCCAGCGCCTCCTCCATCACGCGGGCGGGATCGATCGCGTCGCCCAAGGGCTCCAGCGTCTCGTCCTCCGGCATTTCCACGGCGCCTTCCTCGTCCAGCACCGCGTCCGGCATGTGCGGGGTGAACCGGCGTTCGACGTCTTCCTCGATCCGGGTGGTCACCGGGTCCAGCGTGACGGCGCAGGGCTGCACCACGGTGGCCCCCAGATGGCCCGTCAGCCGCCAGTCGCTGCGTCCCTGGGCCCGGATCTCACCGTGAAAGCTGAGCTTGCGCAGGTCCAGCAGGTCCAGCCGTTCGGCCAGCGCGGCGAGGGCGGCGCCATCCGGGTCCAGTCGGAACCGCGTGGGTTTCTTTTGCGACAGGGCGGTGATCCGCAGGGCGGTCGTGGGTCGGGCTGTCATGGCATCCTTTCTTGAACGCCGGGCGTTCCTTCTGTAAGCGAGATAAAAGCCGGGACTGGCCAAGACAAGAGGGTGACGATGGGGCAATTGGGTATTCGAGGCGCGCGGGGCGCGCTGATCCTCCTGGTGGCGCTGACGCTGACCGCCTGCACGGCGCAGTACCGAAACCACGGGTACCTGCCGCCCGAGGATGACGTTCAGACCGTGGAACTGGGCGAAGATCGCGACTCGGTTCTGGAAAAACTGGGTACCCCGGCGACGTCGGGCGTGTTGGAAGACAGCAGCCTGTACTACGTGCGCAGCCGGGTGAAACGCTATGCCTTCTTCCGCCCGGAAGTGGTGGAACGCGAAGTCGTCGCCGTCAGCTTTACCCCGGCGGGGCAGGTCTCCAACGTCGAGCGGTTCGGACTGGAAGACGGCAAGGTCGTGCCGATCGCCCGCCGCGTGACCTCCTCCTCGACCGCGAACAAGGGCTTCCTGCGCCAGCTGCTGGGCAACCTGGGCCGCTTCTCCGCCGAGAACGTACTGGGCGGCTGATCCATTCGGCGCCCGGCCCGAGCGTCGGGCGCCGCATATAACCGGCTGAAATCACTTGTCCAATGCGGGCGGAACGGGGGGCTTCCACATCCCCGGTCGGGCTGGCCCGCGCGTTTCCCCACTGGATTGCGTCATCAACGCGTCATATCTTCGATCTAAGGGCGTATCTCAAACGCCCTGGCAAGGTCGTGGAGGCCGCGCATGTTGAACCTGAAGAAAGGGCGTTACGTCGCCCGCCTGGCCGAGGGGCCCGAAGATATCCGCGCCGCGCAGGACCTGCGCACTCTGGCCTTTCTGGGTCATGCCGGCGGAGATCGGCGGGATGCCGACGAATTCGATGCGATTTGTGCGCATATCCTGGTGGAGGACACGCGCGACGGCCGGCTGGTCTGCTGTTTCCGCATATTGCCGCTGACAGGGGGGCAGGAGATCGGGCGCAGCTATTCCGCCCGCTATTACGAATTGTCCAGCCTGGAGCAGTTCGAAGGCCCGATGGTGGAGATGGGCCGGTTCTGCATCCATCCGGACGTGAAAGACCCCGATATCCTGCGCGTGGCCTGGGGGGCGATGACCGCCTACGTGGACCGCAACGGGGTCGAATTGCTGTTCGGCTGTTCCTCGTTCAAGGGGATCGACGCGGATCAATACCTGGACGCCTTTGCCATGCTGAAGGAGCGGCACCTGGCGCCGAAACGCTGGCTGCCCCGGGTCAAGGCGCCGCGCGTCTTCCCTTTTGCCCGCAAGTTGCGGCGCAAACCGGATGCGAAACTGGCCATGCTGCGGATGCCGCCGCTGCTGCGCACTTACCTGATGATGGGCGGCTGGGTCAGCGATCACGCCGTGGTGGATGCGCAGATGAACACGCTGCATGTCTTTACCGGCTTGGAAATAAACGCGATTCCGCCAGCGCGCAAACGGCTGCTGCGGGCCACGACAGGCTGAATGGGACAGGCGCACGGCAGGGTCTGGGGCCTGTGGCGGCGGGCTGGCGCCGCCTGCTGTCTTGACGCTCGGCGCCGGGCCGATTAGCTGCCGCTGATGGCCCGTGTACCCCTTCTTCAGCTTTCCGACATCTCCCTGACCTTTGGCGGAGATCCCGTATTCGCAGACCTCTCCCTTGTGGTGCAGGAGGGCGACCGCGTCGCCCTTGTCGGCCGCAACGGATCCGGCAAATCCACCCTGATGAAGGTGATGGCCGGCCTGGTCGAACCGGATGCCGGCGCGCGGGTCATGGCCCCCGTCACATCCGTCGGCTACATGGAGCAGGAGCCGGACATGTCCGGTTTCGCCACCCTGGGCGATTTCGCCGCCTCCGGGCTGGAACCGGGTGAAAGCTACCGCGTGGATATGGTGGCCGAGGGGCTGAAACTGGACCCCGCCCGGCCCGTCGACACAGCGTCGGGCGGGGAACGCCGCCGCGCCGCGCTGGCCAAGCTGATGGCCGAGGCGCCGGAACTGATGCTGCTGGACGAGCCGACCAACCATCTGGATATCGAGGCGATCGCCTGGCTGGAGGCGGAGCTGGCCCGCACCCGCACCGCCTTCGTGCTGATTTCCCACGACCGCGCCTTTCTGCGCAACCTGACCCGCGCCACCCTGTGGATCGACCGGGGCCAGGTGCGACGCCAGGAACGGGGGTTCGACGGGTTCGAGGCCTGGCGCGACAAGATCTGGGACGAAGAAGACCAGGCCCGGCACAAGCTGGATCGCAAGATCATGGCCGAAGGTCGCTGGGCCGTCGAAGGCATCTCGGCCCGGCGCAAACGCAACCAGGGCCGCCTGCGTGCGCTACAGGACATGCGCCGCGACCGCGCCGCGCAGATCCGCCGCCAGGGCACAGCTGCCCTGCAACTGGACAGCGGCCCGCAATCGGGGCGCAAGGTGATCGAGGCGACCGGCCTGGCCAAGGCCTGGGGTGGGAAGTCCATCGTCTCGGGTTTTGATATCAAGGTGAATCGCGGCGACAGGGTTGCCTTTGTCGGGCCCAACGGCGTGGGAAAAACCACGCTGATCAAGATGTTGATGGGTGAAGTTGAACCAGATGCGGGACAGGTCCGGCTGGGCACCAACCTGGTGCCGGCGATCTTCGACCAGAACCGCGCCGCGCTGATGCCGGACGCCAGCCTGTGGGAGAACATGACCGGGGACAAGGACATGCGCGTCTCTGGTCAGGCCGATCAGGTGATGGTGCGGGGCACGCCGCGCCACGTGGTCAGCTATCTCAAGGATTTTCTGTTCGACGATCAGCAGGCGCGCGGCCCCGTCCGGGCGCTTTCCGGCGGGGAAAAGGCGCGCCTGCTGCTGGCCAAGCTGATGGCGCGGGAAAGCAACCTGTTGGTGCTGGACGAACCGACCAACGACCTGGATGTCGAGACGCTGGACCTGTTGCAGGAATTGCTGGACGATTACGATGGCACCGTGCTGCTGGTCAGCCACGACCGCGACTTCCTGGACCGCGTCGCCACCACCACCATCGCGATGGAGGGCAACGGCCGCGCCACCGTCTATGCCGGTGGCTGGTCCGACTACCGTGCCCAGCGGGCCGACGATGGCGAGGCGTCAGGCAAGGTCCGCACCGGCGGTGCCACCAGCGCGAAACCCGACAAGGGGGAGGCCAAACCGGCCCCCAAGGCGGCGAAATCCGGGCTCAGCTTTACGGAGAAACATCGGCTGGAGGCGCTGCCTGCTGTCCTTGAACGGCTGGAGGCAGAGATTGCCAAGCTGGAGGAATACCTGGCTCAGCCGGACCTTTACAGCCGGGAGCCGGTCAAGTTCACCAAGGGGACAGAGGCGCTGGCAGAGCGTCAGCAGGCCCTTGCTGCAGCCGAAGAAGAATGGCTGACGCTGGAAGACAAGGCCCAGGCGGAGTAGCCCGCATCCACCGGCCCAGGGCCGCGCCCCGGCAGGTTTGCACTGGCACGTGCGGGACGTCCGTCACTGCGATCCCTTGCGGCCGCGCCACCGGCGTGCGGCCCATCACGCCCGCGGTTGCCACCGGCGCGCGGCCCAGACCAGCATCACGACCGTCAGGATGATCCGGTACAGGTGATGGATCGTCACGAAGGCCGGGTTCGCGTTCAGGCTCAGCGCGACAAGTGCCATCTCCGTCACCCCGCCGGGGGCAAATGAAATCAGCAGCACGTCGAAATGCTCCCCCGCCAGGGGCGCGATTGCCAGCGCCAGGCCCCCCCCGATCAGCAACATCCCCGCTACGGACAACACTCCCAGGCCGACCGCGCGCAGCAACATCGCGAAATTGACTCCGGCGAAGCGCAGGCCAAGCGAGGCGCCGATAATCAGCTGCGCCATGGAGATCAGCCATTGCGGTATCTCCACCACCGCAAGGCCCGACAGGTTCGCCGCCCCACCCAGAAGCATCGGCCCCAGCAATTGCCCTGCCGGCAATCGCAGCACATGGCCCAGCCCCAGGCCGAGCAAGCCCAACAACGCCACCTCCGGCAGGTGGGTGATCCCGGCATCCGCCCTGGCCAGGCTGATCCCCGCGCCGGACCCGATCGGCGCCCCGTACCACAGCGACAACCCTACCGGCAGCAGGGTCAGCACGCAGATGATGCGCATGAATTGCTGCACGGTCAGCAACCGCGCATCGGCGCCTGCGGCTTCGCCCATGACCATGGCCTCGATCAGGCCCCCGGGGGCGGCGGCAAAAAAGGCGGTGACCCGGTCATATTTCCCGATTCGGGTAAAGATCTGGTAATTCATTACCTGTACCAACGGCACAAACAGCGTGAGCGCCGCGAAGGAAAACGCCGCCTGGGGCAGGGCGGCCAGCACCTCCCAGGTGACGCGCGCACCGATGGTGACACCGATCACCGCGATCGCCGCCGCGCGCCACGCATCGGGGTAACGGAACCCGGTCGGCAGAAGGTCCGCGCGCAGGATCGCCAGCAGGCTGGTGGCCACCAATGGCCCCAGCACGAAGGGCAGGGGCAATCCCAGCATCCGGGCCAGCAGCCCGCCCGCCAGTCCCAGCCCGGTCACCGCCAGGCCGGTCAGAACCTGTGTGCGGGACATGAGGCGGGGCAACATGGGCAAGGGGCGCTCCTATCTCCGGGGGGGCGATGCGCGGCCCCATCATCTGGTATGCCGCGGCATGCAGGGGGTCAAGCCACGGCGCCCCTTGCTCTCCACCGGCCGGAGGACCAATCTGCTGCCCAACCGGGCCGGTCTGGCCCGCAAGGGAGGGTACAGCAGATGTTGCAACAGGTCAGGCGGATCGTGACCACCAATGGCGCGGATGGGCAGTCTCGCATTCTCAGCGATGCCGCGACGCCGCATATGGTCGAATCAGCGCCGGATCGGGGGTTGATCGACCTTTGGGCCATGGCCGGACAACCCGACCGGCAGACCACCGACGGCGCCGATCGCCCTATCGTCCTGTCGCCAGCTCTGGGCGGCAACGTCTTCCGGTTCTTCCAGCTTCCGCCTGCCGCCACTGCAACGGCGGGCGACGGGGCGGCGGCTTTTGCGGCGATGGGCGACCCTTCCGTGCATGTGGCCGGCGCGCGTCATCCCAACATGCACCGCACGCAATCCATCGACTACATTGTCTGCCTGCAAGGGCGCGTGAAACTGATCCTGGATGCGGAGGAAACGATTCTCGGACCCTTCGACGTCGTCATCCAGAGGGAGACCAGCCATGCCTGGGAAAACATCGGTGACGAGACGGCGCTGATGCTGGCCGTATTGGTCGATACGACGGAGGGCAAAGATGCGTGACGTTATTGATATCGACCATCTGCGCCAGTGGATCGGGAGGGAGGAAACGGCCAGGGACTGGCTGACACCGGGTTTGGCGGACCGGTTCCGCGCGGTGACCGACCTGCCGGCCCCCCTGCCGGGGGAGGCGCCGCCGCAGATGATCCACCTGTGCCTGTCTCCACCGGCCGTGCCCAATGCGGAGCTGGGCCCCGACGGGCACCCGGCGCGCGGCGGTTTCCTGCCGCCGGTGGCCCTGCCGAACCGGATGTGGGCGGGCGGGGAGATGCTGTTTCACCGCGATCTGACCCTTGGCGCCGAGGTCACGCGCCACTCGGTGATCGAGGACGTGGTGCTGAAGGACGGTCGAACCGGGCCGCTGTGTTTTGTCACCCTGCGGCACCGGATTTCCGATGCGCAGGGGCTGGCGGTGGAGGAACGACAGGACATCGTTTACCGCGGCTCCTCCGCCGGTTCACCGAACCCGCCGCCCGCCCCGCAGGGCGCCGAACGGCACCATGTCCGGGGCGATGCGGTGGTCCTCTTCCGCTATTCCGCGCTGACCTTCAACGGCCACCGCATCCATTACGACCGGTCCTATGTCACTGAGGTGGAAGGTTATCCCGGCCTGATCGTGCATGGTCCTCTACAGGCGACATGGCTGTGCCACATGGCGGCCCGCCTTCAGGGGCGCCGCCCCCGGCGGTTCCGGTTCCGGTCGACCGCGCCGCTGTTCGATGTGACGCCGGTTCATCTTCATGCGGACCGCACGGACCAGGGGTGGACGCTTTGGACCGCGTCGGACAACGGTCCCATCGGCATGAAGGCAGAGGCGGAGTTCTGAGGAAAATTCTGGAGCGGGTAGCGGGAATCGAACCCGCGCGTTCAGCTTGGGAAGCTGACAGGCTACCATTACATCATACCCGCTCAGGGTGGCGTGAGAGCTATGCCAAGCACGACCAGCGGTCAAGAGGCAAACGGCGCGTCATCCCCGCTTGCGCCGTCGCCGCCCTCCGCCGGCCCCGCCCTCGGTGTTGAACCCGACCTGCGGCAGGGTCACCGCCCTGGCAAGGTGCGGAAAGGGCGCGGTGGCATGCGGGATGGCGTTCGCGGCGACGAAATGCTCCTGGAAACGGGGGGCGATGGCGGTCTCCACCTTGGTGATCCGGCGCACGTTCCGTTCGATCAGGGCGCGCGCGCTGCGGTTGCACAGGGCCAGTCGCGCACCCGTTCCGGCGGCATTCCCGGCGGAGGTCACGCGATCCACCGGCGCATCGGGGATCATGCCCAGCACCATGGCATGCAGCGGAGAGATATGCGCCCCGAAGGCCCCGGCCAGGACAACCCGGTCCACATGCTCGACCTCCATTTCGTCCATCAACAGGCGCGCACCGGCGTAAAGCGCTGACTTCGCAAGCTGAATTGCGCGGATATCGCCCTGCGTGACGGTGATCAGCGGCCCGCCGTCTTCGCGGCCGTCGTGCAGAAGGTAGGCATGGGTGCGGCCCTCGGGAAGACTGCGATCGCTGCCGGTCTGCGTGGCAGAGCCGATCAGCCCCGACGGATCCAGCAGTCCGGCCATGCGCATTTCTGCCACCGCCTCGATAATCCCGGAACCGCAGATCCCGGTGATTCCGCTGGCGGCGGATACCTCGGCGAATCCCTCTTCGTCAGACCACAAATCGCATCCGATGATGCGAAAGCGCGGGATCTTGGTGACCGGGTCGATCCGCACCCGTTCGATGGCTCCGGGCGCCGCCCGCTGCCCCGAAGAGATCTGCGCCCCCTCGAACGCCGGCCCGGTGGGGGAGGAACAGGCCAGCACGCGGTCGCGATTGCCCAACAGGATCTCCGCGTTGGTGCCGACGTCGATGATCAGCACCAGGTCGTCAGATTGCTCCGGCGCCTCGGACAGGGCCACGGCGGCGGCATCCGCGCCCACGTGGCCGGCGATGCAGGGCAGGATATAGACCCGGGCGCGCGGGTTGATCCGGGTCAGCTCCAGATCGGCGACCGACAGGCACAGCGCCTCGGAAGTGGCCAGCGCAAAGGGCGCCTGGCCCAGCTCCGTCGGGTCGATACCCAGCAACAGGTGGTGCATCACCGGGTTGCAGACGATGGTGGCCTCGACGATCAGGGCAGGATCTATCCCGGCCTCCTGCGACAGAGAATTTGCGAGGTCCGACAGGGCCTTGCGCACGACGTCACGCATTTCCACCTCGCCGCCGGGGTTCATCATGACGTAGGAGACGCGGCTCATCAGGTCTTCGCCGAAGCGGATCTGCGGGTTCATCAGGCCAGAGGCGGCGCGCACCTCGCCGGTCTCCAGGTCCGTGAGATGGGCCGCGATGGTGGTGGAGCCGAGGTCGATGGCCAGGCCATACAGACCGGTTTCGTGCAGCCCGGGCCAGACCTCGGTGATGCGCGGCGCGGCACCGGTGTGATCGTGGTGGACGGCAACGGTGACCTGCCACGCACCGCGCCGCAGAACACCCTGAAGCCGGGCCAGCAGCGACAGGTCCGCCGTGGCCCCGGAGATCTGCCATTGATCAGCCAAGGCCTTGGCCAGGCGTTGAAAATCACCCGAAGGTTCGTGCATGTCCGGCTCGGCCACATCCACCAGGTAGAGACGCGTGGCAGGATCCATGGCGATGGCGCGGGCATCCGCATTCTTGCGGATCACCTGCTTGTGAACCTGGCTTTCGGGCGGCACGTCGATGACGATATCACCCTCGATCCGGGCCTGACAGCCCAGCCGGCGCCCTTTGGCCAGCCCGCGCTTGTCATCGTAGCGCTGCTCCACCGCGTTCCAGTCGCTGAGCGCGCCGGGGCGGGCCGTCACCCCATGTTTGGAAAATTCACCGAAACTTGGCGTGATCTGACATTTGGAACAGATCCCCCGCCCGCCGCAGACGGAATCGAGGTCGACGCCCAGCCGCCGCGCCGCGTCCAGCACCGGGGTGCCGCGCGCGACCCGCCCGCGTTTGCCCGAAGGGGTGAAGATGACGATGGGGTCCTGTTCGCTCATGTCGTGGCCTCTGATGATTGGCGCCAACCTATGTCGGGCCGGGGCAGAGCGAAAGGGCCGCCTGCGACGCGATGGCACCGGGCAGCGGCATGGTGGCCGCGCGCCGGGCTGATCGGCTGCAGGTGGGGGCAGACGGGGGCCCGGTCGGCGGGTGGCGCGGCTGGAACGGGCTTTTCCCCTTTCCCCCCGGCGGGGATCGTGAAATAGGGAGGCGCCAATACGAACATCCCGCAGGAGACCCCCGATGGAGATTCGTGAGGCGCTGACCTTCGATGACGTTCTGCTTGTTCCCGCCGCCTCGTCGGTGCTGCCCTCCACGGCAGACACGCGAACGCGCGTGACGCAGGGCATTTCCCTGAACATTCCGCTGCTGAGCTCGGCCATGGACACGGTGACCGAATCCGCCATGGCGATCTGCCTGGCCCAGGCCGGTGGCATGGGGGTCGTGCACCGAAACCTGGATGTGCTGACCCAGGCCGACGAGGTCCGCCGGGTGAAGCGGTTCGAGAGCGGGATCGTCTACAAGCCGATCACCCTGCGGCCCGACCAGACGCTGGCCGATGCCAATGCGCTGCGCGAACGCTACAAGATCAGCGGCTTCCCCGTGGTGGACGAGAACGGCCGCGTTCTGGGTATCGTGACCAACCGCGACATGCGCTTTGCCAACGACGAACGGACGCCGGTGCGGGCGATGATGACGGCGGACAACCTGGCCATCCTGCATGAGCCCGCAGACCGCGACGAGGCGATCAGCCTGATGAAGGCGCGCCGGATCGAGAAACTGCTGGTCACCGATGCTGCGGGCAAACTGACCGGTTTGCTGACCCTGAAGGACACCGAACAGGCCGTCCTGAACCCGACAGCCTGCAAGGATGATCTTGGCCGGCTGCGGGTCGCCGCGGCAACGACAGTCGGGGATGCCGGGTTCGAACGCTCTGAGGCCCTGGTGGATGCGGGCTGCGACCTGATCGTGATCGACACGGCGCACGGCCATTCCGAAGGGGTCGCCATGGCCGTGGAGCGCGTCAAGCGGTTGTCCAGCGACGTTCAGGTCATGGCCGGCAACGTCGCCACGGCAGAGGCGACCCGCGCGCTGATCGGTGCCGGCGCCGATGCGGTCAAGGTCGGGATCGGGCCGGGGTCGATCTGCACCACGCGGATGGTCGCCGGGGTCGGCGTGCCGCAATTGACCGCAGTCATGGATTGTGCCGGGGCGGCCGGCGATATTCCGGTGGTTGCGGATGGCGGGATCAAGTTTTCCGGCGATTTTGCCAAGGCGATCGCGGCAGGTGCCTCTGTGGCGATGGTCGGCTCCATGATCGCGGGAACGGACGAAAGCCCGGGCGAGGTCATTCTGTACCAGGGCCGGTCGTTCAAATCCTATCGCGGCATGGGCTCCCTCGGCGCGATGGCCCGGGGGTCGGCGGACCGCTATTTCCAGAAGGACGCCGCCAGCGACAAGCTTGTCCCCGAGGGGATCGAGGGGCAGGTGCCGTACAAGGGACCGGCGGGCGCGGTGCTGCACCAACTTGTCGGCGGGCTGCGGGCCGCGATGGGTTACACAGGTTGCGCGACGGTCGATGAGATGCGGAAGAACTGCAATTTCGTGCGCATCACCGGCGCGGGGCTGAAGGAAAGCCATGTGCATGACGTGCAGATCACGCGGGAAAGCCCGAATTACCGGATTGGCTGAACATGCCATGATCCTGCGGAGCCCATGAGCGGGCAGGCTGCGCCGCCGCCTGGCGGTTCGTTGCCAAAGGCGGGAAAGCCTGCGCAAGGTGCGTGCCAGCCTTGCAACCGGCGCAGGCGCGGAGCCGGAGGGCGACGGCCGGATCATGGCGCGGCCTCCGTCTCGGCACTCAGGATCTGGAGCATGTTCAGATGTCTGAGGGACCGACCATCGACCAGCCTTCGTTCCACACATGTGGCGCATGCGGATTGATCCGGCGGCGGGTCGGATTCGGGCAGTAGCGTTGCGATCCCGGTGACTGCGCTGGCCAGCAGCCCGGTCCTGTGCCCCGATATCGCGACGACGATGATGACATTGCGGGGGCTTGCCTCTGCCTTCAGGTCAAGCCGGCGGGACAGATCAAGGACCGGCAGAACAGCGCCGCGCAGGTTGACCACACCGCAGATGAAGCGCGGAGCATGGGGCATCGGGGTGATGCGCGACATGCCGCGAATTTCCCGCACCAAGCCGATATCCAGAGAAAAATCCTGTCCGCTGATATGCAGGACCAGAACCTCCGGCCCCTGGGGAGGAGGCCTCTCATCCATGTGCGGCCTGCCCGTCCGTTGCAGGGGGGAACCCCGCGATCAGCTCGGCCGGGTCGAGGATCAGGGCGATCTGACCGTCGCCCAGGATGGTCGCGGCGGCGATGCCGCGGGCGCGGGTCAGGCCGGGGGAGAGGGGTTTGACCACGACCTGGCGCTGTTCTTCCACCCCGTCGAGGGTGAGGCCGGCGCGGCTGCCGTCCTCCTGCGTGACGATGAGGATGATGCCACGGGGCGCGGGCGGGCCGGTCCCGCGAAAGCCGAGATGCTGGCCGAGATCGAAAATCGGTATGAAATCAGACCCTTTGCGCAGGATTTGGCGGTCGGGGGGGACGTGCTGGATATCGGCGGGAGAGGGGGCGAGAACCTCCACCACCTGCGAGAGCGGCACCACCATCGTTTCCCCCGCCACCCGCAGGACCAGCCCGTCGATCACCGCAAGGGTCAGCGGCAGGGAAAGGGTGAACCTGGTGCCCGCACCGGGCGTGGAGGTGACGGAGATCCGGCCGCTCAACCCCCTCACGGCGTTGCGCACCACGTCCATGCCGACGCCCCGACCTGAGAGAGTGGTGGGGCTGGCGGCGGTGGTCAGGCCGGGATGGAAGAGCAGGGCATCCATATCCGCCTCGGGCGGGATGTCGTCGTCCTGGGCCAGCCCCTGTGCCGCCGCGTTGCGCCTCAGCCGCGCCCGGTCGATGCCCGCGCCGTCATCCGCGACCTCGATCAGCAGGCGCCCGGCGTGCTGGCTGGCGGCAAGGGTGACGGTGCCCACAGCGGGTTTTCCGGCGGCGCGGCGCTGTGCCTCTGGTTCGATACCGTGGTCAATGGCGTTGCGAATCATGTGGGTCAGCGGAGTGGCGAGGCGTTCAATCACGGTGCGATCAACCTCTGTCTCGGTGCCTTGGGTGAGAAAACGCACGGGTTTTCCCAAGGTTGCGGCATTCTCCCGGGCGCTGTGGGCCATGCGGCGGAAAAGGGAGTGCACAGGCTGTGCCCGGATCGTCATGACGCTGTCCTGAAGTTCGCGGGTCAGGCGCTGGAATTCGTCCACCGCCTGCACCGCCTCCGAATAGGGGCGGAGGCCGATCCGGTCCAGGCTGCGGGCCAACATGGCCTGATTGATCACCAGCTCGCCCACCAGGTTGGCCAGACGTTCAATGCGGTCCTGGCTGACGCGGACCAACGGCGGGTCCGCTGTGGCGGGCGGATCGGCCACGGCCAGGCAAGGGGGGGCGGGCAGCGGAGCTTCGCCAGGTGGCGGGTTTGGCGCGACCGCATCGGGGAGCGGAGAATTGGCACTGCGCAGGAACACGCCCGCCGCAGGGCCGGGGGGCAGCAATGCCGACAGGCGCGATTGCATGGTCTGGCAGGCGGGCTGGGGCGCGGGCGTGCCGGACCGGCATGCGGCGATCAGGTCTGTCAGGGTGTCGCTGGCGGCACGAAACAGCGCCCGCGTCGGGGCATCGGGCACAAGGGCGCCAGCGCGGGTCGCGGCCAGCACGGATTCGAAATGATCGGCGTAATCCACCAGCGCGGTCAGGCCGAAGGCCCCGGCGCCGCCCTTGATCGAATGGACCGCGCGGAACAGGGTGTTGATCGTCTCCGCCTCGGGGGGGGCTTCATGCTCCAGCAGGTCAAGGCCGGTGTGCAGCGCCTCCACCAGCTCCTCACATTCAGCGAAGAAAGTGGCGCGGATGGCGATCATCGGGTCCGGCTGGCCGGTCATCGCGCTACCCCGCCACCATGCGCAGCGCCTTGATCAACTTGCGCGGTTGAAAGGGTTTGACGATCCAGCCTGTCGCCCCGGCCAGCCGGGCGCGCCGGCGCAGATCCTGAGCGCTTTCGCTGGTCAGGACCAGAATCGGCAGCCGTTCGAAGCCGGGCCGCGCCCGGACGGCGGTGATGAATTCGAACCCATCCATATTTGGCATGTTGATATCGGTGATGATCGCGTCAGGCCGGGCCTGATCCAGCATGGACATTCCGTGCTGGCCGTCCTCTGCCAGGTGCACGTCGAACCCGGCGGTGGCCAGGGTGATATGGATCATCTCCAGTATGGTGCGGCTGTCATCGACGGCCAGAATCGACAGGCGCGCCAGCCCGCCTGAATTTCGCGTATGCGGCGGAGGATGCGGGCGCGTCGGGGGCGCGGGGCTATCCATCGTGCCAACGTGACCTGATCGGGTTCATTCGGGGCTCCCTCAAGAAAACCAGCCTGTGCGTGGTTCTAGAGCCGCGAATGTTAAGACCGCGTTACGTTGAACAAAGGAAATTCCCGATTTGTCACCTGACCGCGTTCGACCGCGGGCGCGTCCGTCAGCCGATCGCCGCCACGCGGGCCGCCAGAGCATTGGCCGCGCCGCGCAGCGGGGACAGGTCGTCGCGCATCGCGCGGACCGGAATTCGGCGCAGCATCGGGGCGTAGGCGCCGGTGGCGGCGAAGGCCTCTCCGAAGGCGTCGGCATCGAAGGCGCGCAACGCGGCTGCCACGGCGGAGCCATGAAAATAGAGCCCGCCGGTGGCCATATGGACCAGCACCAGATCGCGGCAATAGCGGCCCATCAGGCGCCAGTAGAGGGTCATGGCAGCGCGGGCGTCGGCCTCTCCTGCGGCGGCGGCTGCGGTGATGTCCTCGGGCGGGCGAGGGGTGCCGGTCAGGCTGCGCCAGGCGGCGGACATGCCCCGGCCGGACAGCGCGATATCGGCGAAGGCATGGCCGTGATCTTCCACCAGACAGGCGCGCCAATCCTCCATCCCGGCGAAATCAGGGCCGAGAAAACCGCTTTCCGAAGGGGGCACCAGCGCGCCGTGCGGTCCGGGGTGATTGACAGCCGCATTCACCCCGGTGCCGGCGTTCACGACCAGGCGGGGCGCGCCGGCGACCGGTTCTCCGGGCAGGATCACGTCCAGCGGGCCGGGTGTGTCCAGAACATGACCTATGGCCTGCAAGTCATTGAGGAACATGACATCCGCGCCGGGGATCCGGGCTTTGACCTGGGCTTCCGTCAGGGACCAGGGGCGGTTGGTCATGCGGATCCAGGCGCCGTCCGGCCCGCAGCCCACTGGTCCGGCCACGGCCAGACAGATCGCCGCCGGGGCGGGCGACATCAGGCCGGTCGCCTCCAGCGCGGCGAGGATGCCGTCATGGCCATCGTTGCGCAGCACCACCGGATCGGAGCGCAGCCCGTCCAACCCGGCGCGGGCGGCGCGCAGGCGGGTTCCACCGATATCGGCGACAAGGTATTCAACCGGATCTGACATGGCGCGACGTTAGAAGGCACCGCCCGGCCCCGCAAGCGGGAACGTGCCGCCAGGGATCACGGCGGCACGTTTGCCGGGTTTGGCGCGATCAGGCCCGGCGCCGGCCGCCGCGGCGCCCACCACGGCCACCCGATGCGGTGGCTGCGGCGGCCTTTGCCGCCTCGGGGAAGGTCGCGCCTTCCTTCACCGCGTCGATCACGCGGGAAAATCCGATCCAGGCGCCGCCGTTGGGGTCGTGGTTCATCAGCAGGTTCGCGGCCTTGATCGCTTCCATCTCGACCTGGCGGGTGGGGTTCATGATGGCCGAGGTCATGCCGGCACCGATGGCCATCGGCAGGAAGGCCGCGTTGACGCCATGCCGATGCGGCAGACCAAAGGACACGTTGGAGGCGCCGCAGGTGGTGTTCACGCCCAGCTCTTCCCGCAGCTTGCGAACCAGGGCAAAGACCTGCTGCCCGGCGGTGGCCATGGCGCCCACGGGCATCACCAGCGGATCGACCACGATGTCATGCGCCGGGATGCCGAAATCGGCGGCGCGTTCCACGATCTTCTTGGCCACGGCAAACCGGACCTCGGGATCTTCGGAGATGCCGGTATCGTCGTTGGAGATGGCGACGACGGGGACGTTGTATTTCTTCACCAGCGGCAGGACGAGTTCCAGCCGGTCTTCCTCTCCGGTGACGGAATTCAGCAGCGGACGGCCCTGCGCCGCCTCCAGACCTGCTTCCAACGCGCCGGGGACCGAACTGTCGATGCACAGCGGGATGTCCACCAGTCCCTGCACCATTTCCACCATCTTGGTCATCAGGGGCGGTTCGGTTTCATTCGGGTTGGGGTTGGAATTGTAGACCACGCCCGCGTTGATATCGAGGATCATCGCCCCGCAAGCGACCTGTTCCAGCGCGTCTCGTTCGACGGTGGAGAAATCGCCGGCCTCCAGCTCTGCCGCCAGTTTCTTGCGGCCGGTGGGGTTGATACGTTCGCCGATCACGCAGAACGGCTCGTCAAAGCCGATGGTGACGGTCTTGGTCTTGGACTCGACGACAGTGCGGGTCATGGACATCCCTCGGGTTATGCGCCCCTGCGGGCGGTGTCTGATGGGGTGGGGCCGGCGATGCCGGGTTGCCTTGGGCGGAGGCATAGCCGGTCTGGCGCGGCCCTGCAAATGAGCCGGGGGCAAGGGGCGTGGGGCGGCGCCCCCGGATACGTCAGCCGGATCGGGTCAGCCGCTGGCGGCGGCGGCGGGCTGCGTCGCGGCGCCGCCATGCTCGATCGCGTAGCGCGCGGTGGCCGCGATGCCGCCTAAAGGGAACATGTGCAACTGTTCGAACAATTGCCCCGGACCCACGGCCCCGGCGGCGGCCAGATCGTCCAGAACCTCCGTCGGGTCATAGGGCAGCAGCAGCTTCGTCACGTCCATGGCGCGTTTTTGCAGCACTTTCAGCGACGGGCCGACGCCGCAGGCTATGGCGAACCGGATCAACGTCTGCAATTTCGCCGGGCCCGCGATGCCCAGGTGGATCGGCAGGTCGATCCCTTCGGCGCGCAACCGGGTCGCCCAATCCAGCACCGGCGCCGCGTCAAAGGCGAATTGCGTGGCAATCGCCATCTGCGCGTCGCTGCGATTGGCCATCGCCTGTTTCCAGTGCAGCGCCTCCATGACCAGGGCGTCGCCGCCGTCGGGGTCGATGTCACGGTTGCCTTCGGGGTGACCGGCGACATGCAGGCGGCGGAACCCGGCGCGGTCGAACAGCCCGGTTTCGATCATTTGCATGGAGGAATGGAAATCGCCCGCCGGTTCGGCAATCCCGCCGGCAAGCAGAAGCGCCTGATCCACGCCGGCCTCCCCCTGATAGCGGGCGATCCAATCGCCCAGCGTGGCGGCATTCGGGATCGACCGGGCGGGGAAATGGGGCATGACCTCGAAGCCCTGTTCCGCGATGCGGCGGGCTGTGGCGATCATGTCGTCGATGGGCGTGCCGTCGATATGGGCGATGTAGACACGGGTGCCACGGGGCAGGAGGGTGCGGAAATCCTCGACCTTGGCGGCGGTGCGGGGCATCACCTCGATCGAGTAGCCTGCCATTGTGGTGCCGGATCCGGCGGCAGGGGCGGTTGCATCGCGGCGCTTGAATTGCAGCAGGCCCATGGCTGCCTCCGGTGTTGGTGCGAGCGTCAGTCGCGCCCGTCGTTGGCGATCAGGGCTTTGAGGCGGTCCCGATCATATTCCGCGTCCAGCCGCGCGATTTCCCGCGCGGCGATCTCCTGTGCCTCACCCTCGACGGCAAAGGGCGTGCCCTTGCGCCATTCGGCGAGGTAGGCGTCGGTCTCCGTGTCGCCCGTCTTCATCGCGGCCCGGTCGATCGCCTGTTCAAAGCGTTCGGGCAGCACGGCCTTGGCCGCGCGCCGCCCCTTGCCGACGATCACCTGGGCGGGAATGTCGCGCCAGTAGACAATGGTGACGTCGGGCATGGGAAAGTCCTCTCGCTTGGGAATCGTGATACGCGGTTTGTACTGGGAGCAAAGGTCCGTTTTCGACACCTTTGCGCAGGGTGGCGACCTTTGCCCGCACCGGGGTGCTTCGGCAAGCCCCCCATATGGTGCTGCGGCGTCACGCCCTGCGTAATTTCGGGACATTGCCTGTCTTTGGCCGCGTTTGAGACACGCGGTGCGGCTAGACTGGGGCGATCCGGGGGGATTCGGTCTGCGCCAAAGCGCGGGCCGACACTGCAAGCAGAGCCGTTAGCGCCATGACACAGACATCCAAATCGCAGAAAGAGGCGATCGCCGAATTGCTGCAACGTCGCGAGAACGCCCAGCAACAGGCGATGGCGCGGGCGGAACTCCTGTCGCCGACTCCCGGCATCTGGGCCGATCCGGTGCAGGATTTCCTGTACCGCTCCCTTCGGACTGCACGCCGCCGGACAGAAGATCCGCGCGAGCCGCGTCCGGGTTAAAGCGGCTGCGCCTCGTTGTCGAAATCCTCGCCCGGCGCGTCCTCAGCCCCGCGAAAGCCGGTGGCCACCACGAATTTCTCCGAACTGTCCGAACGGGAGGCTGGCGGTTTCACATTCGCCACCTTGGTGAATTTCTGCTTCAGCAGCTTCTGCAATTCCCCCTCCGCGCCCCCTGCCAGAACCTTGGCGACAAATGTGCCGCCCTCGTCCAGCACGTCGAAGGCGAGGTAGGCGGCGGCCTCGCACAGGGAGATGATGCGCAGGTGGTCGGTCTGCTTGTGCCCCGAAGACGACGCGGCCATGTCCGACATCACCACATCCGCACGCCCGCCCAGCCAGGCCTTCACCTGGTCATCGGCGCCGTCGGCCATGAAATCCAACTGGTGCACCTCGGCGCCGGGGATCGGATCGACCTCCTGCAAATCGACGCCGATGATCCGGCCCTGCGCCTTGCCCTTCTTTTCGCCCAGCGAGTTGATGCGCGGCACGGCCACCTGAATCCAGCCGCCGGGCGCGCAGCCCAGATCGACCACCCGCGCGCCGGGCACGAGAAAGCGGAACTTGTCGTCCAGCTCCATGATCTTGAACGCGGCGCGACCCCGGAAACCTTCGGCCTTGGCGCGCATCACATAGGGATCGTTCAACTGCCGTTGCAGCCAGCGGGTGGAGGACAGCTTGCGCCCGCGGGCGGTCTTGACCTTGACGGTCAGATCGCGCTGTCCACGCCCGGAGGTATTCTTGCTACCCGGTTTCTTCGCCATGATCACACCTTCCGGTCCCGCTGTATCTCGGGGGCATACAGGCGGCGGGGCCGGTTGCAAAGCCCCGCACACCCCGCGACGGTTCAGAACGGCACGTCTTCCAGCACGCCATCCGCGCTCATCTGCGCATAAAGAAGCCCCTCCCGCAGGCCGCGATCCGCGACTGACAGCCGATCCGTCGGCCAGCAGCGCAGCAGGGCTTGCAGGATCGCGGCACCCGACATGATCAGCGCCTGCCGGTCCTGTCCGATGCGCGGATCACGCCGCCGTCCCACCGGCCCCATCGTCAGGTAGGAGCGGATCACCCGGTCGATCTGGTCCGAGGTCATGCGCAACCCGTCAACCTTGGTCCGGTCATAGCGTTTCAACCCCAGATGCGAGGCCGCGACCGTGGTGACCGTGCCGGAGGTGCCGACGATCTGGAATCCGTCGCGGGCCTGTTCGTCCTTGTAGGGCGCGAATTCCTCAAGGCTTTCCTCGAAAAACCACGACATCAGCGCGAACCGGGCGCTGTCGTCCTCGACGTCGCGGAACTGGTCGCGCAGGGTGGCCACACCCAGCGGGACGGAGATCCAGTCGACGACCTTGGCGGCGGGAAAGGGGCTTTCGGTCGGGTGGAACCCGGCGTGCAGCCGCATGATCGCCTTGGGCCGGTCACGCTTGGGCACAGAGGAGATGTCGATCCACACCAATTCGGTGGAGCCGCCGCCGATATCGACCACCAGCAATTGCTCCGTCTTGGTGGAGACAAGCGGCGCGCAGGAAATCACGGCCAGCCGGGCTTCTTCTTCCGGTTGAATGATCTCCAGCTTCAGAGCGGTTTCCCGCTCCACCTCCCGGATGAAGGCATCGGCATTGGTCGCGCGGCGGCAGGCCTCCGTCGCGACCAGGCGCATGCGTTTGACGTTGTGGCGGCGCAGCTTCTGCTGACAGATGCGCAAGGCCTGAACGGTGCGCGTCATCGACGCCCGGCTTAACCGGCCGGAACGTTCCAGACCCGCGCCCAGTTGCACGGATTTGGAGAAGCTGTCGACCACATGAAACTGACTGCCCTTTGGCTGGGCAATCAACATGCGGCAGGAATTGGTGCCCAGGTCCAGCGCAGCATAAAGCTCCGATGGATCGGGCAGTTTCGGCGCGGGGGTTGCCACCGGTTTCGGGAACGCGCCCGCACCCTTGGGACGCCTGGGCGCCATGGTTGCGCCCTCCATTTCGAGTTGAGTTCAGGGTAGCCGCTTGCCACCGGATAGGCAAGCATGCGGCGGGTGCCGCGCGACGGTTGGCGAGAAGTGGCAGGGCCTGGCGGCGCGCGCGGGGGGGCCTTGAAATCATGGGCCGGCGACAGGGCAGCACCGGGGCCCGCCTCCGGGTTCGGCAATGCACAACTGCGCGGCATCTTTGCGCGAGACCGCACGGAAAAGGGCCCGCGCCAGGCGCGGGCCCCCAATCAGGTCATGCAGTCCAAAGTCCTGCATATCAAAAGCGTGGCCGATTACTCGGCGGGCTCGTATTCGGGCATGGACTTCAGTTCGTCCTCGGCCATGGCGAGGTAGACGACCACTTCGTCACCACCGTCCTGGCGCAGGATGTCCAGATCGTCCAGGGCCAGGGCCACCGGCTTCTCGCCAATGCCCAGGAAACCACCCACGTCGATCACGGCGTCCTGGATCTGGCCGTCGCTGGTCAGCACCAGTTCGGAGATTTCGCCGATCCATTCGTCGTTGCTGTCATAGACGCGCGCGCCTTCCAGGTCTTCGGCGGTCAGTTGTTCCATCTCGGCGGCGGCAAAGCCGTCACGGCTCATCGTTTCGGTATCGGCCGGCTCCTCGGTCGCGGTGGTCGCGGCCATGTCGGTGTCGGTGGCTTGCGTTTCACCGTCCTCGACCTGTGCGTCGGCCATGGCGTCGCCTTCACCGTCGGCATCGGTCGTGGCCGTCGCCTCGGCATTGGCTTCGATCTGCGCGTCCTCGGCCGGGGCCTCGGTCGTGGATTCAGCCATCTCGTCCAGCTCTGCCTCGGTATCGGTGGCATTGGTTTCGGCGGCGATCTCGTCACCGGCCTCTTCCAGTTCCTCACCAGCGGCGGCGGCCGTGTCTTCCATGGCCTGGCCTGCGGCCTCGGCGCCATCCTCGGCGGCATTGCCCAGGTTTTCGGCGGTGCGCTCGACGTCGTCGGCAGCCTCGTCCATGGCGGCACCGGTGGCGGCGGCGGTGTCGCGCGCCTCGGTCTCCATGGTGTCGCCGGCATTGGCTGCGCGCTCATCCATGTTGAATTCCGGTGCGTTCTCCAGCTGATCGGCAGACGCGTTCACGACCAGGAAGAAATCGTTGTCGTCATCGCCGGTAGAGGCATCGGACTTGAACTCGATCTCCGACAGGGTGATGCCGACCTGGCGCTCACCGATGCCCAGGAAGCCACCGATATCGACCAGCACGGTCTGCACGTTGCCGTCGCGGTCCATGATCACGTCGTTGATCTCGCCGATGTCTTCCCAATCCTGGGAGGCACCGTCGACCTCGGCCGCGTCATTGGCCTGCTCGGCGGCGTAGACGCGCATGCCGATGAAGTCCGAAGCCCGGACCATCTGCTGTTCGGCCTGGCCGACAAACGGGGTCTGGGTGTCCTGAGCGATGGCGGGGGCGCCGGCGATGCTGGCGGTGACCAATGCGGTTGTAAGAAGCAGCTTTTTCATGACTGAAGCTCCGATCCTTTCCGTTGTGCGGTCGCGAAGACCGCGCGGTGTATTCTGCGGCGGCAAGGCGCCGCTTGTATGAGGGAGCAACAGGCGAAAGGCGGCTGAGGTTCCGGCTCCGCTCACAGGAATTTTTCGGCGAGAGGCGGGAACTTTCGACCCGGTGTTCGCGTTCGCGCGGACGCTGTGATCCCGGGGCAATCCTGGCGTCCGACGGTGGGGGCGCTGCACGAAAGAGAGAGGGGGGGTGGCGTCCGGCCCCGGCGGGATTAAGGTGGCGCCATGATACAGCCCCAGCACCGTCCCGACCTGCCGATGCCGCCCCTGGCCGTCACCCTGGGCGATCCCGCCGGGATCGGCCCCGAAATCGCCCTGCGCGCCGTGTTGCGCCCCGACGCGCCGCCCTGCCTGCTGATCGGTCAGCGGGCCGTGGCGGAACGGGCGCGCGACCTGGTGGCGCCGGGCGCGCGGATCGCCGTCGTCGAAACGCCCGAGTCCCGGACAGGGACCGATCTGCACCTGCTGGACATCGCCCCCGACGGCCCGCCGCCCGCCTATGGCGCGGTCAGCGCCAGCGCCGGACAGGCCGCCCATGATGCCATCCGCGCCGCCATCGCGCTGGCCTTGCAGGACCGGGTGGCCGGCATCGTGACCGCGCCCATCCACAAGGAGGCGTTGTCGGCTGCCAACGTGCCTTTTCCCGGTCACACGGAAATGCTGGCCCATCACGCGGGCGGGGCCAGGGTGGCGATGATGCTGGCCAATGACGATCTGCGCACGGTCCTGGTGACGATCCATGTCTCGCTGCGGGCGGCGATCGAACAGGCGGATTTCGACGCCCAGATGCGCGCCATCCGGCTGGCCGAGGCCGGGTGCCGGGCGTTTGGCGTGGCCGCGCCGCGCGTGGCGGTGGCCGGGCTGAACCCCCATGCCGGAGAGGGCGGGCTGTTCGGTCGCGAGGAAATCGAGATCATCGCCCCCGCCATCGCCGCGGCCCGTGCGGAGGGGATCGACGCCAGCGGCCCCTGGCCCGGCGATACCGTCTTCATGCAGGCGCGGCAGGGGAAGTTCGACGTCGTGGTGGCGCAATATCACGACCAGGGGCTGATCCCGGTCAAGTATCTGGGCCTGGAAAACGGGGTGAACGTGACCCTTGGCCTGCCCTTCATCCGCACCTCGCCGGATCACGGCACCGCCTTCGACATCGCGGGCCGGGGGATCGCCGATCCTGCCTCCATGATCGCGGCGCTGACCCAGGCGCGGCGCCTTTGGGAGGCCCGGCTGCCCCTGGAGGACGCCTGACGGCAGCCACCGGGGGCATTCTGCGGGCGCCGCCTCGCCCGGATTGGGCACAGCGGCTTGCAGCCCGACGGACGGTTCCGCGCGGGACTGGCCCGGCGATTTGCACATGCCTTCGGGCGGACGATCATCCCGTCCGGTTCGCGGCGGGCAGGGCGCGCGCGGGCTGGTCGGCTCAGGGCAGGGGATCGGTCCGGTAAAGCTTCACCTTCAGCCCGCCATGGGGGATCGGCGGCCCGGAGGGGACAAAGGGCAGGCCGGTGGCATGAGCCAATTGCGGCTCGTTGGTGATGATGCCGACGCGCCAGCCGCTGAACTGGTCCTTCAGCCGCGCGCCCAGGGTGCCGTGCAGGGCGAACAGCAGCTTCTTGTTGCCGATGCGACCACCATAGGGCGGGTTCACCATGACCAGTCCCGGCGGTCCCTCCGGCCGGACCAGATCTCCGACGGAGGTCTGGACGAACCGGGTCTGCCCGGCCACCCCGGCCCGCTCCGCATTGGCCAGCGCCGAGGTCACCGCCCCCGCGTCCCGATCCGATCCGTGGAACAGCAGCTCCGGCATGGCAATCGGAACCGGCAGCGCCGCCAGCGCGGCATCGCGCGCGGCGGCGTCATATCCGGCCAGCAATTTGTAGGCAAAGCTGCGCGACCGGCCGGGCCGCAACCCGGCGGCGATCTCCGCCGCCTCGATCGGGAAGGTGCCGGAGCCGCACATCGGATCCAGCACCGGCTCGCGCCCGTCATAGCCGCATTGGCGCAGGAACAGCGCCGCCAGGCTTTCGCGCATCGGCGCCTTGCCCACCGCCTGCTTGTGGCCGCGCTTGTGCAGCGGCTCCCCCGAGGTATCGAGCGAAAAGGTGACGTAATCATCCTCGATCCGGGCCATCAGGCGCAGGGGGGCATCATCGGCGACGGGCGCGCCCAGCTCCTCGGTGATGGCGCGGGCAATGCGGTCGGTCGCGGCGCGGGCGTGGTAGACCTTGGACTTGCGCGATGTCGTCTCAATTTTCAGCGGCACGTCGGGGCGCAGCACGTCGGCCCAGGGGAATTTCCGCGATCTCTTGTCCAGCTGCGCCAGGTGGAACACCCGAAACCCGCCCAGCCGCATCAACACCCGAGTGGCGCCGCGCAGGGCATGGTTGGCCTGCCAGACCTGCGCCCAGCCGCCCCGGATCGTGACGCCGCCGGGCACGGTGTCGGCGGGACCAAGGTCCAGCGCCGCGACCTCCTCGGCCAGGGTGGACTCCAGCCCCGGCGGAGCGGTCAGGAAAATCTCGAACGGGTCATTCTGCATCCCGGGCACATAGCCGGTTTGACGGGGCGGGGTAAGGGCAAACAGCCGCAAATGCCGGTGCGGGGCGCGGGCCGCCCGCTGGTCTGGGTCTGCGGCGCCACCTGCCGGCCCAAGTCGCCGTCCGTGCCGACGGAGGCGGGGGCGGGTACTGGACTTCGCCTTCGCGGGCTGCGAATGTGAGCGGTAACATCCCTGCCGAAAAAGGTGCCCCGATGATCCTCTGCTGTGGCGAAGCCCTGATCGACATGCTGCCCCGGACCCTGCCGGGCGGGGGCATCGCCTATGCGCCACATGCGGGCGGATCGGTGTTCAACACCGCCATCGGACTGGGGCGGCTGGGCAATGGGGTCGGGTTCCTGTCGGGCGTGTCGCGCGATATGTTCGGCGATCAGCTGCGGGCGGAACTGGCGGCCTCGGGCGTGGAGGGGGATCACGTGATCCTGTCGGACCGGCCGACCACGCTGGCCTTTGTCACGCTGACCGACGGCCAGGCCCGCTACCATTTCATGGACGAGAATTCCGCCGGCCGCATGATCGCGCCCGCCGACCTGCCCACCGTGGGGGAGTCGGTCAGCGCGCTTTATTTCGGGGGCATTTCGCTGGCTTGCGAGCCGGGGGCAGAGACCTACGCCACGTTGCAGGCGGCAGAGGGCGCAGGCCGCGCCGTCATGCTGGACCCCAACATCCGCCCCGATTTCATCCGGGATCCGACGCGGTTCCGGGACCGGATGGCCCGGATGGTGGCGCGGGCCGATATCGTCAAGATCTCGGACGAGGATCTGGCCTGGCTGGACCCCGACGGCAGCGAAGCGACGCGGGTCTCCCGGATGCAGGCGTCCGGCCCGGCGCTGATCATCGTGACACGCGGCGCGCAGGGCGCGACCGGCTACATGCGCAGTGGCGGGCAGGTCACCGTGCCTGCTCCAAGGGTTGAGGTGGTCGATACCGTGGGCGCGGGCGATACGTTCAATTCCGGCCTGCTGCACGCGCTGGACCGGCGCGGCGGCCTGTCGCCTCAGGGCATTGCCAGCCTGTCGCAGGACCACCTGGCAGAGGCGCTGACCCTGGGTGCGCGGGTGGCCGCGATCACTGTGTCGCGCGCCGGGGCCAATCCGCCCTGGGCAGCGGAGTTGGACTGAACAGGGCGAAGATGGGAAAGGCAGGGCCAGGCGGGAGAGGCTGCCGGACCTGTCGGGACGCTCCGCGCGGCCCGACATCCAACGCCCGGACCAACACCGCCTCGCAAGCGGAAAGGGTTGGACAGACGCCCGCCAGCGACCAGTCGCCAATCCCGCCCGCCGCGCCCGGCGCCGGCAGCGACCAGCCGCGCCGGCAGCGACCAGCCCGGCCCGGCGCTCCGGTCCCCCCAAGGCAGCGGGCCGCCGGGCGCGGCGCTACTGGGCCTGGCGAATCAGGGGATAGGCGGCGCGGAACCGGGCATATTCGGCGTCAAAGACGGGGACCATCTCGGTCACCGGCTCGATCACCTCGCCGGTGTCAGGCGGGGTCATGACGTCTTCGGGCGCCGCGCCCGTGGCGGCACACAGGCCCAGCCGCGCCGCGCCCAGGGCGGCGCCGAACTCGCCGCCCGCAGGCAGGTGCAGGGGCAGGTCCAGCACCGTGGCCAGAAGTTTCACCCAATAGCGCGAGGCCGCGCCGCCGCCGATGGCGAACAGCCGGTCCATTCGCGCGCCGGTGGCTTTCAGCGCCTCAGCGGAATCGCGCAGGCCAAGGGCCACGCCCTCCAGGATGGCGCGCGTTACGGCGGCGCGGTCGGTGGCGATGCCCAGCCCGGTCAGCGCGCCCCGGATCGCGGCGTCGTTATGCGGAGTCCGTTCGCCCGACAGGTAGGGCAGGAACCGCACCGGGCCGGGGGCCTCCAGCCGTTCGTCCAGCCCGGCGGTCAGCTGCGCGGGGGACTGGCCGGTGATCCTGGCCAGCCAGTTCAGGCTGTCGGTGGCCGACAGCATCACGCCCATCTGGTACCAGCGCCCCGGCACCGCGTGGCAGAAGGTATGCACAGCCGTCGCGGGCGCCGGGGCATAGCCGTCGCGTGCCGCCAGCAACACGCCCGATGTCCCGAGAGAGACAAAGCCCGCACCTTCGGCCAGCGCGCCGATCCCGCAGGCGGCGGCGGCATTGTCGCCCGCGCCGCCAGCCACGGTCACCGTGTCCTTCAGCCCCCACCGCGCGGCCAGTTCGGGGCGCAGGGTACCGGCGGGGGCGGCGCCTTCCACCAGGGCAGGCATCTGATCGCGGCGCATACCGCCGGCAGCCAGCAGATCCCCGGACCAGTCCCGCCCACCGACATCCAGCCAGGCTGTGCCGGCGGCATCGGACATGTCGCAGACATGCTGTCCGGTCAGGTGCAGGTTCAGATAGGCGGCGGGCAACAGCACCCGCGCCACGCGCTCGAAAATCGCCGGCTCATGGGTGGCGACCCAGGCCAGCTTGGGTGCGGTAAAGCCGGGAAAGACGATGTTGCCCGACAGGTCGCGCACCCGTTCGGCGCTGTCCAGGCTGGCGGCTTCGGCATGGGCGCGGGTGTCGTTCCACAGGATGCAGGGGCGCAGCACCTCGTCGGCGCTGTCCAGAAGGGTGGCACCATGCATGTGCCCGGCCACCCCGATGCCGCGCAGGGCGGCGAATTCGGGATGGCGGGCGCGCAGCTGGTCGATCGCCTGGTCCAGCGCGGTGATCCAGCGGGCGGGATCCTGTTCGGACCAGCCGGGGGCGGGGGCGTCGCTGGTGTAATGCGCCTCTGCGGCGCCGATGGGGCGGCTGTCGCCATCCACCAGCAGGGCGCGCAGGCCCGAAGTTCCAAGGTCGATGCCCAGATATGTGTTCAACGTCTCTCTCCCTTTGCCGTCAGGCAGAGAGATACGCCGCAAGCGCCGCCTCCATGCCCTGCGCATGTATCAGGCCCAACCACCGGCCGAACGCGGTGGCAAAGCGCGGCTGATCGGCAAGATCGCCGTAGATGTGGCGCATCTCCAGCCATTCCGCCGGGTTTTCCTCCGCCGTGTTAGCCCTAACGGAGAGGTCGGTCCAGAATGGATCGTTGGGCGCCACCTCGGTGCCGTCCTCGCGCCAGCCGGTGCAGTAGCGCGCCCAGGCGGCGGAAACGAGGGCCAGCCCTTCCACCGGGGTGCCGGCGGCGAGCCCGTCGCGGACCGAGGGCAGGATGAAGCCGGGATGGCGCGACGATCCGTCAAAGGCGACGCGGCGTGTGGTGTCGCGGATCATCGGGTTGGCGAAACGCCCCTCGATCAGGTCGACGTAATCCGCCGGGCTGGTGCCGGGGACCGGGGCGACATGGGGGGCGATTTCCTCCAGCGCGACCTTGCGAAACAGGGCGCGCAGCTTGCAGTAGGCCATGGCCCCCGCGATGGTGGGAATGTTCAGGATCTCCGCCGCCGCGGCGATGACCTGATGGCCGCCGTTCAGGATTCGGATCTTCATCGTCTCGTAGGCGTGCACGTCGTCGGTAAAGGTCGCGCCGGCCAGCTCCCAGGCGGGGCGCCCGGCGCAGAAATCATCCTCGATCACCCATTGGCGGAAGTTCTCGTGGGTGACGGGACAGGCGTCTTCGACGCCCAGGTCGCGGGCCAGCGCCAGTTCGGCGGGGCCGGTGGCCGGGACGATGCAATCGACCATCGAATTGGGAAAGCTGCACTGCGTGGCGATCCATTCCGCCAGCGTCGGATCGGACAGGCGGGCCAGCGACAGCAGCGTCTGTTTCAGTACATCGCCATTGCCCTGAAGATTGTCGCAGCTGAGGCCGGTGAAGGGCCCCGAACCGGCATCCCGCCGTAGCCGCAGCGCGGCGATCATGGCGCCAAAGGCAGTGCGGGGCCGGTCGGGATGAGCGGCGTCGTGGCGGATGTCGGGGTGATCCCCGTCGAATCCGCCAGTGACCGGATCGATGTAATACCCGCCCTCGGTCACGGTCAGCGACACGATGCGGATCGCCGGATCGGCCATGGCGGCGATCAGCGGCGCCTGGCCCTCGACGATGGGCACATAGTCGATCATCGCGCCGACGATCTCGGCGGCGCTGCCGGCGGGGTCCAGCTCGATCAGGGTGGTCAGGCAATCCTGCGCCAGCAGCCGTTCGCGCATCACGTCGTCATAGGGCCGGACCCCGGCGCCCAGGATGGCCCAATCGTGGTCATGGCCCTGCTGGAACAGCCGATGCAGGTACCATGATTGGTGGGCGCGGTGAAAATTGCCCAGGCCGATATGGACGATGCCGGGGCGCAGGGCGGCGCGGTCGTAATTGGGCCGGGCGATACGGTCGGGAAGATCTGCAAGGGTCGCGGTCGAAAGCGTCATGGGTCCATCCAGGGGGCCGGGGATGTCAGGACTGCGGGACGGCGGGGCCCGTGACATCGGGGCGGTGGTCTACGGCGTCGGGTCCGTCTGCGGGGCAGACAGGGCGTGGCCCCCGCCGCGGGGGGATGCGGCGGGGTGGGGGGCGGTTCGCGGAACCGGCGGGGCGGTGGTGGTGGCGCGGGGCTGGCCGGGGGGGGCGGTCGGTTCGGCCCGGCGGGCTGCGTCCCGGCCCGCCGTCAGGTCAGGGCCAGTCCCTGCGCATCGAACCTGTGCAGTTTCTCGGGATCGGGGCTGAGCCAGATGGTGTCGCCATGGCGGGCCTCGAATTCGCCGTTGGCGCGGAAGGTGATGGTCTCGGCCAGTCCGGTCTCGTGCACATGCAGGAACGTGTCGGAGCCTAGGTGCTCGGCTACGCCCACCACGCCGCGCCAGGCACCCGGCATCTCGGTCCGGGAGGCGGTGATATGTTCGGGCCGCACGCCGATGGCATGGGCGCCGTATTTCGCGGCCTCCGATCCTTCGACGAAATTCATCGTGGGCGAGCCGATAAACCCGGCGACGAACCGGTTGCGCGGGTTGCGGTACAGGTCCAGAGGGCTGCCGACCTGTTCGATTTCACCTGCCCGCAGGACGACGATCTTGTCTGCCATTGTCATTGCCTCCACCTGGTCGTGGGTCACGTAGATCATTGTGGTCGCCAGCCGCTTGTGCAGCTCGGAGATTTCCAGCCGCATGCCGACGCGCAGCGCGGCGTCAAGGTTCGACAGCGGTTCATCGAACAGGAACGCCGCCGGTTCACGCACGATGGCCCGCCCGATGGCGACCCGCTGGCGCTGGCCGCCGGACAGCTGGCCCGGACGGCGGTCAAGATAATCGGTGAGGTTCAGAACCTTGGCGGCGTCCTCCACCCTGCGGTCCTGTTCGGCGCGCTCCATTCCCGCCATCTTCAGCGGAAAGGCGATGTTCTTGCGCACCGACATATGCGGATACAGCGCGTAAGACTGGAACACCATCGCAAGTTTCCGCCGCGACGGCGGCAGCATGGTGGCGTCCTCCCGATCGATGCGGATCTGTCCGGTGGAAACGTCCTCCAGCCCGGCGATCAGCCGCAGCAGGGTGGATTTTCCGCAGCCCGAGGGGCCGACGAAGACCACGAACTCGCCGTCCTCGATGGTCAGGTCCAGCGGCGGGATGACCTGCAAGTCGCCGAAGCTCTTGGTTACCTTGTCAAGTGTGATGCGTCCCATGATCTTGGTTCCTTATTTGACCGCGCCGAAGGTCAAACCCCGGACGAGTTGTTTCTGGCTGAACCAGCCCATGATGAGGATTGGCGCGATCGCCATGGTCGAGGCGGCCGAAAGTTTGGCGTAAAACAGCCCCTCGGGCGAGGAGTAGGAGGCGATGAACGCGGTCAGCGGCGCCGCCTTGGCGGCCGTCAGGTTCAGCGTCCAGAAAGCTTCGTTCCAGGCCAGAATGATGTTCAGCAGCAGGGTGGAGGCGATGCCCGGCACGGCCATGGGCGTCAGCACATGCAGGATTTCCTCCCGCAGGGTGGCGCCGTCCATGCGGGCGGCCTCCAGGATCTCCACCGGGATTTCCTTGAAATAGGTGTAGAGCATCCAGACGATGATCGGCAGGTTGATCAACATCAATACGACGATCAGCGCCCCCTTGGTGTCCAGCACACCCATGCGGATCATCACCAGGTAGATCGGGTACAGCACCCCCACCGCCGGCAGCATCTTGGTCGACAGCATCCACATCAGGATATCCTTGGTCCGGCGTCCGGGCACAAAAGCCATGGACCAGGCTGCCGGCACCGCGATGATGATGCCCAGCAAGGTCGATCCGCCGGCGATGATGATCGAGTTCCACAGGTAGCGGGCGTAATCCGACCGCTCCTGCACGATGGAATAATTCTCCAGCGTCCAATCGAAGAACAGGAAGGACGGCGGGCTGGCGATGGCCTCGGCTTCGGTCTTGAAGGAGGTCAGGATCGTCCAGAGGATCGGAAAGAAGATCAGCAGTCCCACTGTCCATGCGGCCAGGGTGGTGATCAGCTTGCGGCGGGGGGTCTGTGCGCGGGCCATGTCCGGTCTCTCCCTCAGGTATCCAGGTTCTTGCCGACGATGCGCATCAGGAAGATGGCGATGATATTGGCCAGGATGACAGCCAGGATCCCCCCGGCGGAGCCAAGGCCGACGTTCTGGCTTTCCAGCACGCGCTGGTAGATCAGGTAGGTCAGGGTCCGGGTGCCAAAGCTGCCCTGCGTGGTCACGAAGATCTCGGCGAAGATCGACAGCAGGAAAATCGTCTGGATCAGAATCACCACGGTGATCGCCCGGCTGAGATGCGGCAGGATGATGTACCAGAACCGCGACAGGAACTTGGCGCCGTCCATCTCCGACGCTTCCAGCTGCTCACTGTCCAGTGACTGGATCGCGGTCAGCAGGATCAGCGTGGCAAAGGGCAGCCATTGCCAGCTGACGATCAGGATGATGGAGAACAACGACGATTGCGACAGCCAGTCATGGGGCACCGCCCCGAAGAACCGCCAGACATGGGCCAGCACGCCGTTCACCGGGTCCATGAACATGTTCTTCCACACCAGCGCCGATACGGTCGGCATGACGAAGAACGGCGCGATCACCAGGATCCGCACGATCCCCTGACCCCACATCGGCTGATCCAGCAGCAGCGCCAGCAGGATGCCGCCGATCACCGTGATGGCCAGGATGCCGCCCACCATGATCAGCGTGACCAGTACCGAATCCATGAAGGACGAGGAGGTGATGAACCGTTCGTAATTCTTGAACCCCACGCAGCATTCGGCCACGCCACGCAAGGGGCGGTAGTCCATGAATGAGAAGTAGAGCGTCATCACCAGCGGGACGAGCATCCACCCCAGAAGCAGGATCACGGCGGGCGCCATCATCAGGCGGGCGGCGCTGCGGGAATGCTGGGTGGCCATCTGGACCTCCGGTCTGGCGTGAATGCGGGTCGCGCGGGAGGCGCGGAGAAATAGGGGGGCGGGACGCAGGCGTCCCGCCGGAGACGTCGGGCCAACCCGGACAGCGGCGCACCACCATCCGGGAAGGAGGGGGAGGGGTCAGTAGCCCGCCGCCTCCATCTCGTCCGTGGTCAGATCCTGCGCTTTTTCAAGCGCTTCGTCCACGGATTGCTGACCGGCCAGCGCGGCAGAGAATTCCTGCCCCACCTGGGTGCCGATACCGGCAAATTCGGGGATCGCCACGAATTGCACACCGGTATAGGGCACGGGATCGACGGTTGGTTGCGTCGGATCGGCCGCGTTGATGGATTGGAGTGTCATCTGCGCGAACGGCGCCGCTTCCAGGTATTCCGGGTTCTCGTAGAGCGAGGTCCGGGTGCCCGGCGGCACGTTGGCCCAGCCTTCCTTCTCTGCCACCAGCGCCAGGTACTCCTTGGAGGTGGCCCATGCGATGAAGGTCTTGGCAGCATCGGTCGCGTCGGATCCGGCCGGCACGGCCAGGGACCAGGCCCACAGCCAGTTGCCGCGCGGACCCAACCCGTTGTCGGGCGCCAGGGCAAAGCCGACCTGATCCGCCACGGTGCTGTCATCGGGGTTGGTCACGAAGGACGCCGCGACGGTCGCGTCGATCCACATGCCGCATTTCCCCTGCTGGAACAGCGACAGGTTCTCGTT